>CAJUFJ010000016.1 GCA_910585815.1 uncultured Oscillospiraceae bacterium | reverse complement strand
GTCGGATTGCCTACGCTCATAAGGGCATACCCGCACCGCCCACACTTGATTTTCCCGGCCAGCCAGGTATTCCGGGCCTTGCGCCCGCCCTGGAATGTGATATTTGCCAGCAGCTTTTTCCTGCACCGCAGCCAGGTATCAGCGGGGACAATGCCCTCGCTGGGAGCCAGTACAAGGATCTGTCCCCGCAAGTCCTTGTTTTTTCGTTCCTGCACGTCCCGGCCCTGGTAGAGATAGCAGCCGTTTGTTCCGGCGAAGTCCGCCGCGTCATTGACTACCACCGCACCCTGGCCCTTGAAAAACTCGTACAGTTCCAGGTCAGCCTGGGCATAAATCGGATTGCGGAGCAGCTGGGAGATAAAGCCCCGTTTCAACTCCTTGCCGTAAATCAGGATATTGTTTTCCGCAAAGTACCGGGCAATATCTCCGAACGACGTGGACGGCTCGGCATACATCTCAAACATCAGCCGGGCGATGTTTGCCGTGTCGGGGTCTGGCACCATCATTTTGGTGCGGATGCCCTGGAGGGTGGTAGGTTCCAGCTTAAAGCCGAACGGGGCCGCGCCGCTCATGTGGAAGCCCCTTTGACACCGGGAATAGTAAGCGTCCGTCACCCGCTTCTGAATGGTTTCTCGCTCCAGTTGTGCGAACACGATGCAGATGTTCAGCATAGCCCGGCCCATGGGTGTGGAGGTATCAAATTTTTCCGTAGAAGAAACGAACTCCACGTTGTATTCCTGGAACAGCTCCATCATGGTGGCGAAGTCCAGAATGGAGCGGCTGATCCTGTCCAGCTTGTAGACAATCACCCGGCGAATTAAGCCCTGTCTGATGTCGGCCATTAACTCCTGGAAATGTGGACGGTCTGTGTTCTTTCCGGAAAATCCTTTATCTTGGTAGTCCTTAAAATTCCCACCCCTTAACTCATATTTGCAGAACTCGATTTGACTTTCAATGCTGATACTGTCCTTGCGGTCTACGGACTGTCTGGCGTAGATAGCGTCGATACGGTTTTCCATGATAGCTCCTTTCCTGTCGGGAAATGGAGCTGTCAACCTTTACAAATATATTATACCAAAGACAGCCCCAAGGCACAAGGATGTGGGAAAACGCAGAAAGACAGCACCCGGAAAAGTGCTGTCTTTCAACCTTGCCCCACCTCTGGTCACGGTGACCAGAAGCCCAGCGAGGATAACTCCATTTCAATCTATAATTGCGCCGTATTTGCCACGCGCCCCGGCACAGGGGAGCACCCCAGGCCGCCGGTGGCTCCGGCTGTCATAACTCCGCAGAACTGCGAAGCTCCCCCGCAAGTCCATGGGAGGGCGTGAGCAAGTTTCATTATCTCCCGCGCTGTCATCGCGCCCGGCTTGCCAAGGCCGGGTCAAAGGCTTGCGTTGATCGCTCGGCCCACTTCCTCCACCTCCTCAAGCGGGCTGTCCTGGCGGCGCGCCTTTCGTCGCTATTCACGCGGGTTTTGTGCCTGGAATACTGTGTATTCAATTGTCCTCGAAAGAGTGCATAAGCCTCCTTACCTATCAGGCGGAAAAAGGGCCGTTTGTTGCTCCCTACCTGTAAAAATTTTTCAGAATTTCAGAGAGATTTTTCAAGCTCCGGCGGATACTGTCGCAAATGGAGCTTTCCACCACATTTTCGGCCCTGGCAATCTCGGATTTTTTCTTGCCCAGAATGTAGTGGGCGTACACTCTCCGGGCCTGGATGGGTGGGAGTTGGTCAAGGGCGGCATAGAGGATAGAGCGGTTTTCCTCGTCCAGAATGATTTCCTCCGGAGTCAGGGGCGGAAACATCACATCCGGCTCAAAGCCAGGGTCAACGTCCAAGGAGCACTCGTTATGCTCCCGCTTGCGGCGTTTGTAGCTGTCACACTGACGGCCTCCGGTAGAGAGAACAACGGCGATTTCGTCGGAGACTTCCAGGGTGATATTTTCGGTCAGATGGGGATAGTAGCGGTTTAATTTGATGGTTGTCATAAGTAACCTCCATTTCGATGTTGGCGGAAAGGGACAGATCGAAATGGAGGGTGGGGAGCGGCAGCGGGCCTCTGGACACAGTGACCAGAAGCGCCGGGATAAAAAAACGTCCGCATAGCGCAAGGCTATACGGACGTGCCGGGGCGACAGGTTATTACAATTTTCGCAGTTAGGGATAGGGCTACCCGTCAGAGGGGGAGGGCTTTTTTTGACAAGTGCCTATTTACTCGCAATCGCATGACGGCTTCCCCCTATATGCCGCCTAAACACAAAACGGCGGCTCTGATTTCTCAAAGCCGCCGCTCCGGGCGTGACAATACGCTGCTTGTACGACGGCTTTTTTTCTTTTGCCGTCGTGCGGCAGATAGTGTCAGTATTCAGAAATATTACTGTGCGGTTTCACCGCTTTCTCTCTGTTCTTGTTCCTTTTTCAACCGCACCTTTGCCGCCTCCACGGTTTCGCCATCCCTGGTCAGGTAACGGTCAACAAAAGCGTCCTCAACCTTGGTGTAACCACCGACGACAGCATCTTCCACTTTTGTGTAGCTGCCGACAACCGCACCCTCAATTTTTTCAAATGTGCCTACTACTTTTTTGGCGATTTCCTCATTTGCCTTGACGAATTTAGACTGTGCCATGTGTTTTCATCCTTTCTTTACTGCTCCTCAAGATTGTAAAAATCCCCAGCAGCAATATAAATAAACATACTGCTAATCCGGTCAGACCGTTCATAAGGTCAATATCCGCATTGTCCATTGTGCCAAACGATACTAGCATAGAGCGTTGCAGGGTCAAAATTGATGCGGCCACCTCCGCATATCCGATGGTTCGGATAACAGTGAGAAGTGGGGCGGTGTTCTTACGTTGTTTTATGGCCTTTATAACTGCGGCTGTGATTTTACAGAATGTGTATGTCGCAATCGAAATCATAACAATCTCATGGTGCTTTACAGCAACATTTTGCGAGAGACTGATATAGACAATGCCAGCAAGAATAAAACTTAACAAGATCAACAACCCGCCGCATAATTTTGCCACAAAATACTCTGTATCTTCGGGTGCTGAAGATTTATGTTTCCGTTCACACAAAACAGCGGAAAGGCGCATAGCGCTTAAAATGACGTAGTACGCAAACATTGTTATGAACCACAAGGATTGATTGACTACGCCCAGCACCACATGATAAAAAGCATACAGAATATTAACCAGCAGACTGATAGCAGCAGAGCATACTGCCCTAAAGCGCTGTTCTTGGATAAGCCGTTTTCCAATTTTCGTCCCTTCGATTTTTTGAATGACGGCTTGCTTTGCTTTCACCCTTTCAGGCCCTTTGTCAGGGGAACCAGGCAAAGCAGGACGACGATACCGACCAACCCAATAATGATGCCGACCACCATTTTATCCCAAACCATGCAGAAGCACATACCAACTCCCAGCGCCAATGCGCCAATCACACCGACTACAATCGCAAGGATTGTCTTTGCGGAGAAATGAATAGGGGCTTTATGCTCCATCTTCCGCCAAATGATTACAGTGACCAATCCCAGCAGAAGGCCCACGCCACCGAACACAATTCCCGGCTGAAATGCCCCCCACTCCGGGATCAGTGCCATGCACATTCCCAGTGCAAACAACACTCCGCTCACTGTTCCCATAAGCATTGCAACAAAACTTCTTTTCTTCATTTGAGTACCTCCTTTAAGGCAACAGTTGATTGTTTATTGCAAGAATAGTATAATAAAGGCGGAAGGTAAAAACAATCAACAATGTTTGCACAGATGTTGGATTAAAGGGGATTTCCATGAATACAAAAAATAATCGGCGCAAACGAGCGTCCATGCAGAAAATTGAACAGGTTTTGGTGGAGCTGCTTCAAACGAAAGAACTGCACCAAATCAGCGTGTCCGATATATGCAAGAGGGCAAACCTAAATCGCAGTACCTTTTATGCAAACTATGTGGACATATATGGGTTGGCTGACGCGATACGGGAAAAGCTGGAGGCCCAGGTTGCGGAGTTATACAAAGACGAAGTTACACAAGGATTTAATTCTAACAACTATTTGATTTTGTTTCGGCATATAGAGCAAAACCAGCTTTTTTATCGTACTTATTTCAAGTTAGGTTATGATGAAAAACACAAGATTTTAGCGTATGATTACAGGCTTGCGGAAAAGCATTTTCATAATCGTTTTGTCGAATACCACATGGAATTTTTCAAAAGTGGGCTTACAAGAATTATTAAACTGTGGTTGCAAAATGGATGCAGGGAAACACCCGAAGAAATGTTTGAAATCATCAAGAGTGAGTATCGGGGACGGGAGGAACTTTTTGCAGAACAGTCCTAAAATGAATAAGGCGTGTCTGTATATAATTCTCCAATTTTAAGGGAGCGCACTTCTTGGCAAGCAGGGCAAGTGTATAACACTTGCAATTTTCGCCTTGCGAAAATGCTTATTGGGGTGCCCCCAAACCCGCCGGGAGCTTCTGGTCACCGTGACCAGAAGCTCCCCTGTCTGCGGCCCCGTCGCTGGCGCTCCTGAGCCTTATGCGCTTACAGCGCCACTATCTCCGAAAGCCTCTCCAGGAGTGCGGAGAGCGGCCCCCATAAATCCGCATAATCTTTTTGCAGGGCCTTGATTTCATTGGGGCAAACTCCTCCTTGGGTATTTGCCTGGACAGCAATCTGATTGAGATTATTTGCGCACCGCCTTTGCAGGGAAACGACCTCCTTAACGGGAGCGAGGTCAACATGAAGTACATAGCCGTTAAGAGCCATTTTCCGCATATAGGCCGAAAGGTTACGGATGCCCACATCCGCCATACGCTCCCGGATTTTTGCCTGTTCATCCTGGGACAGCCAGACACAAACCGATGTACTCCGAATACGTTTCTTTCCTGCAACCACAGTTGACGGACTTTTGGGGCCGCAAGGTGCTGATTTTTTGCTGCTCATAGATACCTCCCATAAATTCAAATGTTGACAGTATTTCGATAAATCGGGCCTGGGGAATGATACTATACCAGCCCCTATGAAACCAGGGCCGGAAACCCTTGCGGGGCAAAGCTTTGAAACTGCTAATTTTCAACACATCAGCCGTGGAAAGACAGCGGTTTGAAAGGAAAGCGGTTCGACCCTATCCCCCCGCCCTTTCCCTATCCAGGGAAAGGGGGCGGCTCTGGAGGATATATCCCCCGTCGCGCCTTGGGAGGTAGCACAACCGGGACAGCCTGTCAAGGGTGCGGAGCACCGCCGCGCAGCGGCGGCTTTGCCCTTGACAGGCAGCCCCGGCTGTGCTATGGGTGGCGCGGCGACGGGGGATAATCCAGCAGAGCCTCCGTGGATGGAACGGGAAAATAGGCGGGGTGCTTCTGGTCACGGTGACTAGAAGCCAGACAAAAACACCGCTCCGTTTTTGCAGAAGCGGTGTCTTGTGTAAGGTTGACAGCCCATTTTATTTGTTGTGTTTCTGTATGCTCTTGTTAAGGGAAGATAACAAAAGCAAATACGAAAACAATGATAACATCATATCTGTTTTCATATAACATTTATGAAGAATTTACAAAACAGCGGCGACCAACCGGATTATACCGATTGGTCGCCGCTGTTTTTCAAACAATATTATTCTTCATAAAATCAATCAGATGTTGCTGTACCGGACTTGTGTTCTGCTGGGTATAGGAGAGATATATGCTCCGTACTGCTAACGGATCGCCTAACTGATAAAAAACAACTTGATTTGTCGGGGTAACATGCTCTGGAATAGTAGAGCGCAGGAAGGTGATCCCCTGTCCCTCCAGAACCAGATAATAGGCAGTCATCATTTGGGTCAGATAAAGGGACACATGGGGGGTAAACCCGGCATTTTTACACAGATGAAGGCTGCGCTGGTGAATATCGTTTCCTTCCTTCAAAAGAAGAAAACTTTCCTCTGCAAAGGCTTCCAGCGGAACTGGGGGGCGGCGATTGTCCGTATGGACGCGCTCCAAAAATTCTTCAAAGGAATAGCAGTATTGATCCAGCCGTTTATTGACAGGTTTTTCAGCGGGAACAGCCAGAACAATCTCTTCCGAGGCCCAAGGGATAGAATGAACCTGATTATTGACGGGATGTTCCGCCTCCAGAAGGAAATCCAAGCTTCTATCTAGGAGCTTGTCCAAAAGCGTTTTGTTGCCGCCCTCTGTAAAGGTCAGTGTTACCTGCGGATGCTGCAGACGGAAATTCTCCAATAAAGCGGGCAGAACATAGGTGCAAAAAAACATAGAACTGCCAATGTGCAGTTCAGTTCGGTTTACATCACGCATTCTTTTAAAATATTCTTTTATTTCTTCCTCGATTGCAATAATCTGTTCGGCTTTTTCAATATAGTATCGCCCCGCCTCGGTCAATGAAATGGGATTGGTACTCCGGTCGAACAGCGGTAGCCCCAGTTCTTGTTCCGCTTTTTTAATTGTGGCGCTTAGCCATGGTTGGGAGACATAGAGCTTTTTGGCTGCCTTTGAAAAACTTTTTTCCTGATATACCGCATGGATATATTCCTTGTAACTTGTCATTTTGCTGTCCCCCTATACGAAAATAAATATAACATCTTCAAGTTTTTCGTATTTTACTTTTGAATACGTTCGTGGCTAAATAATATCAGAGAGGTAACCAAAACGCAAGACTTTTTGAAAGGAGAGCGACCAAGCATGGGAGTCTATGTAATTACTGGAGGCACCACCGGCATTGGCGCGGAGGTTCGCCGCTTGCTCCTGGAAGATGGGCATGAGGTCCTCAATATCGATTACAAGGGCGGTGATTTTGAGGCCGACCTGTCCACAGATGAAGGGGTAAACGCCGCAATCCGGGCGGTGGAGGAGAAGTACCCGGATGGGATCGATGGTCTCATCAGCAACGCTGGTGTGGGGCCGACCGCCCCGGTGGAGAAGATTTTTGCGCTGAATTTCTACGCCGGTACCTACATCGCAGAGGGGCTGCGTTCTCTGCTGACCAAGAAAAAGGGTTGTTGTGTGATGACCTGCTCCAATACCATTACCAACTCTATTGTCCGTATGGACTGGGTGGAGCTGCTGACCAACCTCCGTAACCGGGAGCGAGGAATGGACCTGGCCCGCATGATCCCCCGGGAAAAGGGGCCCGCCGCGTACAGCTCCTCCAAATGTGCCCTGGCACGCTGGATTCGGCGGGTATCACCCAACTGGGCGGTGGACGGCCTGCGGATCAACGGGGTCGCCCCCGGCAACACCACTACCCCCATGACAAAGGGGATGACCGAGCAGCAGCGGAATGCCGCGCTGCTTATCCCAATCCCCACCCGGTACGGGACAAAGGAATTCCTAGACGCGGTGGAGATTGCCAACTCCATTGTGTTCCTGGCCTCCCGTAAGGCCAGCGGAATCAACGGTGAAATTCTGTTCGTGGACGGAGGCATCGATGCGCTGATGCACTCCGAGCGGTTTTAAGGAGGTGCCGGACATGACATTGTTGGAACAGTATATTGATTGTATGCGCAAGGGCGACGAATGCGCTTTGGCCGACCTGTTTTCCAAGGATGGTATCCTTCACGACTCCTCCTGGACGCAGGTGGGAGAGGACACCCTGCACCTGTCTGGGAAGATGGCAGTGGAGATGATGTTCCATCACAAATTCGGGTACAATGGCGGTCCCTTCGCCATCAGCGGGGTGAAATTTATGGAGGAGAATGTGGCCTGGTATTTTATCGTGTACCACGACAGCGTGGTGCCGGTGGTGGCCTATCTCTCCTCGGTGACAGAGGACGGGAAGATCGACCGACTGAACATTCTTCCGATGTAAGCGATTCAAATAACAGATTGGAGATGTATTATCATGGAACTCGGCTTGAAGGGTAAGGTAGCTTTGTGCATGGCGTCCGCCGCCGGTCTGGGCAAGGGGATCGCCACGGAGCTGGCCCGGGAGGGCGCCAAAGTGATGCTCAGCGGCCACAATGCGGGCCGGTTGGCCACCGCTCGGGCGGACATTGAACGTGAGACAGGCAACCGTCCTGAGACCTTTGTGTGCGATGTGAACAAAGCAGAGGACATCCAGACCCTGGTGGACCACACTGTTGATACGCTGGGTGACATCTACGCCTTGGTCAACATGGGCCCCGGCCCAAAGCCAGGACCCTTTGACAGCTTTGACGATGCGGCCTGGACGGGGGCCTTCGAGATGTGTCTGCTGTCCTACATCCGAACTATTCGGGCAGTGCTGCCCTCCATGCGCCGGCTGGGCGGCGGCCGAATCGTCAACTCCACCAGTTCCTCAGTCCGGGACTGCCTGGACAATCTGATCCTGTCCAACACTATGCGCATGGGCGTGGTGGGCATGAGTAAGACGCTGGCCAAGGAAGTGGGCAAGGACAAGATCCTGGTCAACGTCATCGGCCCCGGCCGGATCGGCACCGACCGCATTACCAGCCTGAACGCCATGCGGGCGGAGAAGGCGGGGATGTCCGTAGCGGAATACGAAAAGGAGGACCTGAAGTCCTTCCCCATGGGCCGCTACGGCACTGTGGACGAGTATGGCCGCATGGCCGCCTTCCTGTGCTCCGAGGCCAACACCTATATCTCCGGTCAGACCATCCTGGTAGACGGCGCTATGACCGGGGCCTATTGACAAACTATATTACAGATCATATTGAGGAGGTACATCAATGGCGGCAAAAATCGCGGCGCGGATGAACCAGATGGCGCCCTCCGGCATCCGCAAGGTCAATGAGAAGGCGCTGGCAATGGAGCGGGCGGGGGAAAAGGTCCTCCACTTTGAGATCGGGCGGCCCGACTTCGACACCCCAGAGTACATCAAGAAGGCGGCGGAACAGGCCCTGGCCGAGGGCAAGGTCCACTACACCTCCAACTTCGGCCTGATGGAGCTGCGCCAGGCCATCGCGGACAAGCTGAAGCGGGAGAACAACGTCGATTATAAAGCCGACCAGGTGCTGGTCACTGTGGGGCTGTCCGAGGCAGTGTTTGCCGTCCTGGCCACCATCCTGGAGGAGGGGGACGAGATCCTGGTCCCCGACCCGGTGTGGCTCAACTACATCAACGTCCCCAATCTGCTGGGAGCCAGGGCGGTCACCTACGGACTGACGGAGGAGACAGGCTTCCAGATGAACCTGGAGGAGGTCAAAGCCAAAATCACCCCTAAGACCCGGGCCATTGTCATCATCACCCCCAACAATCCCACCGGCGGTGTGCTGTCCGAGGACGTGCTCAAGGAGCTGGCCGATATTGCAATTTCCAATGACCTGATGGTCATTTCCGACGAGGTCTACGAGCGGCTGGTCTACGACGGAGCCAGGCACATCAGCATCGCCTCTCTGCCCGGGATGAAGGAGCGCACCTTCACCATGAACGGCATGTCCAAGGCCTACGCCATGGACGGCTGGCGGCTGGGCTATGTGGCCGCCCCCGAGGAGTACATCCTGGCCATGAACAAGTTCCACCAGCACAACACCACCTGTGCCCCCAACTTCGTCCAGGTGGCCGCCATCGCCGCCCTCACCCAGGAGGGGGATGAGGTAAAGGAGATGGTGAAGGAGTATCAGCGCCGCCGGGATTATGCCGTCGAGGCGATTAACGAGACTCCTGGCCTGCACTGTGAGTGCCCCAAGGGCGCGTTCTACATCTTTATCAACTGCAAGTCGCTGAATATGAAGTCCGCCGATCTGTCGGCCTACCTGCTGGAGGAGGCCAAGATCGCCCTGGTGCCCGGCGACGTATTCGGCCCCGGCGGTGAGGGCTATCTGCGGATGTCCTTTGCCAACAGTTACGAAAATGTGGTGGAGGGGTGTGCGCAGCTGAAAAAGGCCGTTGCGCTGCTTCAGCAGAAACCTTGACAAGTGAATAGGGAAAGGGAGGACAAACGCTTGAAAAAGAAAAAGATGAGCCTGGCCCTGAAAACCTTCATCGGCTTTGGACTGGGTATTGTAATCGGCCTGATCTTCCAGGAGAAGGCCACCATCCTGAAACCTTTGGGCACCATTTTCCTGAACATGATTAAAATGATCGTGGTTCCCCTGGTGTTCTGCTCCATCACCGCCGGCGTAGCCAGCTTGGGTGATCTGCGCAAGCTGCGCAGCATTGGCGTGAAGGTGGTTGGACTGTACGCCCTGACCTCCGCCATCTCCGTGGTGATTGGCTTCTTTATGGCCAACATTACCAACCCCGGCCAGGGCTTTGACATGAGCGCCCTGGCGGAGAGCAGCCAGTATGAAGCCCAGGAGATGCCCAGTGTACTGGATACCATCGTGGACGCGTTCCCGTCTAACATCTTCCAGTCCTTTACCAACACCAATATGCTTCAGATCATCGTCTTCTCCATCTTCCTGGGCGTCGCCCTCATCATGATGGAGGAAAAGGGAGAGCGGCTTGTCTCCGCCATTCAGAGTTTTTCTGATGTCATGTCCAGGATCACCGCCATTGTCATGGAGTTCTCTCCCATCGGCGTGTGCGCCCTGCTGGCCGACTCTGTGGGTGCTTACGGACTGAAAATCTTTGGCCCTCTGGGCAAATTGATTCTCACGGTCTACGCCTCGGATGTGCTCCTGGTTTTCCTGATGTACGTCCCTATGGTCGCTCTGCTGGCCCGGTTCCCCATCGCTCAGTTCTTCAAGGGCATCTGGAAGGTCTGGGTAGTCACCCTGAGCACCACCAGCAGCGCCGGCTCGCTGCCGGTTACCACCTCTGTCACCAATGACGACTTTGGCGTATCCCCGGAGTTGTCCTCCTTCTCTCTGCCTCTGGGTGCCACCATCAACATGAACGGCGGCTGCATCTACTACGCCGCAGCCATCGTTATGACCGCTCAGATCTACGGCATGGAGCTGACCCCTGCCGCCCTGGTCAATATTGTGGTCTCCACCGTACTGGTGGCTATGGGCTGTCCCGGCGTTCCCGGCGGCGCCATCATCATGACCACCATTCTGCTGACCAATATGGGCCTGCCTCTGGAGATCGTGGGCATGATCGCCGGTATCTTCCGCCTCATCGACATGGCAAATACCACCTTCAACGTCACAGGTGACGTTGTTACCACCATGGTGGTGGCCCGCAGCGAAAAGATGATCCAGTCCCCTGTTGCCGCCGCAAGGAAATAAACTGCTTCCCGCCCCCCACGGAGCGGGAGCCCTAAAACAAATTATATGGGAGGAATTGAATATGCGTCTCGCTACCATTAAAAAGAACGGCGCTGAAATCGCCGGTATCGTCACCCCCAAGGGCGTGTTTCCCATCGCCGCCCTCAACGCCGCCAAAGGCACCGCCTGGAGCACCGACATGATGTCCCTTATCCAGGCTGGTGAAATTCCCGGCCTTACCGCCTGGTATAACGACTGCGGGCGGTCTGAGCTGGACAATCTGCCTGGCCTGGTTCCCCAGGAGGAGGTGGTCTACGCCCCCCTGTATCGCAATCCCAAGCGTATCTTCGGGATCGGTCTGAACTACGTGGACCACGCCGGGGATATCGGTTCCGCCGCTCCCACCGGTTTCCCCGGCAGCTTCTTTAAAATGGCCGACACCCTGGTGGGTCCCGGAGATGAGATTAAGCTGCCCACGCTGAAGGAGGCCCAGAAGACCACCGCCGAGGCGGAGCTGGGCGTTATCATGGGCAAGGACTGCCGGGACGTGTCCGAGGAGAACTGGCAGGACGCCGTTGTGGGCTACACCACCATCCTGGACATGACTGAGGAGTCCATCCTCAAGGGTAACGACTACGTCAGCGGCAATCCCCGGTACCTGTGCATCGTGAAGAACTTCCCCACTTTCTTCTCCTTCGGCCCGGAGCTGGTCACCCCTGATGAGGTGCCCGACGTGCTGAAGCTGGAGGTTCAGTCCGTTCACAACGGCGAGGTCTACGCCAAGAATGTGGTGGCCAATATGACCCACCGCCCCGCCCGGCTGGTCTCCCTCCACAGTAGCATCCAGGGCTGGTACGCCGGCGACATCCTGTCCACCGGCACCCCCCGGGCCTTCCACATCCAGGACGGCGATATGGCCGAGTGCCGCATTGTCGGCCCCGATGGTTTTGAAATGCGGCCCCTGCTCAACCCTGTGGTGGATTTGAAAAAGCACCCTGAGAAAGAATAAAGATTGGAGAGATCATGATGAAAGCTACTTTTATTTTAACTCCCGCTGAGGCACGCCGTCTCATTGCCAAGGCCGTCATTCAGACGCCTGAGTTCCAGAAGGCCTGGAAGGACGCCTACGTCCTGCTGGCCGGCGGCACTACTAACGCCTTTATCGCCCAGGAGTTGGGCTATGAGGTGGAACCTGGCCTGTGCACCGTGGGCAACAGCACCGACGGAATGCTGTGTGTCACCGAGCCCTCCAGCCGCAAGAGCTTCCCTAACGTGTTCTACAAGGGCCAGCCCGTGGACAAGAAAATCGACGAGGCCCTCCAGGACTACCACGCCGACACCGTGATCATCAAGGGTGCCAACGCTTTCGACCAGGATGGCCATGTGGGCGTCATTACCTCCGGCTTCAACGGCGGTACCGTCCCCAACTTCATCGGCTACATGACCAGCAAGGGGCTGAAATGGCTCTGCCCTGTGGGCTATGAGAAGATGATTCCCAGCGTCCCCACCGCCAGCCGCGCCCTGGGCGGGGCCAGCCACATCGACATCTCTATGGGCGCCGACCCCGGCCTGTACTGCCTGTCCAGCGCCGACATCCTCACCGAGGTGGACGCCATCAGGCAGATGTTCCACTGCGAGGCCAAGGTGGTATGCGCCGGCGGCATCGGAGGCAACGAGGGTGCCCACTACTGGGCGGTGGACGGCGAGGAGGCCGATGTCAGGGCTCTGGTGGAGTTCCTGGAGAAGAACATTAAGGGTGAGCCGGCCATCAAGGGTAATAAGGGCAACTGTGCCAACTGCCGCTACCCCGGCTGTCGCTATAACGGCTTGAAGCCCGAGGAACTGCCCGAATGGATGAAGAAAAAGGGTATTAAGAAGTAAATTCTGCCACATATAAAGCCGGCTGTGGTATAAACAGCCGGCTTTACCTACAACGGAGAAATGATATATTTTTGTAAGCCAGGAGTGATTCCCATAGAAAGAAAAATTTTGGTGGTGGATAGAGATTCGGCCGTATGCCAGAAAATAATCAGCAGCATGAAGGATGATTTTACAGACATCCGCTGTATGGAATCCGCCATGGAAGCCCTGGCCAGCTACATGAAGGACGAATACTGCCTGGTCATTTTGGATGTTCAGCTGACAGATATGAGTATCTTGGAGCTGCTTCGGACGATGCGGAACGCAAAGCACACTCCAATTTTGGCGCTGACTGCCCCATTGAAATCGGAGGATATTGTTACCCTGTTTCACGCCGGAGTAGATGCCTGCCTGGAGAAGCCCGTGGATGTCCAAGTATGTACGGCACAGGCCAACGCGTTGATCCAGCTCTATTTTGACGCTGACGACAGGCACAAACGCCATTACACAATCTCCTTTGGGGCGGAATTTATCATTAGTCCCAGGTACCGGCAGGTCATTGTGGATGGTGAGCCTCTTGCACTGACAAGAAAGGAATTTGATCTCCTTCACTGTCTTGCCAGCTATCCGGGGCAGGTATTCAGCCTGGATCACTTGTATGCCCACGTTTGGGATAATGAATGTGCAGAAAGCGGAGAGGATACGGTACGGGTACATATTCAGACGTTACGCAAAAAGCTGGTGGCCTTGGGCAAGGATTTTATTCAGAATATATGGGGTGTGGGGTATAAGTTTGTGCCGCCGGGATGACAAGCATATATTAACAAACGAGGCGCTGCTTTAGTGGCGCCTCGTTTACCATTATGCGGTAAATATATTGTTGTATTGCCGAAAAATGGCGGATAATTTTCGCTTTTCTTTTATAAGACTTTCTTAGGATTTTCTTTCTTCTGTTTATACTGCTTGCAGGCGGCAAAGGCTTAACGCACACGAAAATGAGTAATTTTGTCATTCCCCTCTTTTATATCAAATATTTATCGGCAGGGCGGCAGTATATGCTGCCATATCTCGCTAAAAGAAGCTGGGATTTGTCGCCTGTGTGCCGGCACATGAAACGGAAGAAGGTTTCCCGGCGATGGAATGTTTCTATCGCATTGGGGTTGTCCACCAGTTTTATTCGCCAGTACACGTTGCTTGCAGGGAACCACGACGCTGTAAGTGTCAGCATAGCTTACAATATGGAGACAGAATACAGCCATATGCTGACCATAGATTGTTTCAGGGACATCCCAATGTAAAAAGGGCGGCCGATTTTACACTGATGCGTAAAATCGGCCGCCCTTTTTTTATTTTATGTGATTTTCCCCGCTGCCGAGGACCACCTCCATCTAAATTTCAAAAAATTTAGATAAAAGGAGGAAAATCCATGCGACAACGAAATGAAGAGCAGAGTGAGGCGAAAATTCTGCAAAATCACTTCACTGGATATCTGTTGATTGCCATACGACGCAGAAAAAAAGACTACTTGAATAAACAGCGTCGGGTGGCGGGTCATGAAGTATCCGCTGATTTCCAGGAGATGGCGCTTCCAGACCAAAGCTCATTGGACCTGTTGGAACAACTTCCTGTACTTATGCGCCTGGAGAATACAGCCTTGCTAAAGGCTATTGAAAGGCTGAAAACACCAGAGCAGATGATTCTGTTTGCTCGTGTTTTAGAGGAGTGCAGCTACGATGAAATAGCCCAAAAACTGGGCCTGCGGTACAAAGGGGCCTCGGCAGCCTATTACCGGGTACTTCAAAAGCTGCGCCAAAGTTTGGAAGGTGAGGAATGAATTTTAAAAACCTCATGCTCCGGGCCAAGGCTGGCAGCAGAGAGGCTGAGAAAAATATTTTGATGCTCTACAAGCATCTTCTTTTGAAGGAGTCAATCCGTTATGGTATTTTTGACGAGGACTTATACCAGGAGCTATGTATTACCCTGATTAAGTGCATTCGCAAATTCCGAATCTAAGCAAGCAGGGCGGACCTTCGATAGAAGGCCCGCCCCATAAATATCTTTTGTGCTCAGTACTTTTCGCTCCGTCAAGCTGATAGATCAGCTGTTAGTAACAAAAGTACTTCTAACTGTGCGGCGGATTGACCCCATTATATCCTTGGCTTTTCTGCCTCTCTCCAAACCGGCATCGCTTATAGGGACTGCCTGCTCGTTTCCCACGCAGTTCTTCCACAAGGCCCGGAACAATACGCAGCACTTCATCTATATCCGCCTGCGTATTATCCTCGCTGAGTGAAAGCCGGAGCGCCCCGGCGGCCATCTCGCGTGATTGGCCGGTCGCCAGCAGAACATGGCTGGGTAACAGAGAGTGGGAGGTACATGCGGAACCGGTAGAAGCGCAGATGCCCTGTCGGTCTAACAGCAGTACCAGACTCTCTCCCTCGATCCCTTCAAAGGAGAGGTTCACATTTCCGGGCAGCCTGTTTTCTGGATCGCCATTCAAAACCGTGTGGGGAATCCGGGACAGCCCCTCAATCAGCTGGTTCCGAAGATCGGATACCTTTTGTGTGTTCTCCACCATGTGGGCGCAAGCCTGCTCCAGAGCCGCCGCCATACCTATGATGGCCGGGACATTCTCCGTCCCGGCGCGCCGGCCCTGCTCCTGATCCCCGCCCTCTATCAATCTGGTCACAGGGACACCTCTCCGGGCATACAGCGCCCCGATCCCCTTCGGCCCGTGGAACTTGTGGGCGGACAGGGACAGCAGATCAATATTCTGGGCCTTTACGTCAATGGGGAGGTGGCCCGCCGCCTGCACCGCATCTGTGTGAAATGTAACACCCTTTTCCCGGCATACCGCGCCGATTTCGGAGATGGGCTGAATGGAGCCTATCTCATTGTTGGCATACATGACTGTTACAAGGCAGGTGTTCTCCCGGATGGCCTGCTCCACCTGCTCGGCGGATATGATGCCGTTGGAATGGACATCCAGCAATTCAACCTCATAGCCTTCCCGCTCCAGCTTTTCCAGAGTATGCAGGACGGCATGGTGTTCCATGGCTGTGGAAATGATATGCCGTTTTCCTGCCTGCGCACCCGTTCGGGCGGCGGAAAGAATTGCCTGATTATCCGACTCGCTGCCGCCCGACGTAAAGATGATTTCTTCGGGAGAGGCGTTAAGGCAGGCCGCAATGCGTATCCTGGCATCTTCCAATGCCTCTCTAGCCTTTTGAGCGGGAGTGTACAGGCTGGAGGGGTTGTACCAAATATCTTCCATAGACAGAAGTATGGCCTGGACGACTGCCGGGGGCATTTTAGTGGTTGCCGCATTATCCATATAGATCATTTTATCCGTATCCTTTCTCATTTGAAAAGTTGGAAGCGCCACCGTCAAGGTGACGCCTCCAAACTTTAGATTATTGGCCTGGAGATTGTTCTCTCCGGGTTGCCTTTTCCTCAGACTTTGCCTGTTCTCTTTGTTCTTTAAGAAAAGCCAACTCCAAGGCATCACCGCCCGGGTCATCGTCACGCTGCTGCTTTGACTGTCTCTTTTGACATTTCTCCACCGCAGCATCGTAGTCGTAATGAATACCAGCCTGATACTTCCTGGCGATTGCCCTCAGCTTTTCCGCATGATATTCGTATGTGGCCCGGTGGAATCCACGTAGATCCCACTGGTCGCAGACCATCTCCAGCATCCGGGAGTAGTCCATCAGCGCATTGACGATCCTATAAATATCCCCATAGCAGGTCTTGATCTCACAGAGGCCGTCGATGTCCTGAAAGGAAATGGTCAGCTCCGCTGCCATAGCGTCCAATTCTATGGGCGTCATACTTATGATCTCGAATTTATCCCTGGGAAGGGACGGCATTTCACTCCCCATGCCGCACCTCCGGCTGAGAAAGCCCGGCCAGTATCATCTGCACAGCGGCATGGACACCGGCCTTATACGCCTGCTCAGTCACAGCAATGTTTCGCGCTGACACGGCAGCCTTATATTCCTCCAGCTGCTTTATGCTGTCTTCTGGCAATGTTGCCGTCAAAGACTTATAGTCTTGGGCTACTGTCCGGTTGAGCTTCCGAAGCTCCGGAGACACCTTGTAAATCTCCGGCTCGTAATCACCGAAAAAGAGATCACGCAAAAACTTGGGGTCAACGGATACCGGCAGAGCAACCGCCGGAACCGGCTTCGTCAAAAGGGTGGTAAGCGTGTTCAGCGCGTTGATCAGGTGCGGAACCTGATGTTCAAAAAAGATGTGGCCCATTTTGGTTTCATAAAAATTCATGATTTCCTCCTAAACTGTAATGGGGACAGGTGATTGTACAGCCTGTCCCTCTGAGTGATTATAGTGTTAGTCCTTGTGAATTAAAAACGTATTCGTACCATAGCTGCCCCCTTTTGTTGCCGTGGCCGAACCATCCAGACTGTCCAAATACTGCATCCCAGCCTTGAATTTGGAGATGTAGATATCAAATTTTGTCTGGGCAAAGGATGCTCCGCAGCTACCGTGATAATCCATGCTCAAAACAAGCACTGTGCCCAGTTCTTCTGATTTACAAAGAGCAAGGTCCACAAAGCTCTGCATGATTTGGTTTTCCATCTCTGAATTTACACGGCTGATATAGGGCCGCTCTAAAAACAGTGTTAAAAACTCGTGCTTGGAGACAGGGCCTTGCCTGGATGCTTCAACATCCTCCAGATCCACAAAAGTAAATTGAGGTTCTGCTTCATCAGGACCTTTCATCCGCCCCTTTGTGAGCCGCAAAAAAGCCCTGCCGACGATGCGGCCCTCCAGTGTTGCATAGAGAATCTTTTTATTGGAATCAAAGGAAGACAACAGACATTCACGGTAAGCGCCGCTACTATAGTCCAGGCAAGTGGAATAGGGATGGACACCAAGCAGCATGGTGGAAAAGAAATCATCATATTCTCCCACTGCCAGGCCGTTCCGCTCCATTGTAAGGTTTCGTTTCCAGCCGGTTTTGACCTGGTGGGTAAGGGGAAAATCAATCTCCTGCTGTAAATCGCCCTCAAAGTATTTCAGTTCAGCCAGCTGTCCCATCAGTTCCGCTTTCACCACACGGTGGAAAGCGTCCTGTTTGGAAGAATCAAGGTTCTTTCGGTATGTTTCAGCTATAGCCGCACCGTTTTCACAGATAAAAGAGAGTATATTTTCTTCAAAAAGCTCAAGAAATTCCCGACTTAATTTCATGGTCTCGGACAAAGAGAGCCAATCCTGGTCCATCCGGACAATATTTTTCTTCAAATCGTCCATGCTGGAAAACTGATCCAGGATATCCAGGTTCCGCAGTGCCAGCATCGCGTCCTTTCTGTCCGTCATGCTGAAAACCAGATGACACAGCTGATCCAGATGAATCAGCAGCTTGATCCCATCGCTGGCGGTTAAGTCCTTGATATGGCCAAAGTCATCCTGGAGCCAGTCGTACAGCGGTTTTTGATCGAGGTGCTGCGCCAACACAGCTATGTCCGGCTCTCTCATATCGGAGGACAGCAGCTTCCGCTTGCGGAGCTGGTTGAAAACCTTCAGCCGGTAGTCCTGGCTGTTCGACCTCAGTGCATGGTAGAACGAAATATAGATTGGGGATGTACCATACAGCACTTTAAGTTCTGGGAATGTATAACGGCGGTTGGGGATTAGACTTTTGGTTTTCAGCTTCTGCTGCATCATCCATACACAGTCGTTCAGTTCACGCTCCGTAAGCTCATTGAGATTAAAATGTTCCCAGTAAAGCTCTGGCTGAAAAAGCACAGAATATTCAGAAATGCTGAAAAACAGATTGGTATGCTCATCTACCATGCGGATAAAGTGCTTCTTGTTATGGGTAATGGCGTAAATCAGAATATCCTCCTGGCAGCTTGAGACGCTGGAAAGATCAACTTTCTTAAAACGTGCGCCGTAGAGCAGATTGATATAGCCGCTGTAGGTAGCAAAAAGGTTGTTCCAATCCTGGCCGGAATGCTCTGCGATCCATCGCTCCAGGCTCCGCAGCTCACTGATGGAACAGCCGCCCTTTTTCCAAAATATGAGGAACTGTTCAACAGCGTCCGTCTCCATCTGGTCTATGATGGAACGCAAAAGTTTACTGCATTCTGGTGCATTCTGAGAAAACGACCTGAAGTCTTCCATTCCCAGATTCTCGTTGATCTGTCCCTCATGCAGGAGACGGGTGATATTCAGAAGGGCAGGACAGGAGTTCAGTAGATCGCATATCTCGCAGAATGGGGCGGAGGAGAACAGAGCCCGGCTGGCTACATAGGGCTCCAGCAGCAACTCTTTTTGGCTGCCGCTCAGTTCCAACGGGATATCCTTGCAGCAGTTAAGGCTGGCTGTCACGGTGGACTTGGCTGCACCATTCAGCTGCATGGGCGCAAAATATTCCAGAAAAACTAAACGCATTTGAGTGTCCTGTATGTCCAGTGCCAGGGTGTCCATCATAGAGTGCTCCGGATAAACTGTAATGTCCTGTTCGTTCTCCTGACAGGTCTGCACCAGAGCGTACAATCGGCCCATAATCCGATTCCGAACGGATATCGGGGGTGAAGCTGTGCCGTATCTGCGTCCTGGAATTTGAGCGGAGGGCTGCTGCTTCTCCTTTTCTGGCTCTCCTTCCGGAATCAGGGGCAGTGGCCTTGCCAGATATTCGGCAAAAGACTTGTTTTGAATCAATTCCTGCTGGAGCCCCTTGTCTGTGAGATCAAAGCCTGGGAGATGGGTAGCTATGCGGTTGCAGCAGGCAATCAGCTCTGGTATGCTGAACTCATGGAGAAAGCCAAGCTCCAAATGCTGGGTGTTCATAAGTTGAATTATTTTTGCCCGCTCCAATATGCGGGAAATAAAGTCAGTCTGAGCAGCTGTCATGATCAACAAACTCCTTTATCTCTAAAATATATTTTTTTACCTCTTGAAACTGAATAACTCTCAGGTCTATGAGCACAGCACAAACAGACAAAAAACAAGCAGCTTCGCCATCTGTCAACTGATAATCCTTCTTGGATAAGTTTTCATTCAGATGTTCAGCAACAACATGTGCGGCTGTCTCCGGCAGTCCATGCCACGTATATCTGTATTTATGCGAATCTAAAAACTTCTTGTCAAAAGCAAATGTTCCATCTGTTTTTTCAGCATACTCACTTTGAAGTTCTTGTTCCATATCCAACCGCTTTTGCTGTTCGGCCTTTTGATTGGCAGCCTCTTCGGCATCCCTCTCTGCGGTTTTTTCCTCAGCCGTCAGATATCGTTGTTTTAGGCTGGAAACAACACCGTAAGATAGCGTTGGCTGCTTTATCACCAAATCAAACAATGTCCGCTGATCCTTTTCAGGGAACAGTCCCGCGACAGCTTCGTTATCAAGGATTGCGGCCACAAACAGCGGATATTTTTTCGGATGATAGAAAAACACGTATTCTTCCAACCAAATCAGGAGCTGACGACGCTGTCCATCATCCAAAAATTTCTGGTCGATGTTTAGTGTAAACTCACATTTCCTGTGGTCAGAATAACTTGTTTCGCTGACCAGAGTGGAATAAATACTGCCGTAAGATTTACCAAAGAAATGATCCAGGCCCTGAACACCATATGTTTCTATAAACTTCTCATAAAACCGGTATGCGTAAATAGTAGGCAGATTATGGACATATTCGTGTATGCGCTTTACCGTATCTGGGCGTATAATATTTCCGCTCGCATCCAGGCTGGCCTGAAATTCCGCCCAAAGGTCGATAATTTTTTTGCTTATAAGCAAACCGAAGTGGCCTCCATCATATCTGCTCTGGTAAACCGCCAGATAGCTTGTTCCAGTAAGTGCATCATATCGGCTGATACGCTGCTGGATATCTTCTGCACTGAGATCGTCATTCAAGCCAAGTTCAAACAGTGTCTGATAATCGTCCGGCTTCATTAGTTTCGCAAGGGTATCCCATTTGGAATCCAATATGTCAAAAGCGTCAAAGGACTGATGACGAATGCCAGCCAGTTCAGAAAACCAAAAGAAAGTTTCTGCGTTTGAAATATGAGGAGCGGCGTCCAATGCCTTAGCCAGTGTCTCACAGCCATAGCAGCGGACCTGAAACCGTGCATATTTTCTATAAATCTCTGAAAGCAGATTATAGACCTCCACAGTCAACGGCTCATTGCGGCCTAAAACCGCCTGGAATAAAGCCACAGCGATTTTCTGTGTTACGATGGAATCCGTATGCAGCACGCCGTCTGCCGTCTGAGACATTACAGTCATCATATTGGCATAGGCGATTTGCAGCGGTGTATAACCATGCTCCACTAGAATGGTGTATGGTTTGCTCTCTGGTTTGACAAACGATGTGGGCAATGCGGCTAGTGCGCGGAGCAGCGCCAAGTCTTTGCCTCTGGCGGCCTTGACACGGGGGATCATCCATGAGATCAGCCAATTCAGTGCCTTCATATTGCCCAGGACGGATACGGTACATCCATTGTCCAAAAGCCGCAAAAGCTGCGTCTTGATACGGGGAAATATTGTCTCACTATCTTGCAGCAGGCTCACCGCAAAAATCAGTTCTTCAATGGTGCTGTATTCATAGATCAGCTGGTCCTCTGCTATGGCGTCTTTTCCGTTATCAGCCTGCAAGAGGTACAGTGCCCCGGTCAGGTAAGGGTCATTGCTGGCCTGCCGGCTTAGCCGCCGCATAAAATCGACCCGCTGGCTTCCGATGAACATGGAATCGTCCAAAATATCCCGGGTATAACCCAGTGCCAGGGCGATGGCCCGAAGATCCTGTGTTGACATTTGGAACCGCGACTCATAGCGTTCCAGCAGCTCACCCAAATACAAAAATCCGTACTTCTCTTGCAGGGCATCGCTGTCGGCGTTGTCATCCAGAAAAATACAGCTTTTTGACAGTGTGCGCCTCTGCGCGTAGGTTGTCTCTGATGTGCTCAGTACAAAAGCGATGATGTCATTGAGCAGAACGAGATTGATCTGATTGGAAAATAGTTTCATTTCTGTTTGTGGCAGTAACATAGGAAACCTCCTTAAAAAAGTATGGCCTGGAGGGAGAGCCTGCACAAGGCAGACCTATCCCTCCAGGCAACTGCTCAAATGGCAGCATTTCAGCTGCGCGATCAGCAAGAGATGTTAGTAGGGGAAATGTGCCCCGGTGGAGTAGCTCCACTCAATGGTGCCATCCTCATACTGAATGACACCGTGGGCAATCAGGCTCCAGCCATCCTTGACCCGCTCCATGTGGGCAATGTGTTCTCCCAGAGACAATGCCCGCTGCTTCTGCGCATCGTTCAAATAGAGGCTGTTGCCAGTACAGCGGTATTCTGCGCCATTGCGGTTGCGGTAGATCTGACCGACCACCGGGATGATGTACTGCTTATCCATGATTTATACCAACCTTTCCGTTTCCGCTGTATTTGAATGGGTACAGCGTCAAATTTTTGCCTATCCCACCATCACAACAACGGTATTTTGGGGATCATACTTTTTCCCATGGTAGGTCTTCACTGCAATGTTGACAAATATGCCTGTTCTACTCTGCTGCCGGTTTATCTGGTTCACAATTCGATCTGTGTCTGATTTAGCCACATAATAGCGGCGCATTTATATCCTCTCCTGTAATTTATTATGCGTGGAATACCCAGCGGATTTTCTCCCCCGCTGGATATTGGGCGGTGTCCCTATGCCGGGAGGGGCTGTTCCAGCCGTTGGCGGATGCTTTGGTCACACCATCCGGCTGAAATCCAACTGCTCGAAGGCTGCTGCCGCTCTCCGACGGGAGCGTATAGGTCAGGAACCGGCGATATCCCATCTCACGCCCAATGCGGATCGCCCGGGCGTAGAGGCAGCTGCACACGTCCGCATAGCGGGGGTCGGTACAGCAGCGGTTGATCTCCAGCGTCTCATCGTCCATCTGATGACGGGCCTTGGGCGTGCTGGCAACAGCGACGCCCACAGGCTCCGGTTCTCCGGGAACGCGCAGACAGACGGAAAACTTGTGGAATTTCGGCCCGGCGTTGTGCCGGTGGTACCGGTCAATGTAGGCGCTGGCCTCCTGAAGCGTAATGGGGATGGCCTCCAGTTTGGTCACCAGACTGGAGGCGATACCATCTACACGGTAGAGCCGGCCGTAGCCGTCCTCTGTATCCGCAAGAACATAGTCCCCGCACTTATTCCGCACAGCAAATGTCTGATGCCGCCGTTTATCCTTCAGCCGCATGGGCTGAACAGGGCGGGCGGACAGCAGGCTGTCAATATCCACTGGCAGCTCCGGGGCCGACTTCAGCACAGGGTTCTCCGCCGCCCATCGGGGGTTGCTGGTATGAAATGCCCGCAGATGATAGGGCATCCTCCAACGCAGAGCATCCATCATGCACGCAAAGGCACGATCCTCCAACAGCCTTGAACAGCGGTAGGATTGGTTTGCCAACTGCGCCAAAAAGATATGATAAACGTCCCGTTCACCCATTATTGACTAACCTCTCTGTCAATTTGCGATTTTCTGTAGAAATGAACATAGAGGTTATAATCCCGCTCCCGTGTAACCATTTGGAGCCAGATGCAGAAGTGTTTCGTTTCCGAAAAGAGATTAAAGTCTGTAGGGCTGTCCGTTCGCTGCGCACAGGAGCGGCACATCCATTCCATGGCCCTCAGCGTCTCAAATTCCGGCATAGCCAGAAGGGCGTTGCTAAACTGGTCGATTTCCTTGCCCAGATGCGATTCGAGTTTACCTTCACCGCTCTGGAACCAGGTGCGAAACCATTGGCGTCCATCATAGTGTGAACGGAAATAGGCCGCCTCGCTGACCGGATGCTCTACATCACTGTGGGGAAACCGTTTTTTCGGTCCCACAAATATGCGCTCAAAGGTACAGGTGGGAATCAGTGCAGTGCCCGTCAACGAAAACATTCCGATCCGCTCACTGGAAACAGTGTGCCACTCCCACAGAGGAAGCGGTTCTCCAACCGCGTCCCGCAGCGCCTCATCCATGCCGCACGCCTGACAGATATACACATCTGCGTAACGGCTCATCGCATTCACTGATAGCTGCCGGTCCAACGGCTTCCCGCAGCGCAGGCAAAGAGGTATGCTTTCAGCTCCAGGAGTGAATTGCTGTTTGTCGAACTTCCATAATTCTTCCAAAAGGGATTTGGGGTAAACGGTAATGTTCATAAAATTGTCCTCTCCTTACCAACTCCTCACAGATGGCCTCGTACCGCTCTGTGGCCTGTCTCAATTCCTCTGCCTCCGGGCTTGCAAGGAATTTATTTCCGTCTCCGCAGGGCCGCGTAGCCCTTTTGTAATAATCGGAAAAGGCGGTATCCAGCATTTCCCATAGCTTTTCGGTCGTGTACTTGCTGTAATCCGGCATCCGGCTTCATCTCCTCTCTGCTCTCCTCGGCTGCGGGTTGGGGGAGTCCTCCCCATTGAACAGCAACGTATTCCGTGCTGTTCGTCACAATGAAGGTGTAAAGGGCACGCTGAAACTCCACCATAGCAAGCCGGAGGGGATCGTTGCGCGTCGTATCCTCCAGGGTCTGGTAGAGCCAGAAGTCAAGGAGCTTTGCGAGATGGTAGTGCCACGCTCTAACGGCAAAGCCGTGCTCCCTGTACTCTGGCCTGCGGTGAACGATGTACTTGCGCCCGTCAATAATCGGGGTCTCCTCGCTAGTGGGTTCCTCGTGGCCGCTGTAGCGCCCGTTGTAGGCCCGAATATTGAGCGCATAGAGCTTCTTGTAGATAGCCTCCGCGAAATAGGTGCAGGAGGTTTTGCAGTCATCCAACTCGCGGTAGAGGCTGTCTGGAGCCTCAAAGCCCCAATAGCTGTAGTCGCAGTTGAGCCGGGTTTCGACAGCGTTTGCCAGCGCCGCCAGCGGCTCCGGGTTCATTACCATACAGGACATGATTCGTTCTCCTTTCTAAATATTCGCATTTCCCAGGGGACGTTGTTAGGCTGCATCCAAGGGCCGGTCAGGCTCATCTGGAAACAGGCTTAATTGGGTATCCTGCGGTGGTGCGGCTTTCGATGCCTGCCTCTGCTGGAGCAGTTCGTCAATCCGATCTCCGTCCAGCAGTTTTTCCGCCCGATGTTTCCATATATCCTCCAGGCCATCCCAGCCGTGAGCCAGGACCATCGCCTCAGCTTTTCGGATGCGGCGGGCCTTTGCCGCTTCATGCCTTGCGCGTTTCTGTTCCTTTGCGGCTTTCAGACTGTCTGCCGCATGAATGACCTCTATGCCGTTGGCGACATCCTGAAGATCCTGTAAAATATCACGCTTATCCACTCTTGCGGATCGAAGATTGATGACCTCGATTTCCAGCGATTTGTCAAAAAACAGATCATGGTGGAACTCTGATCTGACACGATCTTCGATACGGCCCCGTCCATATTTGACAATGGCCTCGCACAGTGTCAGCGACGCGGTACTGCCCAACAGCTTGCAGCCCTTCTCCACAATGGTTTTCCGCTGGTCTGGGAACAGGCCCTCGCCTTTTACAGTCCAGGACCTCCGCAGGTCGTAAAACACATTTCCTTTCCGTGTATCCAGCTCTTTTGCCAGAACATCGCAATAGGAGCAGCAGCCCAGGTTGGCACAGTCTATCGGGTCATAGAACGCCTTCCAGGTTTTTGTTGTCCGGCCATACCGGCTCTGCTGGCGGCATACACGCCCCTTATGCTGGGCCTTAAACACTTCCCAGAGTTCGTCAGCCTCTTTCCACACATAGTCGTGGGCCTCATCAATGCTGCCCTCATAGGTGTATGGTCTGTCTGTCTGATGGCAGGCGCATTGATAGACCACATCATCCGAGTGTAAGTCGTACAGCTGATGACATAAAAGCGGGTCCCGGAGCGGGCAGGGGGAGGTGGGAAATGCAGGACAGCAAATCACTGGATTCCCATTCTCCGGCCGCCAGTCAACGCCCTGGTAGGACATATAACCGTTTGTAAAATGCCTGCCATCTGCCAGCAGGCCGCAGGGCGTCTCCCACACCATGGCGTAAATTGCCTCGCTGGTATAGGTCCAGCCGCCGTAATAATCCTGATAGGGATGTGTCCCCGGCGGGGTATCCTCTGGCTTCCAGCCTTCCGCCAATAGCCGGCGGGTGAGCTCATTGACCTCTTTCATATGCCAGGACATGGGACGAGGCCAAAGTGGTCTTTCATGGTATCCCGAAGCTCTACCACAGTCAGGCCATATTCCTTTGCGATACACGTTTCACAGACAATCGCCTGATAGCCCAGCGCCCGGCTGCACCGCTTGTCCCAGGAGTTCACCTTCCCGCCGCAGACAGGGCAGGAGATGCCGGGATACCAGCGCAGCTTGGCGGGATCAGAATAGTTTGTATTACTCATCGCTGTTGCCACCAACTCTCTGATATCAAGCGGATTGGGCCACATTCTGCTCTTTGGCACCCTTTAATCGGTGCGCCGGGTCAAATTCCTGACCATCCTTGTAACCCAGATTGGCATACTGCTGACTCCAGGCTGTGGCGGACGGTTGGGCATAAGTGACTGTTTTCATAGCTGCTGTTTTCTCCACTACTTCTTTCGGCACAACCATGACCAGCCCCCATTCTTGGTGCCGCTCTGTCTGAGCCTTAAATGCAGCACTAAGACCGCTGCAAAAGCCCCAGCCATAGGAGTTGCACATCTGCCGGATTGTCGCCGCTGTATAACAGTGACTCAGTTCTTTTTTGATCCCTTTACAGCGGGACATTACGCAGTCGTGAGCGTAGCAAAACGCCAGCTTGCACGCCATAAAGTCCTCTTCCAGGCCCACAAAACCGATTTCCACCGTTTTGTGCCCCTTCCGCTTGCTCATGAACGAACGGCAGCAGTAGTGCTCCGCAATAATGTTAGAGAGATTAACAGCCCACGGAGTAGACAATTTTGTGGAGCTGATCCCTACACACTCCTTTATCACTCGCTTGGCCGCTTGGGGAGTAATGTCCTCCGGGCGCAGCTTATGTTCCGCCATAAGCCGCCGGGCCCTGAGCAGGGCCGCCTGAGCTTCTGCCTCATAGGGACTCTCCGCCAACGCCAAAAGCCTGGCGATTTTCTCAGTAATAGTAGACATTGAACTCGATCCTTTCTGTCAATGTTTCTTATGCAGCTTCCCGCAGCTGTTTCACAGCCGCCTGTATGGAACCAGACGCGAATATGACCCGCCAATCGGCGGGACACCGCAGGCCAGCCCGCACCTTATCCAGAGGGACATGGCTGCCGCAGATTACAAACTGCTTCCAGCAGCACACTGTTCCCTGAAACTCCAGATGCTCCAATGCGTACATTGGCTCACCTCCACAAAAATAATAGGTGCATCGCAAACCACGAAAGTCTGCGATGCACCCTTGGATGATTCGGCCCGATTGCTTGTCTAGGCGGCCAGAGCCGCGGGGAGCGAACTCATTGCCGGCTCAAAATCGGAACCGGTCAGCAAATAGTACCTGGTATCCAGCGTCTCAAAGTGTACCTCGCCCGCAGTGCGGCGGTGGATCGCCACAATGGGGGCGGTGCGGGTAATTTTGCCCTGGTGGACAATGACCGCTCTGGAACCGACAACCAGTGGACGCAACGGAATACCTGTCAGCGTCCAAATTTTCTTTATTTCAAATGTCATGGTATTGATACCTCTTTTCTGCTTTATCAGGCGAATAAACGCAGATAAACCTGGTATAGTTTCCTCAAAATCCCTCGGACTTGTTTTTCACTTACACCTCGGATATGAGCGATTTCCGCAATCGAGTGACCTTGCAGCCGCATGACCATGATGGCATACTGTTCCCGACTGGAGGCAGCGGCCAGCCTGTGCAGGAGCAATTTGGCGTCCAATTCCTCAAAGGGCTCTGGAGGCTGGTGCTGCTCCCAATACCGCCGTTCACACTCTCTATGACGTTCTTCTGTCCGACGGGAAGCTATGACGCTTTGCCACATGGCCCGCCATGCGACAGTAGAAAAGTGATAGCGCCGCAGATGTTGTTCTGTGAGGTATCTCTGGACCGCCCTCAGATAGCCCATAGCGGCAGCGCCGTAGCAATCCATATCCAGGGCCCGCTCCTGTAAAAAGGAGTAGATCAGGTCATGGTTATCGGCGGCAAATTGGCGCTGTGTCTCGGTCAGAGGGCGCAGAGGGGCTGGCCGTCCCCGTTTTTCAGGCGGGGACAGCCAGGTCAACCTCAAAATGCGGAAAATCTGTTTAGGCGGGCAGTTTCTCCCGGGCGCCGTCAAGGACGCCGACGGAAAAGTGGCCCTCGTTATCAGGCAGATTCATGGGAATGGAGCTGACCTCAACAGCACTGGCCTCCCGTGCCTGGTTGACCGCCTGCTCGGACAGCATACTCCTGACCTGTTCACGGAAGCCCTCTGCATACGCCTTGACGGCCTCCAGCTCCTGACCAAAGAGGTTACGCACCTCGCAGAAGGTAGCGACGCTGTAATTGTGTCCATTGCTGCTGGCCTTTTTCAGGCCAATCTGGATGACGCTGCTGTAGATCGGCCGGCGGCGCAGAGCAAAAACTGCGTTGTAGAAAGCGTTATACGGTCTGATGCTGGTGGGCGGCAGGGAAATCTGAAGGGGCAAAAGCTCGCCGCTACGGAGCAGGTATAGGGTCCGCATGTTCTTGCAGGCCTTGCCACGCTTGTTTCCGGCGCTGCCAAATTCGTTGAACCCGCAGCTGGCGCACAGACCGCCTGGGGTGCCGTGGCCGATTTTACCGTCTACAGACTGGCACAGGGGCGGAGTATTCTCATTATACTCCTCGCCCTCCTGCCAGTAGGCGTTGGCGGAGTGATTGTAGAGAAGGATACCCTCCAATTCCGGGAGGTAGTCCGGTCGGTCCGGGTTGTCGCTGGCCATCTCGAACTGAATCCCACCGCCGCTGGGAATCTTGATCTTGGGGAAGGTAAGCCGCAGGCCCTCCATATCCTCGGAGAGCTCATCGGCGTTGAAGCTGTCGTCCATAGGAGCCGGAAGAACAAAAGCGTCTTTCTCAGCGATGGCAGTGCTGTTCTGATTGTTGCTGCTATACATAAAAATTTCCTCCTTAAAATTGTTGTTGAATTGGAGCCGCAACTATACGTTCATATTTGCAAACTGATTGATTCTGCGGAACAGTTCCGGGGACATGGTCATGATGCTGTAGCCAACCTCCTCCAATTTGGAAGCGCGGTCATAGCTGTCCACATCCTGGCTGTAACGGGTGACGGCGTTGGCTAAACCGTAAAGTGTGTAGTCTGCGTCCTCAATCAGACGCTGGAGCACCCCCTGGCCCTCCGTCTCGGTGATCCCGAAGCTGGAGCTGGCCAGCTTGACCACATTGGGGATGTCAGCGGTGTTCAGCTTGGCCTGCTTGCTCTCCCGCATTTTGTCCAGCACCTGGGCAAACCGCACCTCATCTACTGCGGCCCGCACTGTATCCTGGATTTTCAGGGTAAAGGCGTGGTCATCGGCGGCCAGCGTCTCCTGAGAGTAGAGCGCAATGTTTTCGTCTGTGCTGTTGACCCGGCCCACATGGGTACGGCGGGTCCTGGCCTCATTGACCACCATCCCGTTGGAGCACACCAGCCGGAAGATCAGCGGCTGAATGCAGACCGCGCCCAGACCGGTTTCGCTGTTGGAGATGACCACGCCCGCCTGAACGATATCGCCGGGGACCACCTCATTGGTGAGCCGGGGGTTGACCACTTTGAGATACATAAAATCATCAGTGATTTGACAGCTCTCGAAGCGGGCGTCCGGCATCCCCCCGATAATGGGGAGGGTGACCTTGGCGATGTCAATGTTGTCGATGCGCCGGTAGCGGTTACTGAGGAACGCTCTGGCCCGGCCGTCCATGGTGCGGATCATGCGCTGTTCTGGGGTCCGCTGAAGCCAGCGGTTGACGTTGTAGGAGAGCAGGCCGGTGTCCTCCTGGAGCATCCGGTCGTAGTACTTCTGGGGGATGTTCAGGTAGGTCCCCAGCTGTCGGTGGGCGGTACTCAGAACCTCCAGCGGCTCCATCTGGTCCTCCCCATTCTCACCCAGCAGATGAAGCATGGGCTGGCCGTCCCAGTCCGCCATTTGCAGGCGGCCGGTATTTACCAGATAGTCGGCTTTGGCATCGCTCTGGCGCTGAATCTCCACGGCCATCTCTTGGATTGTGCGTCCGGTTTTCATGGTTGTTCACTCCCTTCGTTCATTTGCGCAGTTCACCAGGAAACCAAAATCCCGGTGTCCTGCATATCGGCGGTCAGCCCTTCCTGGTTCAAAACATTGACCAGCCGGGGCCAGTAGACCTTTTCAGGGAAGCTGGGAAAGGCGTCCCTGGCGATCTCCTCGCTGCCATCTGCCGGCTGGATGCGGATGCTGCCATTCTCATTCATGGTCAGGCTGCTGTGGCCCCGGGAATCCAGGTCCGCGATAATATCCTCAAGGATACTGCGCCCCTGGAACTCATACCATACCCGGGGGTCCAGCGTCTGCTGGTTCGGGGAGGCTGCTTGGGAGCCGTCCAATGGGGCGACCTTGACCAGAGAACAGCGCAGGACGCCCTGCTGGTTCAATGTCACGTCGGCGTAGTCGTAGTCGGGGACACCGTAGACACGGATGCGCCCAGTGCCGCCATGGGCCACAAACAGCGCCGGGTCGGACATAGTCCACTCCCAATGGGCTTTGGGAAAGGCAGACTTCAAATGCTCAGAGATGCGGTGATTCACATGGCGCAGCAAAACCAGTCTGACATTGGTATCCGGGTCGTTGGAAATCATATCCTGTTGCCATTTGCGCTGGCGCTTACGACGCTGGTACGCCCGGTTGGCGCTCCAGGCGGGGAGAAGCTGAGTCCATACCAGCCACAGCCCCCACAGGGCAAAGGTAATGATCAGGGCCACTGTCGCCCAAGTGTCTTTCAGCAGCGACAGAATAGCGATGACTACGCCAATCAGGATAGAGATGCTGCCCCACAGGGGATTCGTTCTTTTCACGGAAATAACCACCTTTCAAAAATATCGGGAAAACAAAAAAAGACGCTGTATCAATGTCCCAGAATTTTTGTCTGAAAACATATGATACAGCGTCTTTCATTTGTGCCGGAGCATCACTCCGGCAAGGTCTCCAGATCTCCGTTGATAATCGCGGGGTCTGAAGCTTCCTTCGTTGGGCGGGGCGTCTTGTCCTGCCGCTGGGCGGCGGAAGCAAAGCCCCAGTCTTTCAGCCTGAGCTTCAGCCGTTTGTCTCGGGTCACACCGTCCTGTTTGGTGTACTCCTCCAGCTCCAGAGGGCCGGATACCCAGATCAAACTGCCTTTTCTCACGCCTGCGTCCATGAGCTGCCGCGTCATGCCGTCCCACGCCCACACCTGGATGTACTGCGTGTGGGCCGAATCTCCGTATCCGATGTGTTCCGCAATGGAGAATCGGAGATAGGGAACTTTTCTGGCACTGGTTTTCAGCTCCAGATCAGACGTCACCCGCCCGATGGAATATGCTTGTGCCATAACACTCCTTTCTGCCGCAAGGGCCGTAATATCTATATATAAAAAGTGCCAGAGGGCAGACTGGTCCCCTAAACCGATAGGGTGCCCGTCTTCCACTGGCACTTGCGTACAAACCCCAGGAGAGCGCCGTTTCTGGGGGCGCGGTCCTGTCACGTGTGCAATGCGAGACCTCTCGCTCATAGGCCAATCTAATCAGCCTACCCTCAAAATGAGGAACGCACATAGAATCAATTACAAGGGGATTATACCACAATGTCTTGTGCTTGTCAATAGCAAAAACACAATATATAGATATTTTGCGGCAATTATTTCTATATGCTGTGGTTTACGCCTCCACGAACAGGCCCACCGGGCAGATATGGCCGAAACCGGGAGTGGAGATATACCAGCAAGCCGGGCCAGTTTCCTCCCAACTCACCTCCAGGGTGATGTCGTGCCAGCCGTCGGGGAACAGGGCCCTGAAACCATCCCCGGCGTGGATGCCATAGCCGTCCAGCAGCAGCCGGGGGTGGGGATCACGGTCTGCGGGGTCAGGGAGCTGTAATTGGGAATACTTTTTATTCATGGGAACGCCTCCTTTTTGTGGTTTGGATTTGCCCGCAAATAATAAATAGGGGATAGCTCCTTATTCTTCTGCATCGGAAAGAAAAATTTTCAGATCCGTTCCAGGATAATCTGCTTGCGCAGGTAGAGATTTGCAACTGCCAGAGTAATGGGCGCCCGGTAGTCTGACCGAAGCATCTCCCACTGGATGTTGTCGCTGGTGGTGAAGTCATCGTTGTAGAGCGCTTCCATGATCTTCTCCCCGGAGGAGACGTCCTGGGCGTCCACCTCGGCACATTTGACCAGCTCGGCGGTGGAGAGGGTAGCCTGCCGGGACAGCGCCATCACCCTGGCCTCCAGCGGGCTGGGCTTGTCCCTCTGAAACAGTTCCCTGGCCGTGGAGTAGGGTGTCCCCTTAAACATCAGCTTCAGGAACGTGGCCAGGCGCAGGGGAAGGCTCTCGGACAGGGGGACCACGCTTAGACTGCCCAGCAGGTCGTACAGCGCCTCAAAATCTGTGCTGCCACTGCCGGAGGCTGCCAGGCCGCGGACCTCCAGCCGTTTCAGGCAGGCTTCAAAGGTGCGGGTGGGGTTGGTGAGCCATGCGCCGGTGAACCAGTTGTATTCCTCCTCGGCCTGCTGGTAGGTGAACAGCCGCCAGCTGAGGATCGTCCAGACGCACATCTCCTGGATGTCCACCAGATACTCCTCCTGATTGATCAGAATGACGGGATAGGACTGGCCGGTTCCATCTGTCCTGCGGCGGAAGTGACCGACTGCGGTATAAAAGGTACTGTTTTCCATGGGGTGACCTCCCTTTTTTGTTACTACTTTCTTTTACGATTCAGAGACGCTTTTTTCAACAGCAGCCTCTTTTCGGATTTTCTGCGCGGCTCTGGATATCCACGCCCCTACATGGCTGGGCTTGGTGTTGTAGAGCCGGGCAATGTCTGTGCCGCTGTAGCCCTTGATCTTCAGCTCCAGGGCCTCAATACCCAGTCGGGCCACTCCGCTGTATCTACGCTTACAGTCTGAGAGCAGGGCATCTGCGTCCAGCCGGTCAATGAGGGCGTCCATTCCGTCCTCCACAGACGGCTCCGGAAAACCGGGCGGTCGGTCTTCCTCCGGCGGACCCACATCAAGGGGGACAGCCGGAAGGTTTCTCAGTCTTGCGCTGACCGCCTTGCAGCAGTCAGTCAGGTGGTTGCGGATCAGGGTGGTGGCATAGGTGCTGAACTGGGCGGAGACGCCATCATAGGTGGCGGCGGCCCGGCAGAGGGCCAGACAGCCCTCCTGACGCAGATCCTCATAGCCCAGCCCGCAGACACTTTCATTGGTATGGATATAGCAGGAAATGACCTTATCCACCAGAGACAGATTCTGTTCCGCCAAAGTCTGCTGCTTGGGTGTGAGGGTAAAATCGTATTTCATGGTCTCGCCTTCTTTCCTGTGTAAAGTTGTTGGTCATGCCGCCTTGCTGCCCGGGGCCAGAAAGCGGCCGCACAGCTGGATGACCTGGTCACACCGCCATTCAGAGAAGTTGGCGATGTGGGCCTCCTCCTGGGGCAGACCCAGCTGCACCTGGAGCCAGTGGTAGGCGGCCCGCTTGGTCATAAGGCCGCTTTGCCACAGTTGGTTGAACGCAGTATGGGCCTGTATGCGCTTGCGGCGCAGCTCCCGGTTGGCCAGCGTCCCCATGGGCAGATGGTTATGGCGGTGGGCGGCTACATAGGCGTCGCAGGCGGGGAATCTGGCGCAGACATACAATTCTGTGTCAGGTTCTTTGCAGCCCTGCCCGTAAACGACAGCGGCGGGGCGCAGGAACGCCCGAGAGCCGCAGTAGGGACATTTGATGTTGACTCGCTTCATTTATGGATGCCTCCTTCAAGTTTGATTGGTGTGCCAGAGCAGGTACTGAGCAAAGACGCTTTCAAACGCGTCCTTCGACAACTGCCCATAGCACTCGGCGGGGTCGATTTGTTCTCCAGTCATCTGATAGAATGATTCCAGCTCCATGATGACCGGGCATCCGTCCCGGTCCGTAGCCATCAGGAACCCAGGAATCGAATCCGATTCTGGACAGGAGACAAAGATGGTGTTTCTCCAGTTCCCGCCACAGGCGGACAGGAACAGATAAAGCTGTTTGGCGAGAGGCTTCATATACTTCCCTCCTTTACCTCTCAATTTAATACGCACCGCTCAAAGGCAAAAACGGCCCGAAATTTTGTAAACTTTCTGTAAATAAACAAAAAAGATGTACGCTCCTGGTCATAGGAGCGTACATGTACATGGGATTAAGCTGTAAAATATATTTTGTTTGCTTGCAATCGCAATCAATTTGCGATATACTATGTATGAGAAAGGAGCGTGATCGCTATGGCAAATTCATCTGCCCTGTATGTTAGAATGGACCCGACGCTAAAAGAAAGCGCCGAGGAGATATTGTCACAGCTTGGCATCAGTTCCTCCAGTGCGGTTCAGATGTTCTACCATCAGATCGTTCTGCATCGGGGCCTCCCATTCCATTTGCAGCTGCCGGATAACCGGCCGGTCGCAATCGGTGGAATGTCCCGAACTGAACTTGACCGGGAAATTAAAAAGGGCATCGACTCCCTGGAGGCCGGGCCGCTCTACTCTGCTGACGATGTGGATCAGGAGCTGGCAAAGGACTTTGGCAGTGGGATGGATATTAAAGATTAAGCTCGTATTGACAACGCAAATACTTTGCAGTACACTAAAGCTGAAAGGTTGGTGATTTTATGCCAGGAGATTCCAACTGGTCCACCCGGCTGGATTCCACACTCAAGATGCAGGCAGAAGAAATTCTGTCTGGTGTCGGACTCACAATGTCCGGGGTATTTACCATGCTGTTGAAGCAAATTGTGCGGGAGAAGTCGGTGCCACTCTCCTTGTCTCTGGACTCCAGCAACGCCGTCTATGCAGATTTGCTGGAGGCACAGACAGACCGTCTGAATGGTTACAACGGCCGCAACGCGCGAGATGTTCTGCGGGATATGGAGCAAGCCATTGCGGAGGTTGAGGCCGGTGGGTAAATATACAGTCATTGTATCCAGACGGGCCGATGAAATGCTGATACGTCATGCCAGATTTTTGGCCCAGGTTCGTGTGACGGCGGCAAAGCGGATGACTGCTGAATTTGAGAAAGTGCTTGACACATTGGAACAAAATCCATTCCAGTTTCCACCGGAAACAGACTATGATCTGCCTGACGGAGCATATCGGAAAGCGCTGTTCAGTAAATGGTATAAAGCCATTTTTTCCGTAGCGGAAGATACCGTCTATCTGGACGCCGTGCTGGATTGCCGGCAGGACAACACCGATTATCAGCCAAAATAAAAAACTGCGGTGCAGGGAAACCTGTACCGCAGTTTTTTACCCACAGGCAGTGGTATATAGAAGGGCTGTTTTTAATACCAATCGTGCTTTTCATTGCGGTCTAGGGCGTTGATCCGAGCCATATCCTCATCGGTCAGTGTGAAGTCATAAAGCTCTGTATTCTCCTTGATATGCTCAGGATTGCTGGAGCCGGGGATGACCACCACGCCCTTTTGCAGGTTCCATCGGAGAATCACCTGGGCAGAGGAGACCCCATGGGCTTTTGCAACACCGGAGATCACCTCGTCCCCCAGCAACTCCGCCGTATGACCCCGGCCGCCCAGGGGATACCAGCCCTGGACCACGATACCCAAATCTTGGATATAGGGGATCACATCGTTCTCCTGATAGTAGGGGTGGATTTCATTCTGCACCAGCGCCGGAGTGATGGACACCTGGGGCAGAAATTCCTCCAGCTCCTTCACATACCAGTTGGACAGGCCGATAGAGCGGATTTTTCCCTCCTCCACAAACTTCTCCATTGCCTGGTATGCTTTCACGTCGTTCCGGTCGGGGTGGTGCAGGAGCATCAAGTCCACATAACCGATGTCCAGCCGGTCCAGGCAAGCCTGAATAGACCGCTCCGGGTCCGCCATTTCGCTGCCCGGATAGATTTTCGTTGTGACGAAAATATCTTCCCGCTTAAGACCCAGCTCCTCTATAGCTTCCCGGATGGCACGGCCCACTTCCTCCTCGTTGCCGTAGGCGGAGGCGGTGTCGATAAGTCGGACACCGCTCCGCAGGGCGGACTTCACAGAGTTGATGCAGGTCTCTCCATGGAGGCTGTAAGTTCCCAGGCCATTGAGGGGCATTTCATAGCCGCTGTTGAGGGTGACGGTCCTGCTGTCAAAATCGAATACACCCACTGTGTGGTCCTCCTTGGACTTCGTCAGATCAAGTCCGTTTACCCAATCCTCCACCTGGGACATGCCTGAGAACCGCCGACCCTCCAGCCAGGCGGCGTTCGGCTCGTAGTCCCGGAGGGTGGCGTCCTCGTGGGGGCTGCCCCCGGAGGTGCAGAAGGTGGCGATAGTCTTGCCGCTCAGGTCGTAGGTCTCCAGGAAGGTGTGGATGATTTTGGGTGCGCGGCCCCACCAGATGGGATAGCCGATCAACACCGCGTCATACCGCTCCATGTTCTCCACGGTGCTGGAGATGGCGGGCCGGGCGTCGGGGTCGTTCTGCTCGGCGTTGGCCCGGCAGTCGGTGTTGTAGTTCAGGTCGGCGGCGGTGTAGGGCTGGGCGGGGACGATCTCAAAGAGGTCGCCGCCTGTTGCCTCCGCCACCTTTTCCGCCACTGAGCGGGTGTTTCCGGTGGCGGAGAAATAGGCTACCAGCACCTTTCCGCCGGTTGTCCCCTGCCGGGAAAGCCGGGCATAGTTCATCACCGCCGCAGCAGCCTGGGCCCGTGTGGCGTGCCTGGCACTGCCGTCAAAACCGGGAATACCGTCGGTGACGGATTGGTCTGTGTACCGCTGGAAGATCAGCTTCAACTGTTCCTGGGTGATGGGGTCGTTGGTACCGAAGCGGCCGTCGCCATAGCCGGCCACCAGCTTTTCACTGGCCGCCCAGCGGACGGCCTCGCTGTACCACTGGCCCTCCGGGACGTCGGAGAACTGCATGAGGTAATTCACCACTGGCTTTTCCGCCTGCCGCCACAGAATGGTGACCAGCATAGCGCGAGTCAAGGTCGTCTCCGGGGCGAAGGTGGTATCAGATGTGCCGGCCATCAGGCCGTTCTCCCGGCAGTATTGAACGGCCCCGGCGTACCATGCGTCAGCGGGCACGTCGGTAAAGCCAGCGGTTTGGTTTGCCATTTTCTCCGCACTGCCTGTCACAGGCTGGTCCGCGCCCGCCGCGCAGGCGGGCATGGTAAGAATCAGGCAGATCAAAACAAAACCGGAACATATTCTTTTTCTCATAATACCTCCATCATTTTACTGTTCGATTGAAGTTTGTCCAATTTGCTGTTTCTGCGATGGGAACCTCAATACCGCTTTGCTGTCCTGCCTGGATACATTTCAAAAGCCATGCCATGTTTCGTCCCAGGTTTCGCATTGTCTGAAGTCCTTCTTTATCCTGTTCCACCAGCTCCGGAACAGGGCCAAAGACCATGTTCCAGTAAGTAGAGGACACAATGGGCATTTGAGCGTCCGTCATATACTTATTCAGCACATCCAGGGACGCCGTTGTCCCAGCACGCCGGGCTGTCACAACAGCGGCCCCCGGCTTATGAGAAAACGCGCTGCCTCCAGCGTAAAAGAGCCGGTCCAGCATGGACAACAGCTGTCCGCTTGGGTGGGCGTAGTAGACCGGGGAGCCGAATATAAAGCCGTCTGCCTCTTTTGCCTTTGCGATGATTTCATTCACCATGTCATCCCCAAAAACACACTGGCCTTTTCCGGCACAGCCGTTGCAGCCAACGCAGTCCCGAACGGGATCGCTGCCCATTTGGACGATTTCTGTTTCTATTCCCTCGGCTTCCAGTGCTTTTGCCACTTCCAAAAGCGCGAGATAGGTACAGCCATCCTTTCGCGTACTGCCGTTTATTGCAAGAACTTTCATTCCTCTGCGTAGACCTCCTTTGCCATACGGAACGCGGCCCAGGCGTTGGGCCACCCGGCGTAAAAGGCCAGATGGGTCAGGATCTCCGCCATCTCCGTGCGGGTCACGCCATTCTTTCGGGCAGTGGAGATGTGATAGGTCAGGGAGCTGTCCACGATCCCCTTGCTGATCAGGGCGGTGATGGTCACAATGGAGCGGGTTTTCAGCGACAGCTGGTCCTCCCTTGACCAGACCTCGCCAAACAGCACATCATCGTTCAACTCCGCGAACTTGGGTGCAAAATCATTCAGGGCATCCCTGCCCGCCGTCTGTTTTACCATGTCAGAACCTCCTTTTACTTCAAATTCTTTTGAAAAAAGTCAGCCAGCCTGTCAAAGGGAATAATGTCCGTCCGGTCGTAGAGGTCGGTGTGGACAGCATCGGGGATGAGGAGCAACTCCTTATTGTCCCCGTTCAGCTTGTAGAAAGCATCCCTACTGAAATAGCAGGAATGGGCCTTCTCGCCGTGCATGACCAGGACGGCACTGCGAATTTCGTGGGCATAGGCCAGGATGGGCTGGTTGAGGAAGGACATACAGCCGGTGACATTCCAGCCGCCGTTAGAATTGAGGGACCGGGGGTGGTAGCCGCGCTGGGTCTTGTAGTAGTCGTAGTAGTCCTTGACAAAGAAGGGAGCGTCCTCGGGCAGGGGGTCCACCACGCCGCCGCCCAGGGCGTACTCACTGTTCTCATAGTCGGTGAGCCGCTGGGCGTTCAATGCCTTTTTCTTCTCATAGCGGGCCTCCTCGCTGTCCTCAGCGTCAAAGTAGCCGTTGGCGTTCACCCGGCTCATGTCGTACATGGTGGAGGCTACGGTGGCCTTGATTCTGGTATCCAGAGCGGCCGCATTCAGCGCCAGGCCGCCCCAGCCGCAGATGCCGATGATGCCGATCCTGTCTGGGTCCACGTCCTCACGCAGGGAGAGAAAGTCCACTGCCGCCTGGAAGTCCTCGGTGTTGATGTCCGGGGAGGCCATATAGCGGGGCTGTCCGCCGCTCTCGCCGGTGAAGGAGGGGTCGAAGGCGATGGTCAGGAAGCCCCGCTCCGCCATGGTCTGGGCATACAGTCCGGCGGCCTGCTCCTTCACCGCACCGAAGGGACCGCACACAGCGATGGCGGGTAGCTTGCTGGACGTGTTCTTGGGAACGTAGAGGTCAGCGGCCAGGGTGATGCCGTAGCGGTTGTGAAAGGTCACCTTGCTGTGGTCAACCTTGTCGCTCTTGGGGAAGGTCTTATCCCACTCCTGGGTCAAAGTCAGCTTTTCTTCCATGATGAATTCCTCCTGAATGTTGTCTATTGGTGCTGCTTTTCTAATGTATAGACCAGATAGTCCAGGCAGTCGATTTGCTTTTCGCTCTGGTGAAGTGTATCCAGCAGTGTCCGCCTGTGGCGAGAGAGCACCCGCATCAACTCGGCCTGATCCTGCTTCTGGGCCAGTGCCATGCACTGCCGGACAATTTCCGGACCGCACCCCGCGTCAACTAAATTCTGGTGCAGAATGCCATCGGTATCCGCTGCATGGGGCATAGCACCACCTCCCTGTGCCCCCATCATAGGACACGGGAAGTAAAATAGCAAATACTTGATTTCTATATCATGTTATTCTTGCAGAGAATAACATGGCGTGCTATTCTGTAAGTGGAGGTGTTGATCATGGAAATTCGGGTATTGCGCTACTTTCTGGAGGTGGCCCGGGAGGGCAGTGTCACTCACGCGGCGGAGAGGCTCCATATCTCCCAGCCCACCCTGTCCAAGCAGCTCAAGGATTTGGAGGCGGAGCTGGGCAAAAAGCTCTTTATCCGCAGCAGCTTCAGCGTCCGGCTGACGGACGAGGGGATGCTGTTGCGCCGGCGGGCAGAGGATATCCTGGACATGGTGGATAAAACCACCGATGAGTTCAAGGCCTTGGGGGAAATCTCCGGCGGGGATATCCACATCGGCTGTGCGGAATCAGACGGCATCAAGCACCTGGCCCGGCGGGTCAAGGTTGTGCAGGCACAGTACCCCCGTATCCGTGTGCATCTGTACAGCGGCGACCGAAGCGATTTGGCGGAGCGTTTGGAGCAGGGTCTGCTGGACTTTGCCGTGCTGGTGGAATCCAATGATTTGTCCAAGTATAATTATCTCCCCCTGCCTGGCGCGGACACCTGGGGCGTCATCCTGCGGAAGGATCACCCCCTGGCGGAACGGGAGGTGATCACGCCGGAGGATCTGATGGAGATTCCGCTAATCTGTCCCCGGCAGGGGCTACAAAAGGAGCTGTCAGATTGGTTCCAGGAGAAGGTGGACAGGCTGAATATTGTGGCGACCTGTAATTTGGCTTACAACGGCGGCGTCCTCGCCCGGGAGGGCCTGGGCTGTCTGCTGTCCTTTGACAGCCTGGTGGATACCGGGCCAGACAGCCCCCTGTGCTTCCGGCCCCTGATGCCAGCCCTTCATTCTAAACTGTTTTTTACTTGGAAAAAGTATGCGGTGTTTTCCCCAGCGGCAGAGGTGCTGCTGAACGAGATGAAAGAGCACTATTCTGCTTGAGCGCAAGTGCAAATTAAATTTGAGCTGTTGATACCGAGAAGCTTCTCATAACCCAATAATCCAAAATGGCCCGCCTGCTACAGCACCCTTGCTGGCCTCATTCAGTATGATGGACAACTCCCACAGCTTCCCGCTCCGCTTGTAGCTGGCGGGGTCTGCCACCAGGATTTTTCCATCCTGCACACCCCGGAGAACTATAAAGTGTCCGCTGGAGGTAAAATGCCCCTTACTCATAATGGCAACCACCAGTTTTCCATTGCCCAGAGCATCCAGGATACGCTGAGGTTCGGAAGCGGTACACCCTTCTACAGTCAAGCCCCATGCTTTAGCCGTATTGGGGATCAGGGAATGGTAGGAACCGCTCTTACTGCACCAGCCGCCGTTTTGATAGGCCCACTCCGCCATCTCAATGGAGTCTACGATGTCGTCTGTCAGGGAGGAAACCACAATAGACATGGAAGTGGGACCGCAGCCGTAGCCGCCAATATTGTCTGTGCCGTATGGCTTGTTGGCCCAGCGTTCGTCCAGCTGGTTGAAGTAGACAACCTCTGTAGCACCGTCAGTAAAGCGGACATCGCCCAGAGAGGCAATCGTGGTTCCAGTGTACTCAGTGTACTGGAACATCCCATCCCCCAGAAACAGACTGAGGTTTTCGGCATAATCTCCAGCCAGCGCCTTCTGACCGTCCGTCAGGTGAAATACCGAATCGGCAAAATATCCCTCGCCATTGTAAACGAGGGTGTAGATGTACCAGATTTCCTCTCTGGTTTCTACAACGTCCTTAGTTTCCGGGTTATCATCCTCTACGATCCTGTTCTCACTGGTGCGCGTGTAAGAATACAGACTGCTTTTACCTTGCCGGAGAACAGCCTGCATATCGGATAAAGAAATGGTATCCCAGGTATCTCCCTTGGCGGCACAGTATTGCGCAATAAAGGAGTTGACATTGCTGCTCATGTCGGTGGCGTAAGGCTTAATGACCTCGTAGTTGTCGCCGCCAGTGGTGGCAAAGTCCTGGGCGATCCGGGCCTCTGCATCGGCAATGCCCTCGCCCAAAACCTGGTTGACAGCAAAGGCGATATCGTTGGTGTTCTGGACGATGGCATTGTTGTCGTTGAGGACGGGCTGGCTGGATGCGCCGCTGCTGGTCAGGCCGCCGAAAATCAGGGAGGGCAGCATGAGGATGAACAGCACCGGGAGCATGAGCAGGACAAGGATGACAACAAAAAATTTTTTACCATTCTGTGCGGCATATAGGACAGCACCCGCCGCTGCTCCGTAGGACCCGCCCACTGCCGCGCCCTTTGCGGCGGCGGAGATGGCCTTGCCAGTTTTGATTGCGCCATGGACCGTGTGGGCGGTATTGGCTGCTTGGGACAGGTTGCTTTTTTCTTGGTTATTCAGGACTTGGATACCTCCTTGTGAATCGAGAGATTTCTTGCTATAATAGGGTGGAAATTACATTTGTGAGGGCAGCATTATGGGTGAGGAAAAAAAACTTCAAATCCGCAACAGTACCGTTGATTTCCTGGTCTTTACAAGAGACGCGGGAGAAAGCGGTATCGAGGTGCGGGTGCAGGACGGAAACGTATGGCTGACCCAGAAAGGTATCGGTCAGCTTTTTGACGTGGACCGCAGTGTAGTCACCAAACATCTCAAAAAGATATTTGCGGACGGTGAATTGGATGAAAATTCTGCTTGTGCATTTTTTGCACAAACTGCGGACGACGGAAAAACATACCGCTATAAGTTCTATACTTTGCCGGCTATCATCGCCGTGGGTTACCGGGTCAACTCCCAGCGGGCCACTCAGTTTCGCCAGTGGGCGACCAATGTGCTTGAAACATTTACAAAGCAAGGCTATGTGCTGGACAAATCCCGGCTGATCAACGGCCAAATTTTCGATCAGGACTACTTTGACCATCTGATTTCTGAGATTCAGGAAATCAGAGCAAGCGAGCGGCGCTTCTATCAAAAAATTACCGACATCTACGCAACAGCAGTTGACTACTCTCTGGACAGCAAGATCACAAAGGACTTTTTTGCCACCGTCCAGAACAAAATGCACTATGCGGCCCACGGCAGTACGGCAGCGGAGGTCATCATGGACCGCGCCGACCATACCAAGCCGTACATGGGCCTGACCTCCTGGCGGAACGCTCCGGACGGCAAAATCGTAAAGGCCGACGTATCCATTGCAAAGAACTACCTGTTTCAAGAAGAAGTGCAGGAATTGAATGAGATCGTCACCATGTATCTGGACTATGCCGCCCGACAGGCCCGGCGGCATATCCCCATGACCATGGCCGACTGGGCCGCGAAGTTGGATGCGTTTTTGCGTTTCAATGGAGAAGAAGTCTTACAGGACAAAGGAAAAGTCACGGCCGCAATCGCGAAAGCCTTTGCTGAAAGTGAGTTTGAACAGTATCGGGTTGTCCAGGACCGACTCTATCAAAGTGATTTTGACCGTCTGGTAGCGGCAGCCGATACCTCGGCTGATATACAAAAGCAGAAAGATATCGCAGGTGATTAAAATGATTTTTGTATGCGACAAGTGCCGCTTTATCTTCAGCCGCACTGTTGAGCCGGAGCAGTGCCCCGACTGTGGGAAATACGCTGTCCGTGAGGCCAACGAGATGGAGCGGCAGGAGTATGAGGAGCACTTGAAAGAGTTCCAGGGGGATGGAAATGGCTGAATACTCTCAGCGTGGACGTATCATACAGTATATGCAGGACGCCTACGGGACTGAGGCAGAATACCTCTGGACGGACAGCCCGGACAGCGCCGTGTTCCGTCATCCCGCCAGCAGGAAGTGGTACGCCATCATTATGCGAGTCCTCCCTGAGCGGCTGGGCCTCTCCGGGGAACAGACCCTTGATGTAATGAACGTGAAGTGCAGCACCATTATGATTGGTTCCCTTCTCTCGACGAAGGGGTTTTTCCCGGCATACCACATGAATAAAAACCATTGGATCTCCATTGTTCTGGACGGCTCCGTTTCCGATGACCAAATCATCCCGCTGCTGGAATTGAGCTATGACAGCGTTGCCCCTAAACGTAAGAAAAAGCAAACTCGGCCAGCGGAGGAGTAGACAGTCCTGGAGATTGTACCGATGTGCCATGCGAAGCAGGCCAAGAGCAGCGGCGGAAAAGACACTCAGAAGCTGTTCCGTCAGGTGCTCAAACTGTATACTGTGGGGGGGCGTGGTCCATGAGCAGATGCTCCCGGCGCAGGACCGTCAGTGTAAACTCGATATTCAATATTTATCACCTCAAAAAATATGGAGGAATCGCTATGTATAAGAACATTTCCAAGCAGGTCAGCCTAAAGCTGAAGGATCTGGTAGATTACCAGGATGGACAGGTGGTCAGCAAAACTCTGGTACAGAATGAGCACGTCAGTATGACCATTTTCTCCTTCGACCAAGGCGAGGAAATCTCCACCCACGCAGCGGGCGGAGACGCCATGGTCACAGTGCTGGATGGCACAGGACGATTTACTGTTGACGACGAGGTTTTCCTGCTGACAGAAGGAGAAACCCTTATCATGCCGAAAGACATTCCCCACGCTGTGTATGGCGAAACCCGGTTCAAAATGCAGCTCACTGTTTCCTTCTAAAGCAGAGGGATGGCCCGACGGAGAGGTAACATAAGTAAGTTACCTCTCCCTTACTATTTGCAGACAGTCGCAATGAATACCTGCAAGGCCTAATCGGAGGAAATCATCTACACGAATTGATTTACCAATAATGATTTTGCGGAGTTTCTGAATCGACTTCAGAAACTCCGCTTTTTGATAAATTCTCTATTGAGGAAGGTGGGCGATCAATTCTTCTGTTGTGTCCTTCATGCCTCGCCGGAACCAAACCTCAATCCAGCCATACAAAAAGAATCCTACATAGGCGGAGGAGTAGGCGGCAACCAGCTCCTGTTCCGGGTCAAAGCCGCACAAGTCCAGAATGATGTCCTTGAGCAGATAGACCAGCCCCCGTTTGTTCAGCAGACTGTAAAAATCCCAGTTCGCCTCAAAATGGGAAAACAAAATTTGAACGGTTTCTTTTACTGAAAGGTCAGGGGCTGTTTTCCATTTTTCCACCCAATCCTGAAACAGGTGCTCAATATATGCTTTGATAATCCCTTCTTTGTCCGAATAATTGCGGTAGAAAGATGTCCGTCCCACCCCGGCCATGCCGCACAGCTCGCTGATGGAAATTTCCGCAATGGGCTTTTCCTCCAGCAGCGCCAGCATGGAGCTGGTAAGATGCTCCACCACATAGGCGTTGCGGCTCTCGTTGCTGAACGGTGATACATTTTTCACCTTTTGTTCCATTTCTGCTGCCTCCATTGACAATTCAGTTCCACGCCGTTACACTTAAAATGCTGTTACAATTGTACCAAATCATAACATAGAAAATAGAATCTGTCAAGGGAGGATATTGGAATGGCATTGACACAGAAAAGACTGCTGATCCTGGCAATTATTACGGTGATTGGCTTTGTGCTGGGGCGGCTGGCGGTGCGGGCCGCGTTAAACCTCCTGCTGGGCGGTACGCTGTTTGGAGGAAACTTCCTATGAGCAAAACCGTGAACGAAAAGAGGGTGAAGGCTGTGCCGGCATGGATGGGTATTTTGGTTTTTCTGCTGGCCTTTGGGGCCGGGATGGCGTCAAAGGTGGCGATCAAGCCCGCCTGGGCCAAAGAGTATTCCGTCCAGTGGAGCGACGCGCTGGGCACGCTGAAAACCGATCTGCCCTACGGGGAGGGTGAGGCCAACAAATTTGACCTGTACCTCCCGAAGGACGGCGGCAGGGGGAGTTACGGCCTGGTGGTCTATCTCCACGCGGGCGGCTTCACCACGGGCGACAAGGCGGAGGACCGGGAGATGCTCTCCTGGCTGTGCTCCAAGGGCTACGTGGCGGCGGGGATTAACTACCCCCTCCGGGACGAGGTCCACCCGAAGGCCAGCGTCCTCTCCCAGTCCAATGAAATCAAAGCGGCGATGCCCTGTGTTGTCGCCGCCGCGGCGGAGACCGGCTACCCCATCGACAAAATGGCGGTGGCCGGCGGCTCGGCGGGCCACTGTTTGGCCATGCTCTACGCCTACCGGGACGGGCGGTCGGCCCCAGCGCCCGTGGTGCTCACCTTCGGCGGGGTGGGGCCGTCCAGCTTCTATCAGGAGGACTGGGGCGTCTTTGGCCTGGACCAGAGCGACGAGGCCTGTGCCGAATTGTTCGGCGTGATGGCCGGGGTGGAGATCACCCCCACGGAGGTGGCGGACGGCTCCTACCTGGAGAAGGTGAAGCCCATCGCTGCCGCTGAGTGGGTGCGCCACAACCCCGTCCCTACAGTGGCCGCCTACGGAACTCACGACAAGGCGCAGCCCTTCCTGGCCTCCCTGCGGCTCAAGGCCGCGTTGGAGGAAACCATGTGGATCACAAATACTTTGAGTTCCCCCACTCCGGCCACGGGCTCCAGAACGACAGTGCCCTCTCACGCCAGTGGATGGAGGCCATTGACGAGTATTTAGACAAATACATGGGGGTATCGCCATGAAAATTGCAACCAAAGTTTTGAAAATGATTGGCATAGCTGTTTTAGTGATTATTGCGTTGCTGGCTATCCTGATTTTCCGAATTTTCACCGCGCCGATGGTTCCCAAAAATTATACAAAAACAGTGGAAACCGGCGGTGAAATTGAGGCCGCATATATGGCGTCGGGTCAATATCAGGTAAAACGCATCGAGGCGGAGGCCCCAGGCGATTGGAAAAAATTTGTGGCCTACTATCCGGCTGATCTGGAGGAAAGCGAAAGCACGTTCCCGGTTGTCGTTTTTGTCAACGGAACAGGTGTCGGGGCCTCCAGGTATCAAGCACTGTTTCAGCATTTAGCCTCCTGGGGATTTATTGTGCTGGGGAACGAAGACCCCAGCACCTGCACCGGGGCCTCCGCCGAGGCCACCCTTGTCTGGCTGCTGGAGCAGAACAATGACCTGGACAGTGTATTTTATCAGAAGGTGGACACAGAACACATTGGCATATCCGGCCACTCCCAGGGTGGTGTGGCGGTGTTCAACGCGGTTAGTGAACAGCCTCACGGCGAACTGTATACCTGCGCCGTCAGCCTGTCCCCCACCGAGTGGGCGTTGGCGATGGCCATCGGGCTAGACTACGACCCCAGCAAAATGACCACCCCCACCTTGATACTGGCCGCAGCCGAAAACGACGTAATCACCCCGGACGGAGTGAAGGGTCTTGCCGAGGCGATACCCGCTGGTACCGTCATAGCCCTGCGCCCCGGCATGGATCACGGGAAGATGCTGTATTCTGCGGACGGCTATGTGACCGCGTGGTTTATGTGGCAGCTCCAGGGCGACCAGAATGCCGCAAAAGCGTTTGTTGGGGATAATGCGGAGATATTGACCAATCCACTTTACCAAGATCAACAGGTAGCCGTAAAATAAATTAAGCATATCGGAGGGAATTAGATAATGGATAAACGAACCTGCAAGAAAAAGATGGTGTAACCGAAGCTACGCCGTCTAAAATAGGCAACTCGCTTTTTACGGCTCCCACCTTCGGGGCAACTTCTTTATGGGAGTTGCCCCGAAAGGACCGTCCCTCTTTTGCTTTAGTAGCCTGTCTTGGGGAGCGTGGGAATAACTGTGTTGGTCAGTTTGCGCACAACAGTGACCCAGCTGGCCTGGCTGGTCTGCCAGGTCCCCTGGTACTTGCCGCCCACATCAGCCCGGTTGATGATCTGATAGCCGTTGGCGATAGTGCCCAGGACCTGAACCGTCAGCGTGGGATTGCTGGTGGACTGGAAGCCCACAGGCACTTTACCGAAATCACAGTAAATATCTGTGACATACTCGCCTGCCTGCATGGGAATGGCGTTCAGGCTGAAGGAATAGCTGCTGCTGGTAATCAGATTGGACGCCAGCACCTGATAGGTCCCGGAGTAGTTGGTCTTGTAGAGAATACGGTAATTCAACCTAGCACTGTAGGTCCCCGTTGTGAATACTGTGGCCCGGGCTGCGTCGGTGGGAATGCGATCATGCCAGTAGTAGTTGTCCAGAGGCACGTTGCTGGTGTTGGCAACCGTAAAGTCGTAGCGCATCTGGCTCCCGGCCAGCACCTCGGCGTTGCCCCACTTGGTGATGGTCACACCCAGGTTGGAGGGCTTGTCGTAGTCGCTCACCTTGATGATTTGCCCTAAGTATTCCAAAGTTTCGTCAAAGGTCTTTCCGCTGACCTGCCAATAGGCCGGTGCGGTGGTTTCGACGATTTTATAGCGGCCTAACGGCAAAGCCTTGGAGGCAGCCACGCCCCGGGCGTCGGTGGTGATGTAGTCCACGACACGACCGCTGCGGGCCTCGCTGATTTCATACACAGCACCCTGGAGGGGAGCTCCGGCAGGTGTGCCAGTGACCTCGTTGTACTCGGCGGCGTACTTGTAGACCTGGAACTGCCCGGTGATTGGGGTGTTCTTCCACTCGATTTCGATCGTTTTGCCCGGCTGGACATAGACAGTCTTGTACTCCTTATCCAGTTCATAGCCAGGTGCAGCCTCCAATTCGCGGATATACAGCCGGCCTTTTCCCTGTACGGTCAAATCGTCGATGTAGATATACCCGCCATCGTCCGTGGTGTACTCGCCAATGGGATTCTTGTTCTGGTCATAAACCAAAAACTTCACTTTATAAATTCCCAGGCCGGTCACACTGTCGATTTTATGGAGGATGATTCCGCTAAAGGGGGCGTTGGTCACGGTCAGCGTGGTGGTCTCGTTGTCCTTAATAGTGAAGTAGTGCGGCGTGCTGTCGAGCTTGAACCCCTCAGCTGCCTCGACCTCCACACAGTAGTAATCGCCTGCGTCCAGGGAAACATGGACCCGGCCCCGGTCCCCGGTGGTCACGGTGTCCACCAGAGCGCCGTCCATCTTCCGAATCTCAAAGGTGACACCCTTGATGCGCTGGGACTTGTCCGCCTCAGAGACCTTAATCAGTTCCAAACCACCCACAGGGGCGTTGTAAAAGGTCAACGTCTGGCCCTCGCCCTCCTTAATCTCAATGGACTTCGGCGTACTGTCCAGCACGAACCCGTCCACTGTGGCGGTTTCCTTCGCGGTGATGACCGTACCCGGCTTCAGATCGGAGAGTACGATTTGCCCAAACTCGTCCGTTTTATAGATGCCCTTGTTGGGGCCAACATAGGCGCCGCTGCTGTCGGTGATCAGGAACTCGACTCCGGCCAGAGGCTTGTCCTTGGTGCCAGTTACCAGCTTCTGAATCGTGAGCGTCGTTCCAGGGGTATTGTACACGGTGAGGGTTTGTGTGTCTGCCGGATGCACCGTGACCACCTGCCGCTTGGTTCCGGGGTCGATGGTGAATCCGGGCAAGGTCCTGACTTCCTCGACCACGATGGTGCCCACAACCGGGACCCGGATTTCTCCATTCTGATCGGTTTTGTAGAGGCCCAGGGAGGACAGATGCCCATAGGCGTCATCCACGAACTCGCCGGAAGCATAGCTCAATTTGAACTCCACCCCAGCCAAAGGCTCGGAAGTGAGCTTGTTCAGTTTTTTGATGACGAGATACCCGGTAGGCTTATTGACAAAACGGAGCGTCTGCCCACCTTCGCCGCCCTTGATCTCGATGCTCTTGGGTGTGGAGTCCAGCACCACGCCGTCCGGGACCTTGATCTCCTTGGCGGTAATCGTGATGCCCGGCTCCAGGTTTGGGATCACAATGCGGCCGTTTTCATCGGAAATGTACTCCCCATTGTTGGGTCCGATGACCGCACCGCTGGAATCCGTCACCAGAAAGGTTACACCCTTCAAGGGCTGTTCACCAGTTTCAGTTTCCAAGTATTTCTCAATGGTCAATGTAGTTTTGGGAATATTTTCTACGGTCAGGTCATTGCCGCTGCCGTCCACTGGGCCGGTGTTCCCGCCGTTGCTGGTTCCGCCGCTGGATACGCTGTTGCTGCCGTTGCGGACAATGATGGTCCGGGGCGTGGGGTCCAGGACATAATTGGAGGGAACCCTGGTTTCCACTACTACGACGGTGGAGTTAGGCATGAGGCCGGTGACGGTCACAGTCCCATCAGTCCCGGTTGTGTAGCGGCCCAGGACCGTCCCGTTGCCATCCTTCAAGGTAAACTCAGTGTTGGGTACGGGCTTCCCCGTAACTGCATCCAATTTCCGCAGCGTCAGCGAACAAAGGGGTTCGTTATACACCACGATTGTCTGGGTGTCCGCAGGGTTGACGGTGACGGTCTGGATCTGCGTGGCCTGGTCAATAACATGGGTGGGGAGGGTCTTGACCTCCTTGACCACGACGGTTCCGACAACAGGAACACGGATCTCCCCAGCATCGTTGGTCTTAAACCGGCCCTTGCTGGACAGATGGCCGAAGTTGTCATCCACATAGCTTCCGTCCGCATAGGTCAATTCAAACTCAACCCCCGCCAGCGGCTGCTTCGTGACAGAATCCAATTTTCGGACCACCAAATATCCGGTTTTCTTGTTGTAGAAGCGGAGGATGTTTGCCCCGCTGTCGCTAATTTTGATGGTTTTGGGGGTACCATCCAGCACCACGCCTTCAGGCACCTTGATCTCCCGTGCGATGACCGTAGTACCGGGCTGCACTCCGGCAATGACTACTCGGCCATCCTCACCGGAGATGAACTCGCCGTTGCTGTTGCCGATGACGGCCCCGCTGGAATCGGTCACAAGGAAGGTGACGCCCTTTAGCGGCTTGTGTTCGCTGCCCTCCTCCTCGATATACTTTTCGATGATCAGGGTGTTCTCAGGGATGTTGTAAAAGTACACGCTCTGGTGGTCTCCCGGATTCACCACAATGGTCTGGCTCTTGCGGTTTTCGTCAATTAAATAGCCCGGAATACTGGAGATTTCGGTAAAAATCAGCGTTCCGGTCACACCACTGATGTTGATCTGGCCCTCGGAATTGGTATAGTAGATTCCGTTAGAGGACAGCTTGCCGCCGATGTTGTCTACGACCTGCCCATCCGCAAAGGTGATTTTGAAGCCTACACCCTCCAGTGGCGTCCGGCGGTCCACGCTGCTGAATTTATAGAGCGTGACGGACCCCTTGGGCTGGTTGCGGAACTCCAGGGTAACGGTCTGGCCCGCCTTGATGGTGGCGGTCTGGGGCACGTCGTCCAGGATGTAGTTCTCCCTGGCCCTGGTTTCACGCGCCACTATGGTGGTACCGGGGTCGATATTGGAAATCAGGATAGTCCCGGCGCTGTCTGTCACAAACTTGCCATTGGCGTCTCCAATCATGGTCCCATGGCTGTCGGTGATAAAAAATTCGCAGTCACTCAGCGGCTCATGGGTGCTGGCGTCAATTTTCTTTATCAGGAGGGAGCCTTTGGGGCTGTTGCCGAAATAGAGCTGCACCACGTCCTGCTCTTTGCCAGAGATATAGGCGGTCTGGGGAGCGGAGTCCATCACATGATCCCCGTCGCTGGCTAACTCCTCCACGGTATAAGCGCCTGCTTTGAGGCGGTTGAGCGTGAAGCTGCCGCCCGGCCCGGTCTTATAGGTCCCGATGACAGTGCCGCCCGTACCGCTGGTGCCGGACATGTACCGAACCTGAAAAATACAGCCCTCAACTGGCGCCCCAGTGACGGAATCATATTTCCAGACCACGAGTGCCGAGAGAGGCGTATTTTGGAAACGGACGGTTTTGCTCTCATTTCCATGGATAATGACTTTCTGAGTGATGGGCTCCTTGAGCTGGAATCCGTCCGCCGGTTCCAATTCGGTGATGGTAAATTCGCCGGGGTACAGCCGCTTTCCCAGCTCGTGGACTTTGATCTCGCCTCGGGTGTCCGTAAACGCTTCGCCATAGTCAATGGTGGTGGGGGCTTCCGCAGCTTCGCCGTTACTGGTATAGGTGATGTGGAATTTGGCGTGCTCGATTGGCTCCCCAGTGATAGAATTTTCCTTGAAAATCGTCAATTCAGGTGCTTTGCGGTTGCGGAAAACCAGCGTTTTTTCATCGCCAGGGCTGAGTGTGATGGTCTGGGTGCGGTCCGCGTCCTTGTCCGGGACATAGTAGGGCGAGGGCACGGATTTCTCCGTAATTTCGTAAGTGCCCGGTTCCACCCGCAGGGAAACGGTCCCGTTCGGCCCGGTTTTCCAGTCATCCTGATAAGTTCCGTCCAGGGCTTTGACGGTCAGGACGGTGTTGGGGATGGGCTCCTGACTGTCTGCGTCGATTTTCGAGAGGGTAAGCAGGGGCTTCTTGGCGTTCTTAAAAATCAGCTCCTTGCTGTCGCCGGGGTTGAGGCTGACGGTCTGTACGCAGTCATTCTCATCCTCGGGCAGGCAGTAGGGCTCCGGTACGGATTTTTCGATGATCCGATAGCTGCCGGGGGCCACCCGCAGGGTGACGGTTCCATCCGCCCCGGTGGTGACATCGTGGCGGTAGTCGCTGTCAATGCCGCTGATGGTGAAAACGGTGTCAGGGATTCCTTTCCCGCTGCCAAGCTCTACCTTGGAGATGGTCAATTCAGGCTGCTTCAGGTTGTCAAAGACCAGCTCCCGGCTATCGCCAGGGCCCAGGTAGATGGTCTGGGTTGTCACCTCTCCCAGGGTATAGGGGTCCGGTACGGACTTTTCAGTCACTTCATAGCTGCCCACGGGGATATGAGAGAGTGTGGCCTTTCCGTCCGCTCCGGTGACCACATCGTTGTGGTAACTGCCGTCAATAGCCTTGACCTCAAAGGTGGTGCCTGGGATGACAGTCGAGGTCTGCCCATCCTTTTTGAGAATGGTGAGGCTGGGCAGCTTTTGATCCGTCGCCGTCACAGTGACAGTTCCGCCGCCGTTGATGGTGGCCTGATCCACATGAGCAAACACGGGCTCAGTCAGGCAGGCGAAGGGCTCCGGTGCTGACACCTCCACAAAAGCGTACAGACCCTCCGTTACATCAGTGACGGTGATGCTGCCATCCGCTTTGGTAGCTTCCGTACCAATGATCTGGCCGTCTTTTAGAATATTGAACACAGCACCGGGGAGGGGGCTGTCGCTGTCGTCCAGCTTAATGAGCTGGATTTTTACACGGGCATCGTTTTCAAAGGCCAGGGCCACGTCGGTCTTGCCGTCCCAAACAAAGGTCTGCTTGGTTTTGCTGACGTCCGGGCTTTTGGTGTACCCCTCCGGCGAGGTGACCTCCTCGGCGGTAAAGCTGCCAATGGGCATATCCTTCCAGGGCACATCGGTGAGGTATCCGCCCGCGCCGGTGACATAGGTTCCAGTGAAGTCGTTGTCCACGCCGGTGATTTTAATGACCGCCCCAGCCAGTCCCTTGGTGGGATCGTCCGCGTCCACCTTGCGGATGCTGCCCTCGCCGGTGATAATGGGCGTATCGGTAAAGGTGACGGTCACGGTTTTATTGCCGCCGCTGGGCAGGGTGATGTACTGGGGCCCGGCATTGTCGATCTCGTACCCCTCCGGGGGTGACAATTCAACGATTCCGTAAGTATTTGCGTCCAGATTCCGTAATGTGTAGGTTCCGTCACTCCCTGTCACGATCTCCTTGGAATAGCTTCCATTTTCAGAGGTCACCTTGAATCTGGCTCCGGGCAGGCCCTTGTTGGGGTTGGTGGCGTCCACCTTTTTGACCGTGAGCTCGTACTTCTCCCGGGTGACTGTCAATTCTCCGATCATAATGGCCTGCACATTATTAGCCGGTTGGTAGCTGGTGCTGGAGCCGGTGTACTTATACTCATAGACATCGCAATCGCCCCACACACCCTGCGCACCCAGGTCGAGAACATATTGTGCCCGGTCACGGAACGAAGTGCCGTCCAGCAGGTCGTCAATGCTGCTGTAATGGCCCCCTTTCAGACCGTTGTAAACGCTCATCAGCTCCTCAGCGCAGGCGGTCACGGGGTCTGACATCAGCCCTTCTTTGTAGCGCCATATGACAGCCTGTACCCAGGCGTCCATGGTCCAAACATAGTCGCTGGCCCATATCTGATCTTCTCCAAGGGCTTTCGCCTGATCAGTAAACACGCCGGTGGAGTGGGCGTAGAAATAGGCCATCATGGTTTTCACAGTGGGGTCGGTCACAGGCTGGGGGTGGCCCCAGGTCTGGCCCTCCAGGGACCAACCCATACCCTTTCCGTGTTCGGCGCAGAAGCCGATGGTGTTTTTGTTGTTGACATCAAATTTCAGCTGATGGACATAGCACTGACCAATGCTGGCGGAAATGTACGAGTTGCCGCTCTGGTCGCAGTCGGTCATTTTGATTGTGCTGGGGCTGGCCGCAAAGGCTGCCGTGGGCAGCAGGCCCAGCAGACAGGCCAAAACCAGCAAGGCTGAAACAATACGGTTGCGGGGGAAATGGAATTTTTTCATATCATTCTCCTTTTCCATGAAGAAAGGACCTTCGGCAAGCCCAAAGTCCTTTCTCCGTCAATATTCAGTTGATTTTACGCTTAGTAAGCTGTATGGCTGTTGGGGTCGCCAAGGAACATATAGCAGTAGACCGCGTTCTCTGTTCGGGTGACGCCGACCCCGATGCAGTCGCACCTTGGGTCGATCATCGTCTGAAAGTGGCCGGGGGAGTTGAGCCAGTTGGTGATGGCGCGCTGTGCGACATCCCCTGCGCCAGTGAATACGGTCAGGTTGGAGCCGAAGCCGTAGGGGTATCCATAGGTCCTTGCCGCCTCGCACTCCTCCTGGGTATGATGCCAGGAATACCTTTGAGCGGAAATAAACTGTGCGGCGTCCATCAGCGAGTTGTTTACCGTCACCTCCGGGACGCCATTTTCTCTGCGGACCTGATTGGCAAGCCGGATGATCTCTTGACGCATTTCCAGGTTAGCATTCAGGTCAACGGGGTATTTGACCTCAGAGCCCGCGGGATCAACTGGTTCCACGGTGATGGTTACGCTGCCTGCCCGCCCATCCGAGGCGGTAACAGTGATAACTGCCGTCCCGGGCGCTTTCGCTGTGGCGACCCAATACCCCAGCACTTTTTCCAGGCTTACCACATTGTCGTTGCTGGAGGCAGCGGTACAGTCCAGGCCATAGGGTGAGGTGATTAACGAGCTGCTGCCACCCACTTTCAGGATATTGCCGTTCATACTGCTCACCCGGATGGACGTGTCCGCCTGTGCGGGAGCCTCACCGGTGTAGGGAGCGTCGCTGTCGATCCGGACGGAATGGCCGTCCCAATAGACGTTGAAGCCCACGATCTGTCCGATGTCCCGGAGCTTGACGTAGTTGTAGCCGCTGATGTTGTAGGCTTCCATCTGGACGGCCACTCCATCCACATAGGCCGCCTGCGGGGCGTGTTCTGCCATGATCCCCGCCGCATAGGCAGCGCCGCCGCCGAGTAGAGCTGCTCCGGTCAACAGGCCGGCTATAAAGCTTAAAAATTTTTGCTTCATAAGAAAACCTCCATTCATTTTTTGATACTCTTTTATACGAAATGAAGTGGAGGTTTTCAACGAGCCCGCTTACTTTTTTTCCACAGCCTGGACCAGCACCCGGCTCTCCGGGTGGTCCGCCAGACAGGTGGTGAGGGTGATGCGATTGTCGGCGGTGGCCTGGAGATAACTCCAGTCGGTGTTGGAGATAACCTTTACCGTCTCAACCGCATAGGTGCGGGTCCCGTAGATGGTGGTGTAGGTGATGGTGTCGCCCCGTTCCAGATTCTTAATGGAGCCGATGGTGTACTTAGCCCCCCGGTTGTGGCCGCACACAGCTACATTTCCATCCCAGGCCGAGGTGGAGCTGTAATGGCCCAGGCCCTTTTTCATGCTGGCGTCGGTTTCACCCTCCCAGACCTTCATGTTGATCTTGAGGGAGGGAATCTTGATGATGCCAATACTGCCATCCTTGTAGGACATACCTTCCACGCTGGTGTAGGCGGGCTGCTGATAGGTGGGGGTGGTGGGAAGCGTGGGAACCGTGGGATTGGTGGTGGAAGTCGAACCGCCTGCACCAGTTCCCTCGACCAGTACCGTGATGGGACCGCCGCCCCCGGCTACACCATAGCCGCCCCCGCCAGTGCCCACAGTCTGCTGAAGGCCGGGGAGAATGGTGCGCTCCATCACGCCAGTCATGGTGGTGCTCGGACGGCCATACTCCAGTTCAGGAACCTGGTAGTCCACCACATTCCTGCCGCCGTAATTGTACTGGCTGCCGTAGACATCCTCATAGCTGGTGCTGCCGTAGAAGTCCTGGGGGGCGTCCGTGGTAAAAGAATAGTCCGACGCAAAGGCCGGGACCGCCATGGACAGCGCCGCCGCCATGGACAGCATCAGCCCAGCAATTTTTCTGATGTGCCTCAAGTGATTTCCTCCTTTTCCTCTGAGGGGTCGAACTCATGCCAGTCCCCAGGGCGGTCCTGGAGGACAGTGTAGGCATAGTCAGCCGACCGGTGATGGACGGTGAAGGTCTGGCCCAGCAGCTTCTTTGCCAGGGGCCGCTTGATCTCCACAGCGATAATGCTCTCCGGGTAGGGGTCCAGGCCGGTGATGTCCACCTCCGGCCGCTGGGGTTCCGCCCGGAACTTGGCGATCAGCTTATAGTCCCTGGGCTTATCGCCGGGGACGTAGATGTAGACATTCTTACGGTGAAGGTACAGCCAGATTCCACCCCCGGCCAGCGCCGCCAGCAGAACGATCACCAGGAGCGTCCCGCCAATGGCGGCCGCGTTCCCGCCAAACAGGGGGCCGCCCTGCTGGACTGGTTCGGATACAATCTCCGTCCCCACATAGACCACTGTGTAGGTGATGCTCTCGACACCGGAGGCGGTCACCGTCCCACTGTACTCTGCTGTGGAGACATAGCCGGTAGCCACCTGGCTGCTGGTGGAGGCGGAATAGGTAGCGACCGCCTGATAGCTGGAGGGTGCCAACACATCACCCACCAGGTCGGTGCCGATGATCTGCCATTCCACATTGACAAGGTTGAGCGTTCTGCCATTTTTGACCGTAGTGGCCGGGACATAGGACATGTCGTTGCGGTCCAGAGGCCCAATGGTCTTAGTAGCAGTCACTTTTCCGCTTTTGGTGGTATAGCCCGCTGCTTCTGTGGTGATTGTGGTATGGTCCAGAGCGAGCTCACCGGAGAACGCTCCATCGTCATAGGGAATGGCCGAGGACAGCCGCTCCAGAATCTGGTCCAGATTTTTGGATTTCGTTTCCACGGTGACCTTCTCAGTCATGTCCTTGCTCTCCAAAAATGTGTGCTCCTCTTTTGTGGTATAGGCCCAGGTATAGGAAAAGCCGTCGTACTCAAACGACGGCTCTTTCAGTGCTTCCGGGTCGGTTCCCGGGGGAAGCTCATAGGTCTTTACAATGCGCTGCTGGCCGTTGAGGTTCTCCACCACCAGGCTGTCCGGCACTTCGGCCGCGAAAGCGTTGGCGGGCAAGGCCAGGAGAAACAGCAACGTCATTGCCAGGGCTTTCAAATGCTTCATAGGCTGGCTCCTTTACAGATTTTGTTTAATAATGCGGGTGATAATGCCCACTGCCACACCCTGTTCCTCATCCAGGTGGGTAACAGCAAAGCTGACATCATCCTTCTTGCCGGGGGTGCGCAGGTCATAGCAGGAGTGGGCGATGGCGTTGACCCCGTTGTTAAGGCGGATGAACACGACGCCCTTCCGAACGTCGGTGACCCGCCCGGCATAGCGGCTCTGGGGCTGGCACTTTTTCAGGTTCTCCCCGCTGTCGATACCCAGGACGCTGCGGGCGTCCACCTGGATAGACAGGTGCTCCACATCAGTCCGGTCGATTTTCAACACCCGGACCAGGATGCGGTCGCCCACGCTGAAGTGATCCCGGGCACTCCCAATCCAGAGCCAGGACAGACCACGGGCGACGATGGAGCACTCCACGCCGAAGACCTCCACCCGGATCATCTTCTCCGCTACGGCGACGACCCGGGCCTGTACGACCCGGCCCTCATAAATCATATGCTCGCCCAGCTCGTTGGCGTCCATGTAGAAGGTTTTGCGCTTGCGGAACATAGCTTCCCGGCGGCTGGCGACAATACTGCGGCTCTTGTTCTCAATGCCCTTGACCACAAAGTCCAGCTCAGAGCCCAGCCGGGAGCTCAAAATGCGCTGAAGCTGATCCATCCACTCGACGTACTCCACGCCTTCGGGGATGGGGCCGGTGTGCAGCATCATTTCCTTGATGGGGATAGCCACCCGGAAACCCTTGTAGCTGACCACAGCCAAGGTATAGCCGGAGTCGGTGCGCTCAATGCCGTCCAGGGTGCCGGTGAGAATGCGGCGGGTACGGTATGCGTTCTGGACCTCGTGCCAGATGATGTCGTCCCGGTCCTCCTGGGTCTGGACCTCATCGTGGGCGTCGATGGTCAGCACACGCTCACGCCGGGCGCTGGACGCGGGAGAAGGCACGGGTCGGGGCGGGGTGTCTCCTAAGCCGGCCCTGTCAGCAGCAGAGATATTCTCGGCAGGGAGCGTTTCTCCGTCCTCACCGCCGGGCGGCTCCTGGCCCGTATCGGTATCCAGCATCAGGGGCGTTTCCTCTGCGGGAGCGGTGTATCCCATCTCCTGGAGGATCGCGCCGTAGTCATCCTCTCCCGGGGCAGCAGCTTCCGGTTCCGGCGAAATACCTTCCGGAGCCAGATCAACGGCAGCGGCCTCCGCTTCGACATCAGTGTCCCGCTCCTCAAAGGGTGGGACGCCCTCCGAAACTACGGGAGTATCTCCATCGAGCGGCAGCTCACTGTCAGGGGAGCCTTCACCGGCGGGTTCGTCGCCGGGCAGAGCATCAGCCGGGATGTCCCCCGCTGGGGTCTCGCCTTCTTCGTGGAGCTGCTGGGTCTCTTCCAGCTCGGAATCGAAAATCTCGGGGTCAATGGGAACAGTCTTTTTTCTTGCCATAGGCTATAAGTCCTCCTTTTTTGATTTTGGTTTGGATAGAATCGTGTCTTTGGTCGCAGTTACCACACGCTTTTTAGGGGCCGGTTCAGATACCGACGGTGCGGGTGGCGTTGCCTGGGGCTGTTCGATGGCAGCAGGCAGAGTGCCCTCTGGAGCTGTCACCGGGGAACCTGCCAGAGCCGCTGTCTTGGGTGGGGCCGCCTTTTGGCCTGACACTTTGGGTTTACGCACAGACCTGGGCTTGGGCGGGGCAGGTTTCACCTCCTTCCTCTCCGCCGCCTTTTGAGTCGTCTGCCATGCGGGAATATGGGAGGCGGCCTTGCTCGGGTGCAGCTTCTTTGCTTCGGGGTGCTTGGAATAGTCGTATTTATCAACCTCCAGTACATTTCTTCCGCGGAGGATGACCAGTGCCCGGTCAACATCCATCCGCAATACTTCGTCCATGGTCATCAGCTTCCGCTTGCCCACGCCGCTGGTCTCCCGGTACTCCGGGGTATAGTTGGAGATGCGCCATGTGCCCAACTGCTTGGCCTTGCTGGTGACAGCAATGGACGCTTCGCCGGTGCGGTCAGAGATAAACTGCGCGGTCAGGGCATCGGTGCAGCCCAGGAACAGGGTGATGTCGCAGTTGCCCAGAATTTCCTGCCACTGGTTCTGCGGGTATCGGTTTTGCAGGCCAGCCAGATTTTGGAACACGCAGGACATAGAGATGTTCCGGGAGCGGATGACTGAGATTTTCCGGGACAGGTCTGGAATGACCCCGCAGGCGCACAGCTCCTCACCCAGCACATGGACGGGGACAGGGAGCGCCCCGCCGGGACACTTTTGATCGGCGTACCGCACCAGCTTGATGAAAATAAACGACAAAAACAGCGAGGACAGGAAATCAAAGGTACTGTCCTGGTCGCTGGTAATGCAGTAGTAGGCGCAAGGCTGTTTGCCCGGCAGCTCCAAGTCAATTTCGTCGTGACCGGTGATATTGCGGATGTCCTGGTTCTGAAATACCTGAAGCCGGGAACCAAGGCCGATAATGACGCCGCCCCGGACGCTCTCTGAGGATTGCTTGAAAATGCTGTAGGGGGCCTTGGCTGTATGGGAAATGTCCAGCACATCAAAAATAGCGTTCAGTTCCTTTTCACTGCTCATGGCAAGAAGCTGGTACACCTCGCCAATATTGCGCTTCTCCGGCGGATACCCCCGCTCCACATAGAGCACCAGGGCTTTCAGCAGATTCAGCTCGGCGGAGTCCCAGAAGTGGTCGCCCCGGTCGCTGCCAGTGTTTTTGATGATAACGTCACAAAAAAGCTGTGCCATCAGCTCCTGGCCCTCAATCTCCGCAAGACAGTTCCAGGAGTCGGAGGCGGCGGGCGTAACGAGGTTGAACACCTTCACGGTGTAGCCCTGGTCCCGCAGGTAGGCGCTGCTTTTTTCGTAAAGTTCGCTCTTGGGATCACAGATAACCAGCGAGGATTTCCGGGCGGCACTTTGCAAGATCATATTCATGCAGAAGGCCCGTGTTTTCTTGGAGCCGCTGGCCCCATACACCGCCAAATTGCCGTTGAACCTTGTCTTCTCCGGGACGCAGATCACTTCACCGTCTATCTCACCCAGGATGATGCCGGGATGCTTGCGGATGTTGGGAACCAGGTCCAGCACACCTTTCAGTTCTTTCTTAGTCATGAAACCCGCTGTGCCGTAAGTCCCCTTGTTGGAATAAATCAGGTTGCGCTCCCGGTCATACGCGCCGGTCTCGCTGTAGCCCATCCGCATGACCATGAACACCAGTACGCCCAAGGCCGCCACACAGCCGCCCACGCCGTACAGATCGTAGGGCCAGCGGAACACAGCAGCGATGCAAACGAAGAAGCTGCTGTCTGGAAATTCCGGAGCCGTGCCGAAAGCTCCGCCCGCTGCCTGCCACATGTCGTAGTTGTAGAGGAACTGGGCGATATAGCCGCCGTAGAGCAGAGCGCCCAGAGCGACCGGCAGCACAATGATCAGCTTGAGCAAATTCTTCTGTGAAATCTCCAAACACCTCCAGGTATAAAAAAGCTCGCCGCTCAGTAAGAGCTGCGAGCTTTCCGCAAGTGATTCTCAGGTATCTTTCCGCAGGATATTCAAATAAGCGTCGTAAGCAAATGTCCGACTTCGGTGTGTTTGTCAAGGAAAAAGTTAAGCAAAAGGGCTCGAAAAAGGTGAGCACCCTC
>CAJUFJ010000015.1 GCA_910585815.1 uncultured Oscillospiraceae bacterium | reverse complement strand
GTAGCCAAGTGGTAAGGCAAGGGACTTTGACTCCCTCATCCGCTGGTTCGAGTCCAGCCATCCCTGCCAGGCCGCCGCAGGCGGCCCCCCTTTTCAATCAACGTGACCCGTTAGCTCAGTTGGTAGAGCAACTGCCTTTTAAGCCGTGGGTCCGGGGTTCGAGTCCCCGACGGGTCACCACGCCGGAGCAAGCCGCGTTTCGCTTGCTCCGGCGATTTTTTGTAAAACGGGAGATATGAAAACCCTCCGGTATAACCGGAGGGTTTATTACGCAAAGTTTTAGGCCAGGGCGGCGGTGATGATGGCCATGGAGTAGACCTCCTGGGCGTTACAGCCCCGGGACAGGTCGTTGATGGGGGCGTTCAGGCCCAGCAGGATGGGGCCGTAGGCCTCGAAGGAGCCCAGGCGCTGGGCGATCTTATAGCCGATGTTGCCCGCGCTGATGTCGGGGAAGATGAAGGTGTTGGCGTAGCCGGCCACCTTGGAGTCGGGGCACTTGGTCTGGGCCACCCGGGGGGAGACGGCGGCGTCGAACTGCAGCTCGCCCTCAATGGGCACCTCGGGCATGGCGGCCTTGGCCTTCTCGGCGGCGTTGCGCATCTTGTCCACCACGGGGCCCTTGCCGGAGCCGAAGGTGGAGTAGCTGAGGAAGGCCACCTTGGGGTCCACGCCGAAGATTTCGGCGCACTTGACGGTCTCGGAGGCGATCTCCACCAGCTCATCCTCGGTGGGGTCGATGTTGATGGCGCAGTCGGCCATGGCCAGCACCATGTTGCCGCCGGTGGCGTAGGGACGCACCAGGATGAAGCAGGAGGAGACGATGGAGTTGCCCGGCTTGGTCTTCACCAGCTGGAGGGCGGGGCGGACGGTGTCGGCGGTGGAGTAGGTGGCGCCGCCCAGAAGGGCGTCAGCGATGCCCATGGCCACCAGCATGGTGCCGAAGTAGTTGCCCTTGCGGAGCATGGCCCGGCACTCGTCGGCGGTCATCTTGCCCTTGCGCAACTCCACCATCTTCTCCACCATGGCGTCCATCTTTTCATAGTTCTCGGGGTCGTAAATCTCGGCGCCCCGGATGTTGAAGCCGGCGTCCTCGGCGGCGGCGCGAATCTCGGCCTCGCTGCCCACCAGGATGGGGGTCAGGAAGGTACCGGACAGCAGGCGGGCGGACGCCTCCAGAATGCGGGGGTCGGTGCCCTCGGTGAAGACGATCTTCTTGGGACTTTTCTTCAGGATATCAATGAGCTTTCCAAACATATTGCATCATGCCTCCAAATCAAAATTGGTGCTTCCCACCGGAATCTCAATTATCATGGTAGCATTTCCCGGGGAAAATTGCAAGGGCCGCAGGATAGTTTTCTGCCGGGGAGGCAAGAAAAATTCCAAGGGAATTTTGAAATTTCCTCTTTACTGACGGTAATGGGTCAGTTATACTATACCAAGTGTATTTTGAGCGGTCCGGGACGGGCCGGCCCCGGGCCGGCGGACCCGGCAGCATCCTTGTTTGAGGTGGAGAGATATGAAATTAGAGAATCCGGAGTTTCCCCGCACCCTGTCCCTGCTGCGGCAGGAGAAGGGGGTGAGCCAGCGCACCGCCGCCGAAGCCCTGGGCATCTCCCAGGCCCTGCTCAGCCACTACGAGAACGGCGTGCGGGAGCCCGGCCTGGTCTTTGTGGTGAAGGCCTGCGACTACTACGGCGTGTCCGCCGACTTCCTCCTGGGCCGCACCCTCACCCGGGACGGCGCCACCATTTCCCCCGACGAGCTGTACGACATCAGCGACGAGAAAAACAACTCCCTCAAGGGGGGCGTGCTGGCCCTGCTGAGCAAAAAGCTGCTGGTCAATTCCATCGGCGTGCTGTTCGGCCTGCTGGGCAAAACGGGCAGCCGGGAGGCCATCCAGGCCGCCGCCGGCTACCTGTCCACCGCGGTGTATACCGTCTACCGCCGGCTCTACGACGCCAACCCGGACAACAACCCGGACTTTTTCTCCGTGCCGCCCCGGCACTTTCAGGCGGGCCTGGCTGAGGCCGATATGAAATGCTGCGAGGCTGAGCTGTCCGACGCCCTGGCCGCCCACGCCAAGGCCAAGGGCCCCTGGCCCGAGATGACCAACGACGCCCTGGCCCGGGATTACCCGGTGCTGTACCAGTCCGTCCTCCAGGTGGTCCACAACACCGGCGAGCGGGTCACCGCCATCAGCGGAGGGCGGAAGGCAAAACAGGAAAAGAAATAACGTCCAGGAGCGCGCAAAGAGCCTCCTTTTGAAAGGAGGTGCCCCAGTTCGCAAACTGGGGCGGAGGATTGCGTTTTGCGGAGCAAAACATACGAAGTAAACCCAGTTTTGCAAAATCTGGTTTGCTCCGCACATTTCGCCTGCGGCGAAATACAATCCTCAGTCAGCCTGCGGCTGACAGCTCCTTTCCAAAGGAGCCTTGCCCTGCGGGGGACGATAGATTTTCACATACCTCAAGGAGGCACATCTATGACCGACCAAAGTAAAATCAGAAATTTTTCCATTATCGCCCACATCGACCACGGCAAGTCCACCCTGTCCGACCGGCTGATTGAAATTTGCGGGGCGGTGGAGCAGCGGCAGATGGAGAGCCAGCTGCTGGACAACATGGACCTGGAGAAGGAGCGGGGCATCACCATCAAGGCCCGGGCTGTCCGGCTGGACTATCAGGCCCAGGACGGGGAAATCTACCACCTGAACCTCATCGACACCCCGGGGCACGTGGATTTCAACTACGAGGTCAGCCGCTCCCTGGCGGCCTGTGAGGGGGCGGTGCTCATTGTGGACGCCTCCCAGGGCATCGAGGCTCAGACCCTGGCCAACACCTACCTGGCCATGGAGCACGACCTGGAGATCCTCCCGGTGGTGAACAAAATCGACCTGCCCGCCGCCGACCCGGCCCGGGTGAAGGAGGAGATCGAGAACGTCCTGGCTCTGCCCGCCCTGGACGCCCCGGAGATTTCCGCCAAGCAGGGCATCAACATCCCCGCCGTGCTGGAGAACATTGTCCAGAACATCCCCGCCCCGGAGGGGGACCCCAACGCCCCTCTGAAAGCCCTCATTTTTGACAGCCAATACGACCCCTATGTGGGGGTGATTGTCTATTTCCGCGTCATGGAGGGGACCCTGAAAAAGGGGATGAACGTGAAGATGATGGCCTCGGGGGCCCAGTATGCGGTGCTGGACTGCGGCTACCTCAAGCCCCTGGGGATGGAGTCCGCGCCGGAGCTGTCCGCCGGGGAGGTGGGCTGGTTCACCGCCTCTATCAAGAACGTGAAAGACACCAGCGTGGGCGACACCATCACCGGCGTGGACGCCCCCGCCGGCGAGCCCCTGCCCGGCTACCGCCCGGCTCAGGCCATGGTGTACTGCGGCATCTACACCGAGGACGGGAGCAAGTACCCCGACCTGCGGGACGCCCTGGAGAAGCTCCAGCTCAACGACGCGTCCCTGTCCTTCGAGCCCGAGTCCTCGGTGGCCCTGGGCTTCGGCTTCCGGTGCGGCTTTTTGGGGATGCTCCACATGGAGATCATCCAGGAGCGGCTGGAGCGGGAATTTGATTTGGACCTGGTAACTACATTACCCTCAGTAATATACGAGGTCACAAAAACCGACGGTAGTGTGGTCCGGGTGGACAACCCCCACAACTACCCCGACCCCGGAGCGATTTCCGAGGCCCGGGAGCCCTACGCCAAGGTGTCCATCATCTCCCCGCCGGACTACGTGGGCAACATCATGCCCATGTGTCAGGAGCGCCGGGGGGTCTTTAAGGACATGCAGTATCTGGACACCAACCTGGTGGAGCTGCACTACTCCATGCCCATCGGTGAGATCATCTACGACTTTTTCGACGCCCTCAAGGCCCGCACCAAGGGCTACGCCTCCCTGGACTACGAGCTGGAGGGCTATCAGCCCAGCGACCTGGTGAAGGTGGACCTGCTGCTCAACGGCGACCAGGTGGACGCGCTGTCCTTCATCGTCCACCGGGAGAAGGCCTACAGCCGGGCCCGGCGCATCTGCGAGAAGCTGAAGGAGAACATCCCCCGCCAACTCTTTGAGGTGCCCGTCCAGGCGGCCATCGGAGGGAAAATCATCGCCCGGGAGACGGTGAAGGCCATGCGGAAGGACGTGCTGGCCAAGTGCTACGGCGGCGACATCACCCGGAAGAAGAAGCTCCTGGAAAAGCAGAAGGAGGGCAAGAAGAAGATGCGCACCCTGGGCACCGTGCAGCTGCCCACCGAGGCCTTTATGGCGGTGCTGAAGCTGGATGAGGAATAGGAGCCGCCCTGCCTGCCGCGCCTCCTTTTGACCGTTCTTTTTCCTCCACACGGATTTACGGCATATTCCTAACGCCTGTCCCATAAACATAGAGGCAAAGGGGGCATGTAGGATGGCACGGGATGACAGGCGGAGGGGCGGCGGCGGACGGCAGATTGTCAGCGCGGCGCTGCTGCTGACGGTGGTTCTGTTTTTCCTCCCGGCGCTGGTGGTGCGGGGGGAGCCGGTCTACCGGCGGGACGATGTGGCCGAGCTGCCCAACGGGGAGGGCGGCCTGCCCGTCGCCCCCGCTCCCACCCCCGCCGGGGAGGGCCGGGACAAGGGCCGGGCGGTGCGGCTGCTGACCAAGGAGGGTGAGGTGCTGGAGCTGACCATGGCGGAGTATCTGTGGGGGGTGGTGGCGGCGGAGATGCCCGCCTCCTTCCAGGAGGAGGCCCTGAAGGCCCAGGCCTGCGCCGCCCGGACCTACACCGTCCTGTTACAGAGCAAGAGCGCCGGCAAGCACCCGGAGGCCGACATCTGCGGCGACAGCACCTGCTGTCAGGCCTACATCCAGCGCTCCGCCGCGGAGGCCCGGTGGGGGCTGGACGCCCGGGAGTACGGCGAGAAGATCGACCGGGCGGTGGCCGGGACCGACGGGCTGGGCATCCTCTACGACGGGAAGCCCATTCAGGCCCTGTTCTTCTCCTCCGCCGCCGGGCGGACGGTGGACGCGGTGGAGGTGTGGGGCAACCCGGTGGCCTACTTAAAGAGCGTGGACAGCCCCGAGGGGGAGGAGGTGCCCAACTACCGCACCCAGGTGGTGCTGGGGGCGGAGGAGGTAAAATCCCTCACCCTGAACGCCTACCCGGGGGCCGACCTGTCCGGCGACCCGGCCGGCTGGTTCGGAGAGGCCAGCCGGAACGAGGGGGGCGGGGTCATCTCGGTGCCCCTGGGGGGCGTCACCCTCACCGGGGGCCAGGTGCGCTCGCTGTTCTCCCTGCGGTCGGCCTGCTTCACCGTGGCCTGGGACGGCAGTCAGTTCACCTTCGACGTGACCGGCTACGGCCACGGGGTGGGCATGAGCCAGTACGGGGCCAACGCTATGGCAAAAAACGGCAGTTCCTTTCAGGATATCCTCACCTGGTACTACACCGGGGCCGAGGTGGGGGAGCTGTGGTAAAAAATCCCCGCCGCTTGCAGAAACGGCGGGGATTTATCATATTCTCAGCCCATGGCCCGGTGCAGGAAGGTGACAATCTCCCCGCGGGTGCAGGTGTTGTTGGGGCTGAAGGTCGTGTCGCCGGTGCCCGCTGTGATTCCCTGCTTTACAGCCCATGATACTGCTTGTGTGTAAGTTGCAGTAGAGGATACATCGCTAAAGTCAAGCGAGACAGGCATAATTTGTATCATATATGGACGCCCACTTTCTCCTTTAAACCACACCAATTATATGTATCACATTTCGATTCATAATCATCAAATTCCTTTTCATCCCTGCTGGGGTTGAGCTTATTCCCGGACACCAGACCCTTGCCGGCCGCCCAAACCGCCGCTTTATAAAACAGGAAAGCTGCCGCATGTAGGGCAAGGGCTCTGCCCTTGCCTGCCCTTCCCCTGCCCTTACCTTATTCTGATTCCATTTTATCCCCTTACGAGGATAGGCAGGGGTAGAACCCCTGCCCTACATGACGTACCGGACGGAATTTCCAGAGGTTTCCCGAATTTATGCGACGGGCGTGCCCGGGCTTTTGGGCCGCTTGGAAAAATTTTTCAAAAAACCCTCCATTTCAAATGTGAATAAATCTTGACAGAAAAGCGGTTTGCCTTTACAATGCTAGGTGGACAAATATTGAAAAACCTGTGGGGATGTTTTTCAGTTGTCGCAAGGGAGGGAGGCAGCCCGCCTGTCCAGCCCTTGCGGCCTTTTACTGAACGCCTGCGCCGGCCCAACCCCGGCGGCAGGCACCGCGGCGGTCCGCCGCGGACACGAAAAATTTTGGAGGTGTAACAAAACCCAATGGACCCAATTTTAGCAGTCATCGGCATGGTCGTCGCGCTGATTGTGGGCGCTCTGGGCGGCGCGGTCTTTGGCTGGAACCGCCGCAAGGCTACCGCCGAGCGGGAGATCAAATCCGCCGAGGACGAGGCAACCCGCATTGTCAACGAGGCCTATAAGAGCGCCGAGAGCAAAAAGCGCGAGGCCCTGGTAGAGGCCAAGGAGGAGATCCTCAAGGCCAAAAACGAGCACGAGAAAGAGGTCAAGGACCGCCGCTCCGAGCTCCAGCGCCAGGAGAACCGCCTTCAGCAGAAGGAGGAGAACCTGGACCGCAAAATGGAGAACATCGAGCGGAAGGAGGAGCAGCTGTCCGGCAGGCTGGCCAAGCTGGACGCCACCCAGGCCGAGGCCGAGGCCCTGAAGCAGAAGCAGGTGGACGAGCTGGAGCGTATCTCCGGCTACACCGCCGAGGAGGCCAAAAACTACCTCCTCAAGCAGCTGGAGGAGGACGTCACCCACGAGTCGGCCATGAAGATCAAAGAGATTGAAGCCCGGTTCAAGGACGAGGCCGACACCCGCGCCCGGGAGATTATCTCCCTGGCCATCCAGCGCTGCGCCGCCGACCACGTGTCGGAGGCCACTGTCTCCGTCGTCCCCCTGCCCAACGACGACATGAAGGGCCGCATTATCGGCCGGGAGGGCCGGAACATCCGCACTCTGGAGACCCTCACCGGGGTGGACCTGATTATCGACGACACCCCCGAGGCCATCACCGTCTCCTGCTTCGACCCCGTCCGCCGGGAGATCGCCCGGCTGGCCCTGGAGAAGCTGATCCTGGACGGCCGCATCCACCCCGCCCGCATCGAGGAGATGGTGGAGAAGGCCAAGCGTGAGGTGGACATGGTCATCAAGGCGGAGGGCGAGCGGGCCATCTTCGAGACCAACGTCCACGGCCTGCACCCGGAGCTGGTGAAGCTGCTGGGCCGGATGCGCTACCGCACCAGCTACGGCCAGAACGTGCTCAACCACTCCATTGAGGTGTCCCACGTGGCCGGGCTGCTGGCCGCCGAGATCGGCGCCAACGTCACCGAGGCCAAGCGGGCCGGCCTGCTCCACGACCTGGGCAAGTCCATCGACCACGAGGTGGAGGGCTCCCATGTGCAGATCGGCGTGGAGCTGGCCCGGAAGTACCGGGAGAGTGAGAACATCATCCACGCCATCCACGCCCACCACAACGACGTGGAGCCCAAGACGGTGGTGGCCTGCCTGGTTCAGGCGGCCGACGCCATCTCCGCCGCCCGCCCCGGCGCCCGGCGGGAGAATCTGGAGAACTATATCAAGCGGCTGGAGGCCCTGGAGGAGATTACCTCCTCCTTCAACGGGGTGGAGAAGTCCTTCGCCATTCAGGCCGGCCGCGAGGTGCGCATCATGATTAAGCCCGAGGTCATCAGCGAGGACCAGATGGTCCTCCTCGCCCGGGAAATCGCCAAGAAGATTGAGGACGAGCTGGAGTACCCCGGCCAGATCAAGGTCCACCTCCTGCGGGAGACCAAGGCCATCGAATACGCCAAATAATTAAACACCCCGGGACGCCCCCCAAGCGTCCCGGGGTATTTTTATGTCAAAGGGAGCAGCAGAACGGAGACGCCGTGGCGTCTCCGTCCGTTTTGCCGGTTCAGGAAATGCGGAACCGGCTGATAAGACTGTTCAGGGTCCGGGCCTGGTTGGACAGCTCCTTGGAGACTGCCGCGCTCCGCTCTGCGGCGGTGGAGTTGGTCTGGACCACGGCGGAAATTTCCTTGATGCCGTTCTCCACCAGCACAATCATCTCCGACTGCTGGACGCTGGCAGCGGCAATCTCGTCCATCAGCGCCTTGATGGACTGGACGCAGTCGTGGATAACCTGCATGGCGGAGACGGCCAGGTCGGTGGACTCGGTGCCCGACTTCACGTCCTGAATGGAGCGGTTAATCAGGTTGTTGGTGTTCTGGGCGGCCTCGGCGGACTTGGCGGCCAGGTTGCGCACCTCGTCGGCCACCACCGAGAAGCCCTTACCGGCGTTGCCCGCCCGGGCGGCCTCCACGGCGGCGTTGAGGGCCAGAATATTGGTCTGGAAGGCGATGTCCTCGATGGTCTTGATGATGGTGCCGATCTGGGTGGAGGACCGGTCAATGTTCCGGGTGGCCTCGGTGAGCTGCTCCATCTTGGTGTCGGCCTCGGCGGCAAAGCCGGTGGCCTTATCCACCAGGTCGGTGGCGTCCTCACAGCGCACGGTGCTGGTCTGTATCTGGGCGGTGATGGCGGTCACGTTGGACAGCAGGCCGTCCACCGAGGCGGCCTGCTCGATGGTGCCCTGGGAGAGGGCCTGGGCGCCGGTGGACACCCGGTCGGCGCTGTCGTCCACCTGCCGGGCCACCTGGGAGATGTCCCGGACCACATTGGTCAGATTGGCCCGGATGGACTTCAAGCTTTCGGCCAGGGCCCGGAAGTCCCCGATGTAGTAGTCCTCATTTTTGGTAACATCCACGGCCAGGTTGCCGCTGGCCATCTCGCCCAGGATGCGGCCCACGTCGTCAATGGTCTGCCGCAGACAGCCGCAGACCCGGTGGGTGGTCTGGGCGATCATGCCCACCTCGTCCGACCGGCCGTAGAAGGCCTCCAGCTCCTGGTCGGCGGACAGGTTCAAATCGCCCAGCCGGCCAATGGCCCGCTCCACCACCATGAGCTCCCGGCCCTCCCGGCGCAGGATGAACAGGGTGAGGAGGATGACGGTCACCGCCACCACCGCGCACAGCACGCCCACGATAAAGCGCACCTCGGTCACCGAGCCGTAGACCTCCGCGGCGTTGTCCCGCACCATGAAGACCCAGCCCCGGTCCTTCAGGAATTTATAGACCACCAGCTGGTTGTCGCCCTTCTCGTCCCGGTAGGAGTGGGTGCCGGCCTGGGTGGAGCCCTCGGCCTTGATTCGGCTGAGGATCTCCTGGTAGCCGACGTCGGTGGTCTCGGTGTTCAGCAGGGCCTCGTCCTGGTGGTAGAGGTACACCCCAGTGTCCACATTCAGGAACACGTATTCGCTGTCGGGCAGGCCCTTGATGTTCAGGTTCAGCAGGGCATCCATCAGGTGGCTGGCGTAGACCCCCGCCCCCACGTAGCCGATGCACCGCTGGCCCTCAAAGATGGGGTAGTACATGGACAGAATCATGCTGCCGGTGCCGGGGGACTTCATAATCCCCAGGTTGGTCAGCTGGGGCTGGGCCAGGATAGTGCTCTGGAAGCTTTTCAGCGAGTCCCCCGTCCGGGTGGTCATGCCGATGGCCCCCTGGGAGGTGTGGGTGAGCACGTGGGTCTCCGGGGTGGCGATGTACAGCCCCTCAAATACCCCCTTGACGGCGGCGAAGTCCTCGGTGTACTTCTGAGCCTTGCGGAGCAGGGCCGGGTCGTCCGGGTCCTTCAGCAGGTCGCGGACCTCGCTGCCCAGGGCGAAGGCGGTCATATATTCCTCGGCGGAAACCACGTAGTCGTCAATAATGGCGGCCCGGGACTCCACCGCGTCTGTCATCTGGTTGGTAATGTCGCTTTTTACCACGGAAGCCGCGTTGCTGGACACAACCAGCCAGAGCAGCAGCATACCGATCAGCGTGATTGCCGTAGTAATGATTCCAATTCGCGTGGCAAGCTTTTTGTTCTCAAAAAACTGCATAAACACTCCCCCATCGGACAAAATCGGGGCGAAACCGCCCCATCCGCTTTCACGCCGCCGGTTTTTGTCTCCCCCGGCGGAACACAGCAACCATATTATAGCGCATCACCATTCAGATGGCAAGGGATAATCTGCACCATACCGGCAGTAAAATTTCCACCGGTTCCGCGTTCTGCGGAGCCGGTGAAACGGTTCTTCTCAAAATAATAGACCAAAATTCTCCAGATAATTCCAGCTTACGACCCGATTATTTTTCCCAGAGCTGCTTCATCCCCTCGTCCGCCCAGACAACCTGGTTCCGGCCGTGCTTCTTCGCGTCATACAGCATGGTGTCCGCGATTTTCAGGTAGACCGCATAGGGGGTCTCCATTGTGGGCACGATGGTAACCCCTCCCACGCTCACTGTGACCCATTCGGCCACCGTGGGGTCGTGGGCGATGCGCAGGTCCTCCACCGCCTGGCGTATCGTTTTCAGATAGCGGAAAATCTTCTCCCCCGAGTCCCCCATGGAGATGGCCACAAACTCCTCCCCGCCGTAGCGGGCGAAAAAGTCGGTGGTGCGGTGGAGCCGGGAGGCCACCGTTTTGGCCACGGCGGCAATCACCTTGTCCCCGGCGGGATGTCCGAAGGTGTCGTTATACCGCTTGAAGTGGTCGATATCAAACATGCAGATGGAGAAAGGAATTTTCAGCCGGATGGCCTCGTGCCACTTTTCCAGGCTGTACCCCTCATACCGCCGCCGGTTGGCAATGCCGGTGAGCTGGTCGGTCATGGAGCGCAGCTCCACCTCCCGGCGGTAGTCGTAGAGCTTGATGTGGGTGTTCACCCGGGCCCGCACAATGAGGGGGTTGAAGGGCTTGCTGATGTAGTCCACCGCCCCCAGCACCAGCCCGTACTGCTCGTGTTCCACGTCGGAGAGGCTGGTAATGAGAATCACCGGGATGCTCTGGGTGACGATCTCCTCCTGGAGCTTTTTCAGCAGGGTAAAGCCGTCCATCCCCGGCATCACCACGTCCAGCAGGATCAGGGAGTAGCTCTCACTGCTCACCTGACGCAGCCCCTCCTCCGCCGTTTGGGCGATGGTCACGTCGTATTCATCTGCCAGGATGGACCGGAGCTGGGCCGCCTGCACCATGCTGTCGTCCACAATCAGAATTTTTTCCATAAAATACTCTCCTTTGCACTTCGGACCGCGCCCAGGCCGCAGCGTCAGTAAACGTTTATTTATCCCCCGGCGCAACACACCCCGCCGACGAGCCGCCACTCCCCGGCGCATATAGTAAATGTTTACTTACCCGAGCCCAAAATACGCGCCCGGCAGCGCGTCATTTATCTCTGTTTCTCCGGCTTCAGATAGCCGCTCAGACCGGTGGTCAGCAGCTGAAACACCGTGTCCTCCGTCTCCTGGTTGTTGGGCAGCGTGCCCTCCACCACATACTTGGCGTACATCACCGTGGAGGTGAGCACGTGCAGCCACAGCAGGTCCTGATTGATCCTGTCCAGCGCCGGGAAGGCCTTTTTAAAAAGGTGGACCATGCGGATAAAGTTGTTGAAATAGGCAAAGTCCCGGGTCTTATCGTACTTTGGGAAAAAGGCGCTGTCCCGAAAGCGGTGGTAAAAGACGGTTTCGTCGGGGTGGGAGGTCCAGAAGCGGAAATAGGGCAGCCACAGGCTTTTTACCGCCCCCATGGGGTCGGTAAGCATGGTGAGGGGGTTGAGCTTCAGATGGTCAAAAATCTCCGCGGCCTGCCGGTCCACATAGGTGAAGCACTCCACAATCAGCTGGTCCTTGCTGTTGAAGTAGCGGTACAGGGCTCCGGGTGAAATTTCCGCCAGCTCGCTGACGTTCTGGATGCGCACCCCCTCCAGGCCGTACCGGCGCACGGCCTTCATGGTTGCGAATATGATCCGCATTTTGGTGTCGTCCAGAGTAACCGCCTCCCGTTTAAACCGTCTGCTCTGTTCCGGCCCATTATACACCCCTCCATTTCCCTTGACAAGAGGCTTTTTAAAATTTGCAGTGCTTCTGTCAAACGAAGGAAGTCCTGCATTTTTGACAATCTTCCCCGGGGGAAGGGGGCAAAATCCCCGCAATGTTCACAAAAAATTCATGGGAATGTCACGATTTAGCCGCATTCATATTTTATGATGATACCGTAGCCAAGTGAATGAAATGTATCTCCTTTCTCTCTCCTTTACAACACACAGGCAAAGGGCCCTGACCAAACGGTCAGGGCCCTTTGCTGTCCTCTGTTTTATTTTGGAGTTTACAAAAAGTTCACGGAGATGTCACGAAATTGCCGTATTTATATCTTATGATGTCATTGTAGCCAAGCTACAACATGTATCTCCCATTTCTCCCTCTCCTTTTACAACACACAGACAGAACGCCCTGGTCCAAAGCCGGGGCGTTTTGTCTGTGATCGGCCGTTTTATTTTTCTTGCATTTGCCCCCCGGTTGGGATATGATACTATTGAAATTGAACAGCAGGAGGGCCTATCTATGCGGGATGGCTTTATCAAAGTGGCGGCGGGAACGCCGAAGATTAAGGTGGCGGACTGCGATTATAACGCGGGGCAGATTATTGCCCTGATGCGGGAGGCGGCGGCGCAGGGGGTGAAGGTGCTGGCCCTGCCTGAGCTGTGCATCACCGGCTACACCTGCGGAGACCTATTCTTACAGGACACCCTTCTCCAGGGGGCGGAGGACGCCCTGAGCCGCATTCTGGAGGAAACGGAAGAACTGGACATGCTCACCGCTGTGGGTCTGCCGGTGTGGAACCATTGGGACAGCAAGCTGTATAACTGCGCTGCTGTCATCAACCGGGGCAAGCTCCTGGGCCTGGCGCCGAAAATTTATATCCCCAGCTACGGAGAATTTTACGAGGGCCGCTGGTTTGCCTCCGGCCGGGGGACCGACTACTTCCTCACCCTCTGCGGCCAGCGGGTCAATTTGGATGCCCACAACCCTGTTGTGTTTGACTGCGAGAATGTCCCCAACCTGACGGTGGGGGTGGAAATCTGCGAGGACCTGTGGTCCGCCGCCCCCCCTTCCACCCACCTGGCCCTCAACGGGGCCACCGTGATTTTGAACCTGTCCGCCTCCAACGAGCTGGCAGGCAAGGCGGCCTACCGCCGCACCCTGGTGGCGGGACAGTCCGGGCGGCTGGTGTGCGGCTATGTCTACGCCGATGCGGGCGAAGGGGAATCCACCACCGACCTGGTCTTTGCCGGACACAACATCATCGCGGAAAACGGGACGGTCTTGGCGGAGAAGCGCTTTGAAACCGGCCTGACTATCAGCGAGATTGACGTGGGCCGCCTGGCCCACGAGCGCCGGCGGATGAATACCTTCGGCACGGTGGAGGGGGAGTCCTACCCCTGCAAATTCCAGCTGGAGGTGGAGGAGACCGTCCTCACCCGACCCATCGGAAAAAACCCCTTCGTCCCCGAGGGAGCTGTGGACCGGCGGGAGCGTTGCGAGGAAATCTTCACCATTGCCGCCCTGGGTCTGAAAAAGCGTCTGGAGCACACCAACGCTTCCTGTGCAGTGGTGGGGCTGTCCGGAGGGCTGGATTCCACCCTGGCCCTGCTCATTACCGCCCGGGCCTTCGATATGCTGGGCCGGCCCCGCAGTGATATTCTGGCCGTCACCATGCCCTGCTTCGGCACCACCAGCCGGACCAAGTCCAACGCCCAGGTGCTGGCCGAGCGCATCGGGGCCGACTTCCGCACGGTGGACATCGGTGAGGCGGTGCGGGTCCACTTCCGGGACATCGGCCAGTCCATGGACGACCTGTCCGTCACCTTTGAGAACGGCCAGGCCCGGGAGCGCACCCAGGTGCTGATGGACCTGGCCAACCAGCGGGGCGGGCTGGTCATCGGCACCGGCGACCTGTCCGAGCTGGCCCTGGGCTGGGCCACCTACAACGGCGACCACATGTCCATGTATGGGGTGAACGGCTCCATTCCCAAGACGCTGGTGCGCCACCTCACCGCCTACGCGGCAGAGCAGGCGGAGGGGACCGACCCCGCGCTGTCCGCCGTCCTCCGGGATATTCTGGACACCCCCGTCTCCCCGGAGCTGCTCCCCCCCAAGGAGGGGGAGATTGCCCAACGCACTGAGGACCTGGTGGGGCCCTACGAGCTCCACGACTTTTTCCTCTACTACGCCATCCGCTGGGGCTTCGGGCCCCGGAAGGTGTTCCGGCTGGCCATGGCCGCCCTGGGGGAGGAGTATGGCCGGGAGACCATCCTCAAGTGGCTGAAAAACTTCTACCGCCGCTTCTTTGCCCAGCAGTTTAAGCGCTCCTGCCTGCCCGACGGCCCTAAGGTGGGTTCGCTGGCCCTCTCCCCCCGGGGGGATTGGAGGATGCCCTCGGATGCGGTGAATACGCTGTGGATGCAGGAATTGGAAACCCTTGAAACTCAGCCGGAGATTTGATACAATGGAGTTATAAAAGAACAGGAGGTTGAATGCAATGACAGAAGCAGAACGGCAGGACACCCGAAAAGCCATGGCCCTCGACCTGTGCCACATCATTGATGAAAACCCTACCCAGGAAAGCTATACACCAGAGGAAGTCAAGAAACTGATTACCGTGTACGTTTTTTCTTCAGGGCAGAAGTAACGGGAACAGAACAATAACACAAACGAAGGCCCCGCCGCTGGCGGGGCCTTTGTCTATCTGATTTCCCACTCGTCCACCAGGGCCTCCGGGGCGTTTTCCACATGCCACAGGTAGTGCCGCAGTACCTGCCGAACATAGGACGATACCGTCCGATGCTTTACATCCGACTGCATTTTGATCTGCTCATATAAGGGCAGAGGGAGCAAAATGTTGACCGCTTTTTTAGGGCCCCTTCTCATAATAAACCACCTCAAAGAATATTTTACTTCAATTTATTGTAAAAGTCAATACAACAATTTGAAGTAAGATATACTAACAATGAGGTGATATGGATGTATACAATATATCCAAGAATACGGGAACTTCGGGAAGATTCCGATTTAAACCAGACTGCGATTGCAATCCAGCTGGGATGTTCCCAGCAAACATACAGTAACTATGAGCTTGGGCGCCGCATTATTCCACCCGAAATTTTAATTTCCCTTGCCAAAATTCACAATACCAGTACGGATTATTTGCTTGGCCTAACCAATGTGCGGGAACCCTACCCCAAAGTATAATAGGACGTGTTTTTACCGCAGATTTTATGTAGGGGCGGCCTGTGGCCGCCCGCAGAGAAAAATGATTCTGTCAATTAGAAACGGGCGGCCACAGGCCGCCCCTACAGGCGAATCAGCGGAAATCAATCGGGTAAAATGCGCAGATGGACACACTTGTATAATAAAAAATATTGAAATAGCACAATAACTCTGGTATAATAGAACTATAATAGAAGGGGGGGCAAATAAGATGTCAACTGAGCGGGAAATATTGGTGGCACAAAAGGCCGCAATGTTCGACTTGATTCAGATTCTCAAGCAGCAGCCAGACAAGACCTATACAGTGGAGGAACTTGAGGCTCTTATCGTCGCCTATATTAAAGGAGCAGAACAAATATAGCGAAAGGCCCTGCCGGTTGGCGGGGCCTTTCTGCGTTTATTCCACTGTTGCGGGAGAGACTTCCATCTCAGCAGGCGGCTGGGTGGGGGGCTCTCCCTTTTTCTTTTTCCGGGAGAAAATGTGGCTCAAATCGTCGATAACGGAGTAGTAAACCGGGGTGAACAGCAGGGTGATAATGGTGGAAATGACCATGCCGGAGATCATGGTGATGCTCATGTCGCTCATCATCTCCGCCGCTCCCTCGGACAGGCCCAGAGCCATGGGCACCAGGGCCAGGATGGTGGTGAGGGTGGTCATCAGCACGGGCCGGACACGCAGGGGACAGGCGTGGAGGATGGCGTCCACCCGGCTCTCCCCCTGTTCCCGGCGCTGGCGGATATAGTCAACCAGAATGATGGAGGAGTTTACCACCGTGCCGGCCAGCATAATCAGGGCCACCAGGGAGATCATGGACAGGTCCCGGCCAGTGAGAGGCAGGGCGAACAGGGCCCCGGTAAAGGCCACGGGGAGAATCATCATAACGATAACCGGCATAAGGAAGGACTCAAACTGAGAGGCCAGCACGAAGTACACCAGCCCCAGGGCCACAATCAGGGCCAGCAGCAGGTCGCCGAAGCTGTCCATCATATCCTCGTAGGCGCCGGAAATCTGGGCGGTGTAGCCGTCGGGGAGGGTGTAGCTCTCTAAAATCTGTCGGATCTCCTGGGTGATGGCGGTGGTGTCGCCGCTGATGGTGTCGCCGGTGACGGAAATCTGCCGGGACTGGTTCACCCGGATGATGCTCTGAGGGGCCAGCTCGATGTCCACGTTGGCCACGGCGGACAGGGGCACCGTCCCGCCGAAAGCGGAGGGGATGGGCATGGACTTGAGGGCGTCCAGGCTGGCGGCCGACCGGCCGTCCCCCTTGACCACCACATCCAGCTCCTTGTTGTTGATGGTGACGGTGGTAGCGGTGGAGCCGGACAGCTCCGACCGCACGGCAGCGCCCACGGTGGCGGCGGTGAGGCCGTACTGAGAGGCGGCCTCCCGGTTCATGGTAACCGTCACCTGCTCCACCTCCTTGGCCTCGGAGGTGCCCACGTCCACTGCGTCGGGCAGCTGGGAAATCCGGGCGGCCAGGTCATCGGCGATCATGGTCAGGGTCTCGTAATCGTTGCCGGTGATGTCCACGCTGATGTCCGCTCCGCTGCCCATAAGGGCGGTCATGTCGGAGGCGGAGACGGTAATCTCACAGCCGGCGATATCCCGCACCAGTTCCCGCAGGGCGTTGGCAATGTCGCTGCTGCTCCGGTCCCGGTCTTCCTTGTCGGAAAGCACCAGGTTCAGGGAGGAGGTCTCGGGCTGGGTGATGTGGTAGATGGACTCCAGCTCGGGCACGTTGTCCATGGCGATGTCCACGATTCGGTCGGCAATGGCGGCGGTGTCCTTCACCTCGGAGCCTACAGGGGTGCTGATGGACACCTGGACCATGCCCTGGTCCATCTCGGGCATGAGCACCATCTTGGTGGACATGCACGCGGCGATAAAGAGGGCCACCAGGGCCACTGAGGCCAGCATCCCCACCCACAGCCGGCGGACAAAATAGCCCAGCAGACGGGTGTAGAGGCTGTTAAGCCGGTGCCCCAGGCCCGCCTTGCCGGCGGCGTGCTTTTTCGCCTTCTTCTCCGCCTTTTTCAGGGCGTGCTGGTGGACCTTCTTCTCGTCCAGCAGGAAGTAGCACAGCAGGGGCACCAGGGTAATGGCAATCACCAGGGAGCCCAGGATGAGGAAGGAAATGGTGAGGCAGAAGTCGTCAAAGAGCATCCCGGCCATGCCCCCGGTGAGACCCAGGGGCAGGAAGACGGCCACGGTAGTGAGGGTGGATGCGGTGAGGGAGGTGAAAACCTCCCGGGTACCCTCCACGCAGGACTCCAGACGGCTGCGGCCCTCGGCGGAGTAGCGGTAGATGTTCTCCAGCACCACGATGGAGTTGTCCACGATCATGCCCACACCCATGGCAATGCCCCCCAGGGACATCATGTTCAGGGTGAGGTGGAACACGTTCATGAGCACGAACACCGTGAGGATACACACCGGCATAGACACGGCGATGGTGGCGGTGGCTCCCCACCGGCGCAGGAAGAGGAAGACCACCACGGCGGCCAGCGCCACGCCCATGATGATGTTCTGAATGGCGGCGTTCACCGCCATGTTGATGTAGTCAGAGGCGGTATACAGCACGGTGTATACAATGGAGCCATTGCGGGCCTGGAGCTTGGCCATCTCGTCCACCACCGCGTCGGCGGTGGACACCTCGTTGGCCCCCGACTGCTTGTACACTTGGAGCACCACACAGGCCGAGCCGTCGGTTTTGGCGATGGCCTCCGGGTCCTCGGTCTCCAGGGCCACGCTGGCCACCTCAGACAGGCGAACGGTGCCCCCGGTCTGGAGAGGGATAATCAGGTTGGCCACGTCCTCCACCGTCTGGAACTTGGCGTCGGTGGTGACGGTGAGGGTCTGTGTACCGTTCTGCATGTCGCCGCCGGGGTAGAGCAGGTTGTCCGCCGCCAGCATCTGGGCGATGTAGTTGTTGGACAGCCCGAAGCCCGCCGCCCGGGTGGGGTCCACCTCCACGGAGATCTGCTGCTCCACGCCGCCGGAGATGGTCACCTGGGCCACCCCGTCGATACGCTCCAGGGCGGGGGCCACCGTGTCCTCCGCCTGGGCCTGGACGGAGGCCAGGTCCTCCCCCTGGAGGGCAATCATGGCCGAGGGCATCAGGTCGCCGATGTTGATGTTGACGATGATGGGGTCCATGGCCCCGTCGGGGAGGGACAGCCGGTCAAACTGCTCCCGCAGCTTGGTGGCGGCGATATCCAGGTTGGTGCCCTCCACATATGTGATTTGCAGCTGGCTCACCCCGTCGGAGGAGGTGGAGCTCACCCCGTCCACCCCGGACACCGACATGATGGCCGACTCCAGGGGGCGGGTGACCAGCTCCTCCATGTCGGAGGGGCTGGCGCCGTTGTAGTAGCACATGACCAGGGCGGCGGGGGCCTCCATGTCGGGCAGGAGGGCCATCTGCAGCCGGGTGGTGAAGACCACGCCGAAGATGGAGATCATAATCACCGCCATCAGGGTGGTTACCTTGTGCTTGATACAGAATTTTGCGATATTATCCACTGGCCTCAGCCCTCCCCGGAGACGACCCGGACGGGGTCGCCCTCAGACAGATAGGCCTGGCCCACCGTCACCAGCATATCCCCCGCCTTCAGGCCGGAGGTGACCTCGGTGACGCCGTTGCCCGTCAGGCCGGCGGAAATCTCCACATAGCGGGCCGCGTCGTTTTCCACCACAAAGACATACTGCACATCGTTGCTGGTGAGGATGGCCTCGGTGGGGATGACAATGGTGTTGGTGGAGGTGTCGGTGCGGAAGGAGACGTCGGCAAACATGCCGGACAGCAGGCCGGCCACGTCCTCGTTGATGGAGACGGTGACGTTATACAGCTTGGTCTGCATGCTGGCGGCCAGGTCGATGCTCTTGATGGTCCCCACCACCTGGACCCCCAGGGAGCTGATGGACACGTCCACCTCGTCCCCCCGGGCCAGCTTGGGCACCAGGGCCTCAGACACCGAGACGGCCACCTCCATCCGGTCCACCCCGTCGATGACGGCCACCGGGGCGGAGGCGGTGACAAACCCGCCCTCGGTCGCGCTGAGGGAGATGACGGTGCCCGAGACGGGGGCAATTACGTTGCCTGCCCCGTCCACGTGCTCCAGCACCGTGTCCAGCTGTTCCACGTTGGACTTGTAGCTCTGCATCCCGGCCTCCAGCTGGGCCAGGGTGGAGGTCCGCTGGGCCCGGGCGGTGTCCAGGCTCAGCTCCGCCTGGTCGATCTCCAGCTGGGAGGCGGCCCCGATCTCAAACAGGGCCTGCAAATCGCTGACGTTCTTCTCGGCCAGGGCAATCTGCCGGTCGAAGATGGCCGCCTGATCGTTGTAGCTCTGGACGGCGGAGCGGTAGCTGATGCTGGCGGCGTTGTAGGAGGACAGGGTGCTGGCCAAGTCCAGGGCGCACAGCTTCTGCCCGGCGGTGACGGCGTCCCCCACCTCCACGTAGACGGCGGTGCACTGGGCCTGCGCCGTGACAAACACCGACTCCTGCCCGTCGGTGACCACCCGGCCGGATACCTTGTTTTCGGTGGAGATGGTGTCCACCTTCACCTCCTGCACCTGCACGGCCACACCGGCGGGGGCGTCCCCCTCCGTGGGGACAGAGGTCTCCCCGCCCGACTGGCAGGCGGTCAGGCTGAGGGCCAGCGCACCGGCCAACAGGGCGGCAAATATTTTTTTCTCCTTCATGGGCGGTCTCCTTTAATTCATGATGCCGCAGTCCACGGCCCAGCGGTAGGTGTTGTAGGCGGAGAACAGGTCGTTTTCCGCCTTGGCCACCTTCTCCCGGGCCTCAGCCACCTTGTCCCCCGCCTCCAGAAGGGCGTTCTGGGAGATGGTGCCCTGGCTCTGCTTCAACTGGGCGGCGGTGTAGTTGTCCTGTTCCACCGCCAGGGCGGTCCGGGAGGTGGCAAGAATCTGCTGATAGTCCTTTACCTTCAGATACAGGTTGCGCAGGCTCAGCTCAAAGCTCTGCACCGTGTTGTCGTAGGTGTATTTGGCGGAGTAATAGGTGTGCCGGGCCTGGGTGTAGGACCGGTCGTTGGCCTTGTAGGTCTGGCCGTAGTCGCCGCCGTGGTCGTTGTATTTCTCCCGGGCGTCCTTGTAGGTCTCGGTGGCCTCATACAGGTCCCAGCTGTTTTCCTTGGCGGTCTCCAGGTCCTTCTCCAGGTCCATGGCTTCCAAATCCTCCAGGGCCACGGCGGGCAGGGCCCCCAGGGAGAGCTCCCCGGTGATCTCCGCCCCCATGAGCAGCTCCAGCTGGCCCTTGTAGGTGTTCAGGTTCATCCCCAGGGTGGACAGGCCGCTGTTCAGGGCGGCTCGGCCCGATTTGGCCTGCTTCACCGTCATGGAGGAGACATGGCCCAGCTCATAGCGCAGGTCCAGCTCGGTAATCTGCCGGTCCAGGGCGGCCAGCTGCCGCTCCAGCCCGTCCTCCTGTATCTCCATGGCGGCCAGGGCGATGTAGGTGGCCTCGCCGGCCATAATGATCTGGTTTTGCAGGTTTTTCAACTGCCGGATGGTGTCGGCGTTGTCGGCCTGCATGTCGCCATCCTTAATGGCGTCGAACTGCTTGCGCACGGCGTCGTAGGCGCTGTCCAGCTGGTCATAGGCGCTGTGGTACTCGTAGTCGCTCATCAGCCCCGCTTCGATCATCGCCCCGGAGGACATGACCAGGCTCCACTGGGTTTTGGCCAGCTCGTTGAGCTGGAGGCGCAGGTCCTCCTTCAGGTCGTCGTAGTCGATTTCCTCCAGCATGTCGATGCTCTCCTGAATGGACAGCACCTGTAAATTGCCCTCGTGCATCCGCCGGTTCAGATTTCCGAAGGTGACGGACCCCACCGGGTCCGGTATGTACTCCTCCACGGGGGCATCCGGCTCCTCACTGTCCTCGCCGGGGTTGCCCTCGACGGGCTCAGTGCTCTCCGCCCCCTGCGGGTTTTCTCCCTGGGCCTCCGGCTCCCCGGCTGATGTGCCGCCGCCCTCCGCCGGCTCTGTCTGGACTGCGGAGGAGGCCGGCGGGGCCAGGTCTCCCTCCGCCGCCAGGGCGGCCGTTCCCAGCAGGGACAGGGCCAGCGCCGCCGTCAGCAGCAGGGCCGTGGTTCGTTGTTTCATAAGGTCTCCTCCTTATATCCTTCCGCCGCCCCGCCGTAACGGAGCAGGTCCATACGCACCTTTGTCAGCTCCCGGAGCCGGGCGGTGCGCCCCGGGTCCCGGACCTGGTCGGCCCGGGCGGAGTATTGCAGCGTCTCCACAATGGCGAAGGCCAGCACCGCACAGGTCAGGTGAAACACGTGGTCGGCGTACTCCCGGCTGCTCTCTCGCAGCCGGGCGGCGTCCACCACCTCCCACAGCGGGTCGGGCAGAAAATGCTCCCGTTCGCCGATAAACCCCTGAGGTGAGCCGATGAAATTCTGAAGGTCCAGCCCTTTGTTCAGCGTCATCAGCCTAATGAACAGGGCCAGCATGGGGTCGGTATCCCCCTTCTGGCTGATGAAGCGGTCGTAGGCCATCAGGGGCATGGCAAACAGGTCGCCCCGGGCCTCCACCAGGATGCCCCGCAGCAGCGAGACGAAGTACTCCCGCATGTTGTCCAGCAGGTAGTGGATCAGGTCCTCCTTGTCGGAGAAATACTGGTAGAAGCTCCCCCGGGGGATGCGGGCCTCCGTAATGATCCGGTTGATGGATACATCGGTAAACCGGACCCGGGTCAGCTCGCTCCAGCAGGCATCAATCAGCCGCTTTCGCTTCTCCTCCGGCAATCGAAAAAATGTTGCGGTGGGCACGGTCTCCCTCCTTTTATGACAGGTTGTCGCAATGTGACAGGCTGTCATGTATTATACCCAAGCCCCCTCCCCCTGTCAAGGCGGGAATTGTGAAGCTTTTGTTAAGATGTCCGGGGCTGCACAGATACGCGCTCCGCCCGGCAGGTCTACCATAGGTCTACCAAAAAAATATGTCAAGCTCCTGCGCCCCAAGCGGTTCAAAAATCCCCCCAAGCGGCGCGGTCTACCAGATGTCTACCAGTTTTACTTTTTTACATCGAAAGCAGTGCCTTTGACGGTTTTTCTCCTCAGTTTCGCAACTTTTCAACCCCATGTAAGGGGCGTGACACGGCGGTGGCAGGGGCGAAATGTTGAAAAACCTCGAAATTTTTGGATAAAACGGCGAAAATTGTTTCAAAAAGGTTAAATCTTCGGAGACTACCAAATGTGACAGCTTTCAACTTTTTATCCAAAATCCCGGCCCCTCTCAGGCCGAAAAATTTTGTAAGGAGGAAATCCGAATGAGAAACCTGAAGCGGGCCCTCAGCCTCACTCTGGCCTCTGTCATGCTCCTGGGCATGATGGTCATTGGCACCAGTGCGGCTGCGGGCTACTCCGACGTTGACGCAGAAGACAACGTCGAAGCCATCGAGGTTTTGCAGGCCGTTGAGGTCATGGTTGGCGACGACCGTGGCTTCGGTCCTGACCGCCCTGTCACTCGTGCTGAGATGGCAGTCGTCATGGGCAAGCTGCTGAACCTGGATTACAACTATTATGTGAGCACCTGTCCCTTTGCCGACGTGAGCGGCAATTTTGACTGGGCCAAGGGCTGGGTCGGCGCCTGCGCCGCCAACGGCATTGTGTCCGGCCGCGGCGACGGCATCTACGATCCTGCCGCCACCGTCACCGCCGTTGAGGCCGCCAGCATGATGATGCGCGCCCTCGGCTACTTCAAGCATGTTGAAGACTATGCCGACGGCTTCCAGGTCGTGACTGTCCGCCAGGGCAGCCAGATCGGCATCTTCAACGGCGTGGGCACTAACGCCACCAACCCCATGACCCGTAACCAGGTCGCTCAGATGGCTCTGAACGCCCTGCGCTCCAACATGGTGGACTTCACCGGCACTCTGGGCGTTGAGATCAACGGCGTGAAGATTGGCTACCAGGGTGAGTACACCTTCCGTACTGGCACCGAGGCCAAGTACCGCGCCATCAGCCCCCTGGGCAACACCACTGACGGCACCACCAACCAGTCCTACATCCAGCTGGGCGAGGAGCTGTACAATGGCAAGCTGAAGCTGAACACCAACGCGGAGGACGCTTTTGATCGTCCCGCCCGCAAGTGGGAGTACGATGGCAAGGGCATCGGCACCTACGCCAAGGAGGAGCTGATCCGCAGCGAGTACACCATTGAGGTCACCGGTAAGGATCTGTATGATCTGCTGGGCGCCGACACCATCAAGACTTACGATATCGACATCGCCATTGACGGCGTGGACACCAAGGCCGATAACGCCAAGAACATTCTGGAAGGCGCTTACTTCACCACGGCCGACATGAACCGCAACAACGACAAGGGCGTGGGCGCTACCGGCAACGGCGTTCTGACCCAGGTCTTTGTGGACGACGATCGGGACGAGGTCACGATTGCCATTATCAACACCTATCTGGCGTTTGCCGACGAGGACTACGACACCCGCACCGAGGAAGTTGACATCACCGCTTACGGTCTGGACATTGTGAGCAAGGAGTATGTCAAGACCCTGACTTCCGACAACGACTATGTGGGCTTCACCCTGCCCGTGGAAGACTTTGCCATGGTCGCTGACGTGAAGGACGGCGACCCCATGCTGGTAACGGTGGCCGAGGGCGCTGTGCAGTCCGTTGCCGTGCCTGAGATCCTCGCCTCTGCTGAGATTACCGCCTTCAAGAAGAACTCCAACGTCACCGTGGACGGCACCAAGTACAGCTACTCCAGCGCCGCCGAGTACGACTGGAAGGTTCTGGACAAGTACACCGGCACCGGCAGCGGCATCGTCAACCTGAAGGACGTTACCTATAACGTCTATCTGGACCGGTACGGCTACGCCATCGGCGTGGACGTGGTTGACGCTGTGAACAACTACGTGTTCATCTCCGCCATTCAGCGGGATGGCAGCCACCTGACCAACCTGACCGCCAATGCCAACGCCATCTTCCTGGACGGCACTATGAAAACCGTCAAGATCAACGTGGCCAAGAGCACTCTGCCTGCCACCAGTGCCGGCACCGACTCCATCCTGAACTCCTGGTGCACCTACAGCGTCACCGATGACGTGTACACCATCAAGGAAGTCGCCCGGGCCACCCAGCCCTCCTACGCCGGCGGTGCTGACATCAACACCGGCGTGCCTGGCGGAACCACCAACGGGACCGATATCGCTCAGGCCTGGACCAAGTCCGCCAATGTCAGTGAGATTAACCGCACCCACCTGTCCCTGAACGGCGGCGGCAACACCACTGTGGGCTACAGCAAGGTCTACGGCAACGACGACACTGTTTACATCACGGTCAAGCTGGACGAGCTGGACCACGACAGCGACGGCGGCAACGGCACCAGCTACGGCGCCATCAGCGACGTGAACAGCGTTATCACCGGCGTCCGCAACGCCGACCTGAAGGTCTGGAGCCAGGCCGACGCCCTCAAGGAGGCTGAGGACTCCAAGCGGGCCGGAACCGTTGGCAACAACGACGCCCACCTGACCCACGGCGTGTACAGCCTCTACGGCAAGGACGGCTACGTGATCGCCGCTGTGGTGGCGGGCGACGACGGCGCCAGCACCAAGAATCTGGTCTATGTCCACAGCTCCTCCGTTGACTTCGAGAGTTACGAGAAGGTTGGCGATCAGTGGACCTGGAGCCGCGAGGTCACCCTGGACGGCAAGAAGACCGACATCACTGAGGTCTCTGACAGCCTGACCTACCTGGAGAACATGCAGCAGCATCACTGGTATCAGGTGCGCTACAACTCCAAGGGCGAGGTCATTGGCATCGCGGACTGGAGCGGCCTGACCACCTCCTCCCCCTTCACCGCCGTGCCCGACTGGAGCCTGACCACTGCCCAGGCCGGTCCTCCCATTGTTGAGGGCGACTATGTCCGGGATATCAAGCTGCTGGAAGCCTGCCTGGACGAGTATGACAATGTCCTCTACGAGCAGACCTTCACAAACGATCACCCCACTATGGACGTGAAGAAGGGCAACACCCTGTATGTCACCACCAAGACCACCGAGGGTATCTGGGTGAATGACGACGTCAACATCCTGCTGGTTCAGTACGAGAAGAACAAGCTGGTTACCACCTTCACCGATGGCGCTTCCCGCCTGGACAAGATCGTCCGCGATCTGAACAGCAAGAACGGCACCACCTATAACTACACAATCAGCGCTGTGGTTGATGGTACTGGCGCTACCACCGTTGTCATCTACGACCGCACCAACACCTATGAGGCTCCCGAGGAGATCACCGATCACAAGGTCACCGCTGCGTACGACGGCTTCAACACCTTCGATATTACTGTCAGCGACACCTGCGTGCCCAACTACGTCGAGATTGCCGACGCGATCAAGAAGGAGCTGGAGGGCGCCAACTGGAACGCCAAGGACGTGACCGTTACCTTCGATACCAATGGTATCATCGAGGTCACCTTCACCACCCCCGCCGGCGTGCCTGTCACTCTGAAAGATGGCTCCGGTCTGACCATTGACGTTGTCAACAGCTTCAAGCTGGACGACGAGGTTAAAGAGGTTGACTTCAGCGGCTTCACCGCCGGTTCAAGCGATGTTGCCGATCTGATTAACGCTGCGGAGGGCGGCAGCTACGATGCCGACACCGCACTGGCAGAGACCCCCTACAGCAAGGTGACATTCCAGAACCCCAAGACTGGCGCCAAGACAAGCAAATTTATGGCGCTCAGCGACACTTTCACCGCCACCGAGCTGGTCACCCTCGTCTCCATCGAGACCGGCTACCTGACCGCCGACGGTCTGTCCGCCGAGGAGGCAGCTGAGCTTGTCAAGAATAATATTGACAATGCAGAGTGCTTCACCAAGGATAACTATCCCATCCAGGGCAGCAACGGTGCTATCGCTCCCAACGTGACCACCAGCATCAGCGGCAGCAAAGTTACCCTGACGGGCGAGTACACCAAGAACAGCAGCATTGATTACACTCAGGCCCCCTGGTACTATCCCGCCGGGAACACAGGTGACAAGAGCATGCTGGTTGCTGTGGGCTTCTACGGTCCCAAGGGCGCTAAGGGCGCTACGACCGGCAATAATGTGAAGTACAGCCACGCTACACAGCTTGACCTGCTGATGGGCGTTCTGGTGCCTGTGACCGGAACCAAGACCACCACCTTTGAAATTCAGTGGTATGTCGACGAGGCCTGCACCATTCCCATGGGCGAGGCCATTGAGTACACCTTCGACGGTTCCGCTGTCGAGGTGAAAGAGGCCCCTGTCCCCTGAGTTTCCGGATAAAACTCTCTTGTTCATGTGAAAAGGACCCCCGGGCCGTGAGGCCCGGGGCCTTTTCGTCACTTTGCGGCGTCCAGCAGGGCAAGCAGGATGTAATTCTGGCCGGATTTATTGAGTTGCTGCACACCAGTGGGAGAGTTGCTGTTGATGGTAATGGCTTTTTCCGACCAGGTGACATAAATGAGATCAGAGCCGTTTGAACGGAGCAGAAACCCGCTGGAAACACCCCGCAGAAGGGACATGATTCGATTGCTTGCGTCGGTTGTGCCGATGACGCAGAACAGAGGCCTGTGGGGAAAGGAAAAAGTCCGGGACGCCGCGTCGTTTCCGGTAAACGTAGTGTAGTGGGCCACGCAGTTACCCAGCTTGGCCGCCGCCGCGGCCTGCTCCGCCAGGCTCCGCGCCAGACCGTCCGCCCGGGCATCCACCGCCTTGAGGGCGGCGTCGATTTTCACGTTGTCTTCGTTGAAATCCTCCATCAAAATGCGGTCGTCCCGCTCCCATTGGGAGAGGCTGTAATGTGGTGTGCGGTTGGTTGGCATGTTGTTTCCTCCTTTAATATTGTGGGGGACGGCCCTCTCCGTCACGGCTTCGCCGTGCCACCTCCCCCAAAGGGGGAGGTAGGAGCCTTCCCGGAAAGCACCCAAAAGCTCCCCCTTTGGGGGAGCTGTCAGCCGCAGGCTGACTGAGAGGGTGTCCCCCCTTCACCCATACCGTGCACTCTCCCAAAAGTAGTACGTTTCCATACACTTATTGGAAATAAGGGGTTATTATGCCCATTTGGCCCTAATAAGAGGGGCTCTGGATTTCACAATCCAGAGCCCTCATTTTTATTTATCTACGGATACAATAATATAAAAATCTAAAATACTGAAGCCTGTTTTCATGCAGGCGCTGACGGCAGAGAAAAATGGTGAAGAATGTAGTCCTTTACCTTTTGTGCAGCCAAGGGGAGCGTGCGCCCTTTACAGCAGGTAAAATAAATGGTCCGGGTAAAATCTCCCTCCGGGTCCTTGATGGGCAGCATAGATATTTTATCTGAATTGATAGCCGGCATCTGAGGCAAAACCGATACGCCAAAGCCCAGTCCAACGTATTGCAGTGCTGCGTTGCACTCCCGCACTTCAAATACATTTCTGGGAATCATCCCATGCCGGGAAAAAGCCTCATCCAGATTGACCCGCAGGCTGCTGTCCTGCCCCAGAGCAATCAGAGGCTCGGTGGCAAAATCAGCAAAAGAGACACAGTCGCGGCCCGCCAGATGATGGTTTACCGGCACTGCCAGGTAAAGAATCTGGTGTTCCACCGGCACAGATTGCGCCCAAGCCGCCTGATGAAAGCTGAACCCCAGGTCCAGCGCCCCGGAACGAATGCGGCTAAGCACATCATAGGAAGACACCTCGGTAAAATGAAAGAGGATGTGCGTCGTTTCCTCCTGTTTGTAAAACCCCTTTACCAGTTCCGGGATAATGGTGGAGGCAATGCTCTGAAAATACCCCAGCCGGACCACCTGCTGCGCAGTCTGGGCAGACTCCTGCATCAGGTCCACCCCCTCCTGCAGCAGGTACATTGCCTGATCCACATAGGAAAAAAAGCGTTGTCCATCCAGGGTCAACGAGACCTTCCTGCTCTCTTTTTGAAACAGCTTTACACCCAGTTCCCGCTCCAGGTCCCCAATGGCAGCACTCAGGCTGGGCTGCGAGATGCGCAGCCGCTCCGCTGTGCGGGTGTAGTGCAACGTCCGGGCTAAGGCCTGAAAGTATTGCAGCTGCAACAAAGTCATAGTCTCTCTCCTTTAATAGAATTATCTTTATTGTTTATTATATAGAAATCGCCCTAATCTGTCAAGTTTCGTCAAACTTTGTCAGATTTAACTTAATATTTTCAGGAGAACAGATGATAAATATTCCACTTCCCCCAGCATTATCATAGATTTAAATCTATCCTGATAATCCAAAAATACGTATTAGACATCTGTTCATCCAAGCGGTACACTAAAGAAAATAAAAATTCTAAGACTCACGGGAAAACGATTGGGTTTCATACAGTGAACCCGGCTAAAATCACTGTAAATCTAAAATAAAGGATGTTTATCCCAATGAACTACGCAGAGATGATGGAGTTTTTAAAAAAGACCCCAACCGGCGACCTGACCGATGCCATGCGCCGGCTGGGAATCTCCGGCTATACAAAGGGAATCTTCCGGCTTCAGAAGGGGCATGTCCCCAACATGGTAGGCCCGGCTCTCACCGTTCAGTACATACCCAAGCAGCCGGGCCAGCCCGGGGGACAGCCTGGGCAGTTTGCCATTGCCCGGATGTGCACCGACGGGCAGGTAATGGTGGTGGCAGCCCAAAACACTCAGTGCTGGCTCACCGGTGGCAATGTGGCCCGGGTGGCCGAGCTGGCCGGCGCCGCCGGCATTCTGGTGGACGGGTGCATCCGTGACAGGGAGGAGATCGTATCCCACGTCATGCCGTTCTACTGCAAGGGCAGCGGCACCAAGCCCTATGCAGAGGAGCTCCAGCTGGCTGCCGTCAATGTTCCGGTGGATGTGGGCGGCTGCCGAGTCAACCCCGGTGACATTGTGGTGGGCGACAGCGACGGCATTGTGATTCTGCCTTCTCAGCGTCTGGAGGAAATTATCTACCAGGCAGAGGAGATTGGGGAAATTGAGATTGCACTGGCTCAGGCAGTGGAGCGTCAGGCCAGTCTGGAGGAGCTGAACGCTATCGGCGGCCGCAAGCCGGTAGTTCGGGCATAAAACATTAAGTCTGGAGGTGGTTAACATGAGACTGGTGGACAGCGAGGCCATTCGCGCTTTTGGGGTCCGTTTTTTGCAGGCCTACGGCGCCTCCCTGGAGAACGCCCAGGTCATCACCGGGCATCTGGTAGACAACGACCTGAAGGGTGTAGAGTCTCAGGGGGCAATGCGCCTATTTGAATACGCCCGTTTTATGCTGGAGGGCAAGGTGAATGGCAAAGCATCCCCAGTGGTACAGGTCAAGGGACCAGGCGCCTTTCTGGTAGACGGGAATCAGGGCTTCGGCATCGCCGCCATGGAGCAGGCGGTGGAACAGCTCCTGAACCACCTGTCTGAACATCCTATGGCTGTGGCTGCAATTACCGGCGTGGGACACACGGGCCGGGTAGGAGCTTATGCGGAGGCTCTGGCCGATCGCCGCTGTTTCGGCTGCGTTTATGGCGGCGGCGGGCACAAGGAGCACCCCTCAGTTGCCCCCTTTGGAGGGACCAGGGGTGTAATGAGTACAAACCCGGTTGCTTTTGCCATGCCCGGCATGGATGGGGTTCCGCTCTCCGCAGACTTCGCCACCTCCGCCTCTGCCGGAGGCAAGCTGCGCCTGGCCCAGCGGAAGGGAACGCCCCTCCCCCCCGGCCAGATTCTGGACCGAGACGGGAATCCCTCCACCAACCCCGCAGATTATTTTGCCGGCGGGGTAATGCTTCCCTCAGCCGGCCCCAAGGGCAGTGGGATGGGCATGATCAATGAGCTGCTGTGTTATGGTATGCTGGGTGACCCTGTGGAGTTTAACTGGGTAATCACCGCCTTCCGTCTGGATTTGTTTTGTGCCGTGGAGGACTACCAACAGCGTTGTGAGGAATTCCTGGGGGCAGTCAACCGGATTCCGCCGGCCCCTGGTTTTCAGACGGTTACCTACCCCGGACAATATGAGGCCATGTGCACCAGGGAACGGAGGCGCACCGGAATCCGTGTCAGTGACAGCATCGCGGCTCAACTGGCGGAGATGGCCAGGGCCAGAGGTGTGGAGCTTCCCTCCCAGCTACTGTGACCAGTCTTGCCGGGATGAAGCATGTCGGGCACTCCCCAAACACAAAAACAGATCAAACTATAAGGAGGAATTAAAATGAAGAAAATGGTTTCTATTATGCTCTCCACAGCAATGCTCTTTACCCTGCTTACCAGCTGCGGCGGTTCGCCTGCACCCACTGGCTCAGATGTGGGTAAGAGCGGCGCCCCCACCCAGTCCTCCTCCGGAAGCACAAGCGGCGGAACCTTTGAGGAGGGTATGAGTTTTGATGTGATGGAGTTTGTCACCGGCCCCTCCGGCGGCGGCTGGGCTCAGATTGGCGCTGCCATTGCGGACAAGGCCAACGGCTATTTTTCTGGTTTCCCCATCACCGCCACTACCGGCGGCTCTGTAGCCAACCCCATGGTCATGGCCAGCGGCGAGGCGATGATTGGTCTGTCTCAGGGAATTTTTCTCAGCGCCTCCCTGGAGGGTACCGAGCCCTACACCGAAAAGGTAGACTGCCTGCGTGGAATCGCTTCTTTGGACAGCAGTCTTCTTTACCTGGTCTGCGATGCCGGCGTAAAGGAGAATACGGTGGGTGAATTAATTGCCAACGGAACAAAGCTCTCCATCGGAACTCTGCCCGCCGGTAACGCCGCCGACATGCTGATGGACCTGACTCTGGCTGAGTACGGCACCACCGCTGAAGCGCTCTCCAACAACTCTGTATACGTGGCCGACGGCTCCGCCCTGACCGACGCCTACTCCGACCACCATTTCGACCTGATAAGCCTGAACCGAGCCCTGCCCAACGCCAGCCTGACCGAGCTGATGACAGGCCGCGACTCCAAAATTCTGGGCATCGAGGAGGATATGGCCCAGTCTTTGGCGGAAAAATACGACTGGGAAATTATTACCATCCCCGCCGGCACCTACCCCGGACAGGAAACGGATGTACTGACCGTGGGCATGAAGTCGGTGCTCATTGTCCGGGACGACTGCCCTGATGCAGTAGCCTACTTCCTGGCCAAAACGATGTATGACCACAAGGACTACTTTGAAACGGTCCAGACTGCCTACGCCGCCTTTGACAAGGAGGATATGGTCAACAACCTGACAGTTCCTGTCCACCCCGGGGCAGAGCTGTTCTGGAAGGAAATCGGCCTGATGTGACGATAAATCCCAACCCTGTGGAGCCCCCGCAAAGGGGGCTCCATCCCGCTATGCGACAGGAGGTAACGTATGAAACTGCCCTGGCAAAAGACAAAAGAGGAACTGGTGGAGAAGGGTGCAGAAGCCACATCAAAGCGTACACTCCACGGGCTGTACCGCATCTACGCCTTTATCCTCGGGTTTTCCTTGACAATATTTGTCTTTTACACCGCCTTCTTCGGTGTTTTTCTTCCCATGATCCAAATCGGCATTGCCTTAGGTGTTTTGCTGGCCCTCAGCTTCCTCTGGATTCCCGCCGGAAAGGCCTCCCCCCGGAGCCGCCCCTCGGCGCTTGACACGGTTTGCTCCCTTCTGGCCCTAGCCTGCGGGTTTTACACAGTTCTGAATAACGCCCGTTTCATCGCCCGCATCCCCTACTACAGCGAGATTTTGTTCTGGGACAAGGTTGTGGCAATTATCCTCATTGTTCTGGTGCTGGAGGTCAGCCGTCGCACGGTGGGACTGGCCATGAGCATCATCGCCGGGGTCTTTATCGTCTACGCCTTTCTGGGGGGCTATATGCCCGCTATGCTCATGCACCGGGGTTTCACCCTGAACAAGCTGGTGGACTGCCTGTACCTTACCACTGAGGGATTTTTTGGCTCCATGACCGCCATCTGTGCCGGGACGCTGTTTGTGTTCATCTCTTTCGGCGTGTTTCTCCAGGAGACGGGCGGAGACAAACGATTTATGGACATCGCCCTGTCTGTTGCCGGCCACAAGCCCGGCGGCCCCGCCAAGGTAGCCGTGCTGAGCAGCGGCTGCATGGGAATGATCTCCGGCAGCACGGTAGCCAATGTGGTGACCACCGGTACCCTGACCATCCCTCTGATGAAAAAAATCGGCTACACTCCTGAGGAGGCGGGTGCAGTGGAAACAGTGGCCTCCTCAGGCGGGCAGGTCACGCCCCCCATTATGGGCACCGTTGCTTTCCTTATTGCTGACGGCATTGGCGTCGCCTACTGGGATGTGGTCAAGGTTTCCTTCCTCCCCGCCCTGCTGTTCTATCTCACCGTGTGGTTCTTTGTGGACACCAAGGCCCGGAAAAAGGGGATGCGCGGGCTGGCCCGGGAGGACCTGCCCCCCCTGGGCAGGAGCCTTCTGACCTGTGCTCCTATGATTGTTCCCATTGTAGTGCTGTGTACCCTGCTGGTGATGAAATACACTCCCGCTCTGTCGGCCGCGGTCTGCTGCCTGCTGATCCTGGCCATGGCCGCCTGTTATAAAGACTCTCGACTGTCTTTGAAGCAGCTGACCTTGGCCATCGAGAAGTGTTCCATCTCCATGACCTCCGTTATCGGGGTAATGGCCTGTGCCTCCATCATTGTGGCAATCATGTCCAAGACCGGGTTCCTGCTTAAGAGCACCTCCATCGTCATGCTTCTGGGCGGCGGAAAGCTGATGGGCATTGTACTGATTAATATTGTTATGTCCTATGTCATCGGTATGGGTTTGCCCTCCGCCTCCTGCTATATCATCCTCTCCGCCTTAGGTGCTCCCGCTCTCATCTCTTTGGGTGTCACCCCTATTGCGGCCCACCTGCTTATCTTCTGGTTCACTCAGCTGGCAGGTATCACGCCCCCCGTGTGCATTACCGCCTTTGTAGCCGCCGGCATTGCCGGTTCCAGTCCCATGAAAACCGGCTTTACTGCCCTGGAGATGGGCTCCACCTTCTACCTGGTCCCCTTCCTGTTCCTGTTTACTCCGCTGGTGAATGGAACTCCGGCAGATATGGTCGTGACTGCCCTGATTACTGCGCTGGCCTTTTACATGATGGTCTCCTGCATTGAAAACTACCTCTATGGATCCTTTACCCCCCTCCTCCGGGTACTGTGCGGTCTGACCAGTGTATGTCTGTTCTTCGCCTCCTTCACCACCACCTCGCTCCAGACCAGCATCCTGATGAGCGTGGCCGGGATTGCCGCCTCGCTTGCAATCGGATTTTATCAGAAACGACGGGCATCACGGTCCGCCGCATAGCAAAAAGGGCGCATCGCGCCCTTTTTGCCACGAAATATAAGGGAACGCCCCCATAGGACGTTCCCTTTAAATACGATTTTCCCGGGACCAGCAGGCCGGGTCTAGCTGCGCAGTTCGTGCGGACCTTTGAATTGACTTGCTCCGCCGACGAGGGTCTGCGCTACGGTGAGGTCTTCCCTCAGCAAAACCAGGTCGCCGGCCATTCCGGCCGCGACTTCGCCCATCTTGTCAAAGCCAAGCAGCCTTGCGGGGTTTTGGGTCAGCAGAGGCAGCACCGTCTCCGGCGCCTCGCCGGTGAATTTCACCAGATTCCGCAGAGCCCGGTCCATGGTCAGCGTCGAGCCCGCACGGATATCGGTCCCGGTGATCTTCGCGTCGCCGCCCTCCACTGTGACGTCGTTGACCCCCAGCTGGTACCGCCCGTCGGGCAGGCCGGCGGCCATGATGGAGTCGGTGATGGCCACCACCCGGTCCAGCCCCTTGGTCTTCAAAATCAGGCGGACGGTGCCGGGGTGCAGGTGGATTCCGTCGCAGATGGTCTCGCAATACACGTCGCTCTCCAGCACGGCCCCGGTAATGGCCGGACGGTGCTGGTGCAGCAGCAGCATGGCATTCATGGTGTGTGTGGCGGACTCCGCCCCTGCCCGGATCGCCGCCCAGGCCGTGTCATAGTCGGCCCCACTGTGCCCGATGGACACACGGATGCCCAGCTCCCGCAGGGCGGGGATGGCCTCGGGCACCCCCGCAATCTCGGGGGAGACGGTGATATACCGGATCAGCCCGCCGGCGGCCTCCTGGTAGCTGCGCACCAGCTCCAGGTCAAATTCCGTATGCAGCAGGTGCTCCGGCATGCTGCCCCGGTAGTCCCTGCTGAGGAAGGGCCCTTCCAGGTGGATGCCCAGGAGCCGGGCTCCGGGATGGCCGGCGGCGGCGTAGCTTCTGGCCTGACGGATGCAGTGCAGCGTCTGTTCCCGGGTGTCGGTCAGGATGGAGCACTGCCAGCCTGTAACCCCGTGGGAGGCAAAGAACACAGCGATGGTTTCCAGGTCCGCCTCTGCGGCGTGGTTTACGTCCACATTGGCCCCTCCGTGGGTGTGGATATCCACAAAGCCGGGGGCCACATACAGGCCGGCCGCGTCGATTACGCAGTCCCCCTCCCCGGCCCGGAGGGACGGGGAGACCTGGGAGATAATTCCCTGGTCAATCCTGACGTCCATCCGTCCGCGGGTTGAACCGGTTAAAACGGTGCCGTTTTGAATCAGCACGCTCATTCGGCCACCATCCCCGTCATGCGGATCAGGACGTCCTCACGCCCCTGGAGCAGGGACACGGGGAACTCCGCCGAGGGCGCCCCGTAGGCCGCCCTGCGGACGACCCCCCGGTGCCAGTTCCGAAACACCCCCAGGCGAATCTTGCGGGCGTGATATATCTCGTGGAACCCGATGGTGACGCAGTAGCTGGGCATATCCTCCAGCGCCCCGCCGAAGTCCCCGATGGCGTTGGCGGCCCGGGTCTCCGGCGAGATGGGCAGCACCCGGGTCTTCAGGGCGATGAACTCCTCCGGCGACTTGGAGGGGTCCGCCTCGTTGAAGGCCAGATGGCCGTTGAGCCCGATGCCGCCAAAGCAGACGTCCACGCCGCCCAGCTTCTCAATCAGCTCAGGAATATAGGCCAGGTTTTCGGGGTCCGGGAAGACCCGCTGCCCCTCCGGTACATTCAGCTCCGGCCGGATCTGGCTGTATACCTCCCGCTCCATAAAGCCCCGGAAGCTCAGGGGGTGGCTCATTGGGACCCACTTCTTCTCCCCATCCAGATATTCGTCCATGTTGATGAACCAGCAGTGCTTCAGGCTGATGTTCTCCCGGTTGACCCGCTCCACAAAGAAGGGGTACTGCCCCACCGGGCCCACCGGGCAGATGAACACGCATGTGCGCCCCAGGGCGGCGCGGCTCTGGATTTCCTCCACCATCTCGTCCGCCATGGCGCGGAAGACGGCCTCGTTGTCCGCCCCCACCTCCAGGGGAATTTTGGGGCGCTCCAGAAGCTGCTCCCGGCTGTATTGATAATACTCGTGAATCACTGCTGCACCTCCAGATACTCCCGGTATACGATATTCCAGATGTAGTTTTTCAGCTCGGTAAACCGGGGCAGGATCTTGGTCTCCTGGGTCCGGGGATAGGGGATGTCGATGTCCAGCACCTCCCGGATGCGGCCGGGCCGGGCGGACATGATAATCACCTTGGAGGCCAGCAGGATGGCCTCCTCCACGTCATGGGTGATGAAGAAGCAGGTCTTTTTCTCCTCCTCCCAGGTCCGCAGCAGCTCGGTCTGCAGCTGGGTGCGGGTCTGGGCGTCCAGGGCGCCAAAGGGCTCGTCCATGAGCAGCAGGGAGGGGTTCACGGCGTAGGCCCGGGCGATGGCCACCCGCTGCTTCATGCCGCCGGAAAGCTCCTTGGGATAGGAATCCACAAATTTCTCCAGCCCCACCATTTTGATATACTTCATGGCGGTCTCCTCCCGCTGCTGGGGAGTGACGTCTTTTTTCAGCTTCAGGCCGAACTCCACATTTTTCTTCACCGTCAGCCAGGGGAACAGGGCGTACTGCTGAAAGACCACGCCCCGGTCCACGCCGGTGCCCTTCACCTCCACGCCGTCCACCAGCACCTTGCCGGAGGAGGGCTCCAGCAGCCCCGCGATAATGTTCAGCAGGGTGGACTTGCCGCAGCCCGACGGCCCCACCACGCAGATGAACTCGTTTTCGCAGATGTCCAGGTCCACGCCGTTGAGGGCCACCGTCTTTCCGTTGCGCCCCTCGTAGATTTTTTCCACGCCCTTGATCTGTACCTTTATATCTCTCGCTTCTCCTGCCATGAGGTCAGCCTCCTTTCAAAGAACTTTAACACCTTCTCCGCGATCATGCCGATCACGCCTACAATGATGATGTACAGCAGCATGGGCGGGGTGTCAAAGGTGGTGGACAGCGTTTTGATCCGCATGCCCAGGCCCGCGATGGCGCCGGTGGACTCGGCGGCAATCAGGGTGGTGAGGGCGGCCGAGATGCCCAGGCGGATGGCGGTGATGATAAAGGGGGTGGTGGCGGGGAAGATAACCTTGACAAACAGCACCGTGTCGTTGGCCCCCAGCACCCGGGCCGCCTTAATCAAAGTTTCATCCACGTTGATGACGCCCTGAAACACGGTTACGCAGATGGTGAGGAAGGTCGCCAGGCAGATCACGATGATCTGGGGCCGCCGGCCGATGCCGGCCGAGATGACCACCAGGGGCACGTAGGCCAGCGGGGGGATGTTGCGGATGAACTGAATCCAGGGCTCCAGGATATACCGCACCGGGCGGTACCAGGCCATCAGGAAGGCCACCGGCACGCCGATGAAAAAGCCCAGCGCAAAGCCGATGCCGGCCGAAATCAGGCTGCTGGCGATATCCTGAAACAGCACGCCGCGGCTGATCATGGTCTGGATGGCGGCGAAGGTCACCCAGGGCGGGGAGAAGCTGCGGGCGGTAACCGGATTCTGGGACAGCACCACCCACAGGAGCATTGCCGCCAGCAGGGAGAGCAGCAGCCACGCCCATTTTGGTATTCTGGATATGATATCATTATCTTTTTTCTTCGTCACAGAAACCACCTTGCCGGCTGATCCGCCGCCCGGGACCCCCAGGCAGGAGACCGGCCGCCTTTCTAAAAAAATTTGAGATGCGGGACATCCCCGGGAACGCGCGTTCCTGACTTATAATTGTGTATTCCCGCCCCCTCCGCAGGGGGCGGGAACCACTGAAAAGGCCTATTGGAAGGTGAAGTGCTTTAGGGAAGCGCCTCTTTCATCAGGTCGGCCAGGACGAAGTCCTCCACCTTCAGCATAGTGGCGGGGTCCACGTCGCCGGAGCTGACGAACATATTCTGCTGCACGGTGTAAATCTGCATCATCTCGCCGCTGGCCACCATGTCGGCAACCTCGGAGGAGTTATACCAGTAGCCGTCCCCTCTCTGCTGATACAGGGAATCCTTGTCCGCGCCGATCAGGTCGGCACACCACTGGGCCACCTGGTCGTAGTTGTCGCTCTTGGAGCCGTAGTCCATGCCCTTGTACATGGCCCGCAGGAAGCGGACCAGCTCCTCCTGGTGGCTCTCGGCATACTTGGGGTTGACCACCCAGGAGCCGGGGGAGACGGAGTTCTCGGCATAGTCCACGTTTCCGCACAGCTTCACGCCGTCGTCGGCCAGGATGTCCAGAATCTGGAGGGAGGCGGGGGACCAGGTGGCAATGGCGTCCACGCTGCCGGAGGAGGCGGCGGCCACCATGTTGCTGGCCTCCATGGCGTAGCCCTTCACGTCATCCATGGTCATGCCGTTGGCCTCCAGGGCCAGCTTCAGGATAATCTCAGAGGAGGAGGCGGGGGCATAGGCCACCGTCTTGCCCTTCAGGTCGGCGATGCTCTCCACGCCGTGGGACTTCAGGCCGATGACGCAGTCGGCGTTGCCCAGGTGCTGGATCAGCAGGATGCTGGCCTGGCCGGAGGAACACAGCTTATGGGCGCCATGGCCGATGTAGGCCACGTCGATGGAGCCGCCCTCCATGGCCGCGATTTCGGCGGGGCCGGCGTCAAAGGGCACCATGTTCACGGTGATGCCCTCCTCGGCAAAGTAGCCGTTCTTTTCGGCGGACATAACGGCCCACAGAGCGCCGTAGTTGGGCATGTAGGCCAGGTTCAGGGTGATGGGGTCGGGCGCGGCGGGCTCGGAGACGGACGAACCGCCGGTGGAGCTGCTGCTGCCGCCCGGCGTGCTGGAGGTGACGCCGGAGGACTCAGGGGGCTTCTGGCCGCCGCCGCAGCCGACCAGGAGGCCGGCCGTGAGGACCGCGCAGGTGAGCAGAGCAAGATACCGTTTCATTTTCATGGTTTACTTCCTTTCTTTGCTTTGTAATTAAGGGAATGGGAGTCCGCTGGATATTTCTTTAATTTAAAAAATATCACGCCCAGGCGTTGTTGTCAATTAGTATAAATTTTTTCTACTATATCCACAATCTTTGGGCACAATATTTGTATAATCTGTATCGAAATCGGGACAATTATTAAAACGAATAAAGATTGCAGGTCCTTTCCCCCGCCGTTTTTGAACTTTTCGGGCCCCTTACAGGAGGATTTTCCCGATATCGGGCTTGATTTTTATAGGATAACCCCATATACTATGGTACTGGAACACAAACTGTCCGTCGCAGACGGGGAAGGGAGCCTGAGCCTTATGGTGGAAAAGGGCGGAAATCTGCCGCTGATCAAGCAAAAAAACCTCAGTCTGATAAAAAAGGTGATCTACCGCTCCAGTCCGATCTCCCGCATCGAGATTGCCCAGCGGCTGTCCCTCACCTCTCCAACCATCACCACCAGCGTTAACCCCATGATTGCCCAGGGCCTGCTGCGGGAACTGCCCGCCCCCAGGGAGGGGCAGGATGCCGAGCGCGCCCCGGGCCGCCGGCCCGTCATGCTGGAATTTGTGCCCGAGGCCTACTATTTCTGCGGGGTGGACCTGGGCCCCTATCAGATCTGCTACACCCTGACCGACCTGACCGGCCGGCCGGCGTCCACCCACGTCAGCCCCTACGCCGGCATGGGCAGCTACGAGTCCACCCTCGACATGCTGGCGGAGGGCATCCCCCGCTTTATCGAGGCCGCGGGGCTGCCGCGGGAGAAGGTGCTGGGGGTGGGGGTTGTGATGCCCGGCCTGATTGACGGCACCACGGGCAAGATCAACAGCACCTTCCGCAGCGGCTGGGGCGGCCACTTTCTGCCCCGGGACCTGTCGGAGCGCATCGGCATCCAGGTCCGGGCGGACAACAACGTCCGGGCCAGAATCATCGAGGCGGACCTGTTCGACCGCACCCTGCTGGGGGACCCGGTGGCCTATTTTTATGTCTCCTACGGTGTCGCCTGCCACCTTATGATTGACGGAAATGTGCTCTACGGCAGCTACGCCGCCGCCGGGGAGATCGGCCACACCGTGGTGGCGCCCGAGGGCCCCCTGTGCACCACCTGCGGGAACTTCGGCTGCCTGGAGTCGCTGGCCAGTGAAAAGGCGGTGCTGGACCAGTGCCGTGCCAGCCTCTACTACAGCCGGACCCCCTCCATTTTAACCGAGCTGTGCCGCAGCCCGGAGGCGCTCACCATCGAGCACGTTCTGGAGGCCCAGCGGCGGGGCGAGCGGACGGTGGAGCACATCCTGTTTGGCTGCATCAAATACCTGGGCGCCGCCCTGGCCAACATGATTAACCTGGTCAGCCCGGGCACCGTGCTGATTGACGGGCACATTTTCAGCCTGGAGCAGAACCGGGCCCGCCTGGTGGAGGAAGTGAAGAATCACACTCTGATTACCAACCGGGAGCAGGCCCGCTTCACCTTCCTGCCCTACGACGTGTACCGGGGGGCCAGGGGCGGGGCCTCCATCGCGGTGAAGGCCTTTTTTCTGGAGGACGCCCTGTAATCGGCTCCGGCGGGCATTCTTCCCGAGTGCAAAGCCAAAAAACTGATTATTTTGCCCAAAAAAGGGGTTGACAAGCGGGGGAGGCGCACATATAATATACAATACATTATTTAATTTGTTTAAATAAATACACAATGTAAAGGAGTCCTGACTATGTCACTGGTGCCAATGAAAGCGATTCTGGATGCCACCGAGCAATACAACTATGCCCAGGGGGCCTTCAATGTGAACGCCGTCTGCCAGGCGAAGGCGGTGATTCAGGTCCACGAGATGTTCCGCTCCGCCGCCATTTTACAGGGGGCGGACCTGGCCAACGCCTTTATGGGCGGACGGACTGATTTTGCCCAGGGGACCCTGGAGGACAAGAAGAAGGGGGCGCTGAACATCGCCAACGCGGTGAAGAAGTACGCCGCCGACTCCCCCATCCCCGTGGCCCTGCACCTGGACCACGGCAAGAATCTGGACTCCTGCGTGGCCGCCATCCAGGGCGGCTACACCTCCGTAATGATCGACGGCTCCTCCCTCCCCTTTGACGAGAATGTGGAGCTGACCCGCGAGGTGGTCAAGTACGCCCACGAGCGCGGGGTCACGGTGGAGGGCGAGCTGGGTGTTCTGGCCGGGGTGGAGGACCACGTCTTTGCCGCCAACTCCACCTACACCAACCCCATGGACGCGGTAAAATTCTTCCGACAGACAGGGGTGGACGCCCTGGCCATCAGCTACGGCACCAAGCACGGGGCCAACAAGGGCAAGGACACCGTCATCCGCAAGGAAATTGCCATTGCCACCAAGGAGTGCATGCTCCACGAGGGCATTGAGGGCACCCTGGTCAGCCACGGCTCCTCCACCGTGCCCCAGTATATCGTCTCGGAGATCAACGCCCTGGGCGGCGACATCCACGACGCCTACGGCATCAAGAAGGAGCAGCTGAAAGAGGTCTCCAAGCTGGGCATCCGCAAGATTAACGTGGACACTGACATCCGCCTGGCTGTCACCCGGAACCTGCGGGAGCTGTTCAAAAACGAGGCCAGGCTCCGGGACAGCGCCTCCATCGGCGGCATCTACCAGCTGTTGCTGGACAACCCCTCCGCCTTCGACCCCCGGGTCTTCTTCCCGCCTATCATGGACACCGTCATGTACGGCAATGTGCCCGACGAGGACGTGGGGCGCATTGTGGACTGCATCGAACGGGGGGTGAAGGAGGTTGTGGGCACCCTGATTGTGGAGTTTGACTCCGTGGGCAAGGCCCCCCTCATTGAAGCCGTCACTCTGGACGAGATGGCCGAGCGCTACCGCGCCAAGGGGATCTGAGCCATGGGAAAGAATATTCTGGTCGCCCACGGCGGCGGCCCTACCGCGGTGATCAACTGCTCCCTCCAGGGGGTGGTGGAGGCCGCCCGGAGTGCCGGGTTTGACGGAAGCATCTATGCCGCCCGGTTCGGGGCGGAGGGCATCCTGGCCGGCGACCTGATCGACCTGACCGACGTGCCCGCCGCCGCCATTGCGCGGCTGAGCCACACCCCCGCCTCCGCCATCGGCTCCTGCCGGCGGAAGCTGACCGACGCCGACTATCCCACCGTGCTGGAGACGCTGAAACGGTTTGACATCGGCTGTTTCTTCTACAACGGCGGCAACGACTCCATGGACACCTGCCACAAGGTCAACGAGCTGGCCCGGCGGGAGGGGCTGGACGTGCAGGTCATCGGCATCCCCAAGACCATGGATAACGACCTGGACCTGACCGACCACTGCCCCGGCTTCGGCTCCGCCGCCCGGTATGCGGCGCTGAGCTCCGCCGAGCTGGCTTTGGACGCCTCCGCCCTGCCCATCCACGTGGTGGTGCTGGAGCTTATGGGCCGCAACGCCGGGTGGGTCACCGCTGCCAGCGCCCTGGCCGGACGGCTGACCGGCTGTCCGGTGCTCACCTATCTGCCCGAGGTGCCGGTGGATGAGGACAGGATGCTGGCCGACGTTGAACGGACCTACGCCCGGGGCCAGGGCCTGCTGGTAACGGTCAGTGAGGGCCTGTGCGGCCTGGACGGCAAGCCCCTGGCCGACACGGGCATTGTGGACGGCTTCGGCCACACCGTCCCCGGCGGCACCGCCCAGCACATCACCGACCAGATCATCCAGAAGCTGGGCCTGAAGTCCCGGGCCGAGAAGCCGGGCCTGCTGGGCCGGGCCAGCATCCCCTATCAGTCCTCCACCGACCGGGCGGAGGCCTACGCCGTGGGCCAATACGCCGTGGAGGCCGCCCTGAAGGGGGAGAGCGGATATATGGTGGCCATCAACGCGGTGCGCACCCCCGCCTACCGGGCCGACCTGTCCCTGGTGCCCCTGGCCAAGGTGGCCAATGTAGAAAAGAAATTCCCCCTGGAGTGGATCGCCGACGGGAATCAGATTGCCGACGCCTTTTTCGACTACGCAATGCCCCTGATGGGGGAGCGCTTCCCGGAATACGCTTTGTTGAGGTGACCGACCATGAAACATATTTATCTGAACCTGAAACGCTTCGACGTCCCCGTGGACTTCGGCGGGGTGAACCGGCTGGCTCCGATGCAGGACTGGGGGACGGCGGTGGTGCGGAGCACCCAGGAGGCGCTGGGGAAATACGACCCCGCCGGGGTGGAGTTTGTCCAGTACCTGCCGGAGGCCCATCTCCTCTCCGCGGTGCTGGCCCGCACCGAAAACAGCCCGGTGCAGATCGGCTGTCAGGGCGTCTACCGCATGAACACCGCGGTGGGGGGCAACTTCGGGGCCTTTACCACCAACCGTCCCGCCTCCGCCGCCAGGGCCATGGGCTGTACCTCCACCCTGATCGGCCACTGTGAGGAGCGCAACGACAAGAAGGGCATCCTGGCCGAGGCCGGTGTGGCGGACAGCGGCGCCGTCAACCGCCTGCTGAACCAGGAGATTAAATGCGCCCAGGCTTCGGGACTGACGGTGCTCTACTGCATCGGTGAGACCAGCGAGGAGCAGCCCCAATGGGAGGCCGTGCTGGGCGAACAGCTGGACATCGGCCTGGAGGGGGTGGACCGGAGCCGCGTGGTTATCGGCTATGAGCCGGTGTGGTCCATCGGCCCGGGCAAGACCCCGGCGGACAGGGACTACATCACCAAAATCGCCCGCTTCGTCAAGGAGCGCACCGGGGGAATGGATGTGGTCTACGGCGGCGGCCTGAAGGCGGACAACGCCGCCATGCTGGCTTCCATCGACGAGATCGACGGCGGCCTTATCGCCCTCACCCGCTTCCAGGGGGAAATCGGGTTCTACCCGGAGGAGTATTTGGAAATTATTCGGTTGTATTTGGGGGAGTAACTTATGAAGCTGGATTTTGAATACGGACATGGCCTGATGGCCGCCGAGCTGCCCGACAGCACCGATGTCTTTATCCCCGGCGAGACGGTGGCCGACCCGCCCTGCCTGCCCCAGGACTGGGACAGCCTCTACGCCGCCACCCTGGAGAGCATCCGCAATCCCATCGGGATGCCCGCCCTTCGGGAGCTGGCCGGGCCGGGAAAGACGGTGGTCTTTGTCATCCCCGACATCGTCAAGGGGGGCTGTCAGCCCACCGCCCACCGCAGGGTGTCCATCCGGGCCTGCCTGGATGAGCTCTACGCGTCCGGGGTGGAGAAAAAGGATATTCTCCTGCTGTTTTCCAACGGCCTGCACCCCCGGGCCACCGTGGGTGAGATGAAACAGATTCTGGGGGAGGAGCTGTTCAACGAGTTCTATCACACCGGCCAGATCACCTCCCACGACAGCGAGGACCCCGACCACATGGTGGACCTGGGGACCACCCGGCGGGGCGACCCGGTGCTGATGAACCGGTATGTCTTCGACTGCGACATCCCCATCCTCATCGGCCACACCCAGGGCAACCCCTACGGGGGCTACTCCGGGGGCTATAAGCACTGCGCCACCGGAATCACCCACTGGAGAAGCATCGCCAGCCACCACGTGCCCCAGGTGATGCACCGGGCGGACTTCACCCCGGTGTCCGGCAAAAACCTGATGCGCACCAAGTTTGACGAGATCGGCATGTGGATGGAGGAAAAAATGGGGCACCCCTTCTTCTGCTGCGACGCGGTTCTGGACACCTTCTCCCGGCAGATCGCCATTTTCTCCGGCTACGCCCGGGATATGATGCCCCTCAGCTGGGAGGTGGCTGACAAGCGGACTTATGTGCCCTGGGCGGAGAAGAAGTACGATGTGATGGTCTTTGGTATGCCCCAGAACTTCCACTACGGTGACGGCATGGGCACCAACCCCATCCAGATGATGCAGGCCCTGTCCGCCCAGGTGATCCGCCATAAGCGGGTGATGAAGGACAACTGCGTCATTATCTGCTCCTCCATCTGCAACGGGTATTTCCACGACGAGCGCTGGCCCTACCTCCGGGAGCTGTATGAGCTGTTCCAGCACGACCACATGAACGTCCTCCCCGACATGAACCGGTACGGCGAGTACTTCGCCACCAATGAGGAGTACATCCGCAAATACCGCTTCTGCAACGCCTTCCACCCCTTCCACGGCTTCTCCATGATGTCCTGCGGCCACATTGCCGAGATGAACACCAGCGCCATCTATATCGTTGGCGCTCAGGAGCCCGGCATTGCCCGGGGAATGGGGCTGAAAACCAGGGCCACCTTCGAGGAGGCTCTGGAGGACGCCAAGCGGAAATTTGTGGGCCCGAATCCCAATATTCTGGCCCTGCCCAAGACCTTCAAGCTGAGCGCGGTACACCTGTGCATGAAGGACGAGCCCTACGACGGGACCAACGGCTGCCTCGACGGCTGAACACGGAACAGACGCGATTAAAAACAAACGTGGTTTGCTCCCCCATCCCGGGGAGCAAACCACGTTTTTCTTTTGTCGGACGGCCCGGTCCGCCAGCTTTCAGACACACCCTGACATCGTGGAGAACAGCTGCCATGAAAAGCTCAGCATCGTCTTTTCGTTGGCGCTGTTCATAATGGTAACGCCGCCGCCGTTGTCGTCCTCGCTGGCGGTTCCCGCCTCGGCCAGCCGCCGCCGGGTCTCCCTGGCAACGGTATCGCTCTGTTCATAAAAGCGCACCGGACCGCCCAGAGCCTCCTGAATCTCAGCGGAGGCAAAGGGGAAATGGGTGCAGCCCAGCACCACACCGTCAAAACGCGCCGGCTGCCAGGGGGCAAACAGCCTGCGCAGATACGCGACAACCCCCTCGCGGTCCCGCATGCCGTCCTCCACATAGTTTACAATCCCTGGAGCCGCGATTGAAACCACCTGTTCCGAAGCCGCAATTTCCTGAAGCTGCCTTTGATAGCGGGCGGAGGCCAGCGTGCCCGCAGTGGCCAGAGAGAGAATCCGGCCGCCGGGGTTCTCCTGAACCGCCCTGCGCACCGCCGGCTCAATGCCGATCACCGGGATATGGGGATACGCGTGCTCCAGTGCATCCTGGGCCGCAGCGGTCGCCGTATTGCAGGCAATTACAATCGCTTTTGGCTGAAGGCTGTCCAGCCGCGCAACGCCTTCCACCGTCAGCCGGCAGATTTCATGAGGAGCCCGCGGTCCATAGGGTGCGTTGGCGGAATCTCCATAGTATACAAAGGATTCATTGGGCATGGTAGCTATCAGCTTCTTCAAAACGCTGATTCCACCCAGTCCTGAGTCGAATACCACCACAGGCCGCTGTGAATTTTTCATTTCAGATCACCCCTTTGGCTTGATTATAGCGCGGGAATAGGATATAATCAAATACAAATGAAGATATCACGCCCATAGATAAAAAACTATACAGGAGGGGCAGCCATGACAACAGGCATGCGCTACGTCAAAATGGTGTATGAGCAGGGCAGCTTTACAAAGGCTGCCGAAAAATTATTTATTTCCCAGCCTTCCCTGAGCGCCATGGTGAAAAAGACGGAAACCGAGCTGGGAGCCGCCATTTTTGACCGCAGCAGCACACCGCTGGAGCTGACCGAGGCGGGACAGGCCTATCTGGAATACATCGACGCGACGGCCCGCAACGAGGCCCTTCTGAATGAAAAGCTGTGGGATATCCAGAATTTGAACAAGGGCCACATCTGCATTGGCGGCTCCAATTATATCCTGTCCAACATCCTCCCCCTTATTTTGCAGCGCATCCTCCCCCGCTATCCCGACCTCGTCTTTGAAACAGTGGAGACCAACTCCTTTTTACTGCACCAGATGCTCCTCACCGGAAAGCTGGATTTTGTCATCGACAGCTCCAGCACCGAGGCGCCCTCCCTCGCCTACCACGACCTGTTTGAGGAGCACATCCTGCTGGCCATCCCGGCCGCAGACCCCATTAACGAAGACCTGACCCCCTACCGGATTACTCCGCAGCAGCTGGCGGATGCCGGGCAGGAGCGGCACTGTCTCCCCGATGCGCTGGCCCGCGCCACCCTGGCGCACCCCTTTATCCTTCTGAAAAGCGAAAATGACATGTATCAGCGGGCCAGCGCGGTATTCCGGCACTACAGGCTCCAGCCCCACATACTGCTCCAGCTGGACCAGCTGAATACCTCGCTTCAATATACAGTATACGGACTGGGATACAGCTTTGTAACCGACACACTGTTCCGCTACGGAACCCATCCCCCGGATATCTGCCTGTATGCCGTGGACGCCCCCTCCTGCCGGCGCAGGCTGTGTATTGTCCACAAGAAGGGAAAATATATCTCAAGGGCCGGCAGGCTGTTTATCCAGACGGCACAGGAGATATTTTCCTCCTGATACCGAGCCCCCGAACCCTTACACAGCACAGCAGCCCCGGACCCTCGCAGTGAGGGTCCGGGGCTGTTTAACATCCTTACAGAATCCGCCCTGATGCAATCACATCAGGAAGCTGCCCAGGTGCGCGCCGCCCAGCTTGGCGGGGTCGGCGTTCAGGAACAGCTCGGCGTAGCCGGGTACGCCGGAGTAGGTGATGGGAGTGTCCGGGTGAGCGTTGTTATAGGCCTGGGAGTACTCATAGACGCCTTGCAGGTGGCGGCCGCAGCGCTCCTCGATGGGGTGGCCGTTCTCGTCCCAGGGCACATAGAGCATACCGAGCTTCTGGCTCAGCACATAGCAGTCGTCCCAGCCGCCCAGCACCTGGTTCAGGGTGGTGGCGCCGCGCAGACGGCCCTGAGAGGCGTTAGCGGTTTCCATCAGCAGCGCCATGGTTTCGGTGTAGTCGCCCAGCTCACGGTGGGTCAGGCCGTGGAAATTCACCGGAGACTGCTCCAAGGCCATGTCGATACCCTGCATCAGCAGGTTCATACAGCCCTCAGAGGCAATATCTATAGCGTTCTGGTGGGCCACGGTGGCGTTGATGACGGGGTACTCAGGGGAGGCCTCGTGGAGGTCGAAGGTCAGGCCGATGTTTTCCGCCCGGATGAGGGAGGCCACGCCGTAGGCCATCTTCTCGGTCAGGTTGCCGTCCTCACGGCCGGGATAGCCGCGGTTGATGTTGCGGGTTTCGGAGCCGGACAGCTGCTGATTGGAGGGGTAGTGGACGTACACGTCGGGGTCGGGCCACTGGTCCACCGGGTTGGTGGCCCGGGAGCCGTACCGGAAGGTACGTTCGCCGCTCTTGGTCTGGAGGGTGAAGTATTGGAGATTGCCCTCGCCGGGGTCGTTGTGGGTCATGGCGCTGTGGTTGGTGTAGGGGATCACGTAGACGGTGCCCTCCTCCACCACAGCGGTCTCGATGAAGGTGAAGGCGGCCATATAGCCGGAGACCTCGTTGGCGTGGGTTCCGCCCAGCACCAGCATCTTGCCGCCGGGCTTCTGGCCCTGGAGCACATAGACCCAGGTGTCGCCGTTTGTATCCTTCAGGCCGGGAAACCAGTCGGAAAGCAGCTTGATGTCGGTCACGCTGGGCCCCTGCTCCGGCCAGGGGATGTCACGGGCGGCCATGAAGTTCATGCCGGTGTAGATCATAATGGCCACCGAAAGGGCCAGCGAGAGGGCCGCAGTAATATAATTCTTCTTTGTCATGTTCTCCCCTCCTTACTTAACCATCAGAACGCGAAGGACCAGGGGAATCAAAACCATCGCGGCGTTCAGCTGCATGGTAAGCTTCTTTTCCGTAAACAGGTTCCAGCCTACCAGGCCAACGATCAGAGCGAGAATCAGGCGATAAATAATTGTAATCATAGTTCAATCGCTCCTTCCTATCAAGTGAACAGAATAAAGGGAGCCAGCTCATTGGCAAAGACAATAAAGAGAACGCCCCAGATAATGACCATCAGGCAGGGGATCAGGCACTTTTTCAGCACGGGGGTGTACTTCTCCATGCCCACCACCTGGGCGGCGAAGATGCCGGCCAGAGCCGTGGGAGGCATCATATCGCCCAGAGAGGCGATGAGGGACAGGGCGGCGGCCACGATGATCTCCTTCTTGGCCAGGAAGGACAGAAGGAAGGGCACGCCCAGCACGCTGGCGGAGCCGAAGGAGGAAACCGCGCCGAACAGCGGCATAGAGACGGACATAGCGATGTAACGGCCGATCTCAGGCAGGCTGAGGCAGGCAGTGACGATCAGGCCGCGCACGCCGGTGAGGGTCATAATCTGGATAAACATACCCACGCCCATCAGGATGCCCATAACCGGCAGAACACTGTTCACCGATTCCTTGGCCATGTTAAGTACATTAAATTTATAGCCGGTAAAGCAGCCTACCGCGGCGGCAATGAGGAAAATCAGGGGCATTCCCAGGGAGAAGGCGGGCACCAGCTTGTTCAGCACCATCATCACAATGGCCAGGATCAGGGGGATATAGACCCGGAAGCCAAACTTCTTACGGGGCTCGTTGTTCAGCTTGGACTGCACAACGGCAAAGTCCATCTTCTTCACATATTTGTAGCCGAACATCAGCACAAACAGGAAGGCCAGGGGGAAGGTCAGCAGAGCCAGGGGCAGCTCAAAGCCGCTGTAGGGGATGTCGATGCCGGCGCCGATGACCATGGCAGGCAGGTTGGTGGGGGGAGCGATCATGCCCAGAATGCCGCCCATTGCCAGGATACAGGCGGTCTCCAGCATGGGGACGCCCATCATCATCAGCACCGGGGCCATGATGGAGCCGGCGGACAGCACCGAGGCGGTGGAGGAGCCGGTGATCATGCCAGGGAACATGATGATAATCATAATCAGGCACAGCATCAGGGCGGGAAGCTTATGGAACTTTTCGATAATGACGCAGGAGACCGCGTCCAGCGCCCCGGACTCCTGAATGACCTTCATGAAGATCATGGCGGTGGCAATGACCATAATGGTGTCAACATAGGAGAACATTCCCTCGACCAGGTGCCGCAGAGGAATCCCCCGTCCGGCCACCAGAGCTCCGGCGACGGCAGAGAGCACCATGGAAATGCTGACAGGCAGCTTGCAGAGGAAGCACCCCAGCAAAAACACGGCGACCATTGCGAGGAAGGTAATCAATTCAATACTCATCAAGATACCTCCATGGTTATTGTGGTGGCGGGACCGGGACAGCCCGGTCCCGCTGCTTTATCTCAGGCTCACTTAAAGGCCTTGGGCAGAACGGTGGCCACATCGCTGATGGCGTCGATCATGTCCACGGGGATGCTGTTGCTGGCACAGACGCCGGCCATCAGGCCGTCCTCATCGCCGGACTTCACCACCACGGCGTAGTCCGCCTTCTCAAAGATGGGGGTGATAAACTTGTCGGACAGGTCGCCGCGGCGGGCGCTGCCGCCGGTGTGCATCACGATGATGGACAGACCAGCGTCCTCGGCGCCCTTGATCAGCTCATCCACCCGGGCCAGCTCGCCATCGGCGTCAATGCCGGCGGCGCCCAGGCCCTTGGAGGAGCCGCCAACCACAACAATCAGGGTCTTGGCGTCGCCCAGCTCGGCGGAGGTGGCCTTATTGTCCATGGTATAGTCCATGCCCAGGTTCTTCATCAGGGTGCCCACCATCTGGTAGTCGGCGCTCTGGCCGCCGGTGGTCAGAAGAACGGGGGCCTCAGCGAAGGCCTCGGTCAGGCCGGTCAGCTCACCGGAGCCGGAGGCGGAGGAGGTACCGGAGGCGGAGGTACCGGCGTTGTTGCCGCCGGGAGGGGTCACCTTGTCTTCAGCGCCGCAGGCCGCCAGAGAGAGGGCCATCGCACCAGCGAGAACAAGAGCAGAAATTTTCTTAAACATTTTTGTTTTCTCCTTTCAAAAAGCAGTTGTTTGCCTGTATTGCAGCCGAAACCGTCCTGTCGATTTCGGGCTTTAAAACCAGAGTACCTTAGAAGCCCAGCGCCTTGCCGTCACGGCGGGGGTCAGCGCCGCCCCGAAGGGTGCCGTCCTCCTGGTAGACGATGCCCTGCACGCCGCCGAAGAACAGCTGCCACTCGCCCTTGTCGGTAACGGCGTGGCCCTGAGCCTCCAGCGCGGCGGCCACGTCGGCCGTGACCGGCGTCACGCCGCCGGACTCGTAGTTGATGCCTGTATCGGTCCCGTTATCAAAGATACGGGCGGTATCAATGGCTTCCTGGATATCCATGTCGTGGTCGATGACGTGGGAGATGACCTGGGTCACGGTGGGCCAGATGCGCAGGCCGCCGGGGGAACCAACGGACATGAAGGAGCTGCCGTCCTCACGCAGGACGATGGTGGGGCTCATGGAGGACAGGGGCCGCTTGCCGGGCTCCAGCTTGTTGACGGAGTCCAGGCTGGTGGAGAAGTCGTGCATCTCGTCGTTCATGATGAAGCCGTAGCCCTCCACGGCGATCTTGCTGCCCCAGAAGCACTCGATGGTCTGGGTAACGGTGACCACGTTGCCCTCCTTGTCAGCAATGGAGAAGGAGGTGGTGGAGTTGCCCTCGTACTGGGCGGGATTGCCGGCGGCCCAGTCCTGGCTTCCGTCGGTGATCTTCTCATAGATGGTCTTGGCGTAGTCCTTGCTGGTCAGGCCGTCCAGGGGCACTTCGGCAAAGGCGGTGTCGGCCATGTAGGCGGCCCGGTCCGCGAAGCAGGCCTTAAAGGTCTCGGAGAACAGGTGGAGGTACTCAGCGGAGTTGACCTCCATCCCACCGATGTCATAGTTCTCCAGCACGTTCAGGGCCTCCACAATGTGGGTGCCGCCGGAGGAGGCGGGGGGAGCGGAGATGATCTGATAGCCCCGGTAGGTGCCGGTAACGGGCACCCGCTCCTCGGCCTTGTAATTGGCCAGGTCCTCGGTGGTCATCACGCCGCCGTGCTTCTGAACGGCGGCCACAATGGCCTCGGCAACCTCGCCCTTATAGAAGGCGTCCGCGCCGTTTTCGGCGATGAGCTGGAGGGTTTTGGCCAGGTCGGGGTTGGTCACGGTGTCGCCCACCTCATAGGGCAGGCCGTCCTTCAGATAGTACTGGCCCAGCTCGCTGTACTCACCGATCATCCGCTCGTACTCGTCGGCGATGGCGCCGTACATGGTGGGGCTGACCACGTAGCCGTTATTGGCCAGGTCGATGGCGGGCTGCATGATCTGCTGGCGGCTCAGCTTGCCGGAGCCGAACTGGGACAGGGCCAGCTCCAGGCCGGCCACCTCGCCGGGGACGCCCACAGCCAGGCCGCCCACGCTGTTGGCGTTCTCAATCAGGTTGCCGGAGTCGTCCAGCCAGCTCTCAGCGGTCTGGCCGGAGGAGGCCACCTCACGATAGTCGATAAACTGGTTTTCGCCGTCGGCGGTATGGACGATCATAAAGCCGCCGCCGCCCAGGCCGGAGGTGAAGGGCTCCGCCACGCCCAGGGCGTAGCACACGGCGATGGCGGCGTCCACGGCGTTGCCGCCCTGCTCCAGAATCTCCAGGCCGGCCATGGTGGCATAGACGTTGGAGGAGGCCACCATTCCGTTTTCACCGGTGGCGTCGCGGTCGGTGCGGATGGTCTCGCCCTTCTCGTTAAAGGGGCGCCACACGCCGTCATCCGTGGGGCCCTCGGGGGTGGACACGGAGGAGGAGCCGCTGGGAGTCTTGGGGGTAACCTCAGGGGGATTGGGGGTCTTGCTGCCGCAGGCGGCAAGAGAAATGGCCATAGCCCCTGCCAGAAGCACAGAAAGCATCTTCTTCATACTCATGGATTCCATTTCCTTTCACAGTTTTTATCTCCGGCCGGCAGTCCGCCAGGGGACACGGGGCAGTCTGCCGGCCACGGAAATACGATAGTTACACAGCCCGGAGGCTCAGTTGCAGCCTACCGCCTTGCCGTCCTGACGGGGGTCGCCAACGCCATACAGGGTGCCGTCCTCCAGATAGATGATGGACTGCATGGCGCCGGAAGCGGCGGTGGTCACCTCGCCGTGGCCCATCGCGGTCAGGGCGGCCACGGTCTCCTCACTCACGGCGTACTGCTCATAGCCCTTCAGGGGGTTCTCATACTGGCAGTTGTTTTTGTTGCTGCTGTTCCAGATCTTGGGCACACAGACAGCGGTCAGCAGGTCCATGTCGTGGTCAATGACCCGGGAGATGACCTGGGCCACGCCGGAGAAGATACGGGTGCCGCCGGGGGTGCCCAGCACCATGAAGGGGTCGCCGTCGGGGTCCAGCACCACGGTGGGAGACATGGAGGACAGGGGCTTCTTGCCGGGCTCGATCTTGTTCACGGACTCGGGGTCGGTGGAGAAGTCGTCCATCTGGTTGTTCATCATGAAGCCGAAGCCGTCCACCATCACGCCGCTGCCGAAGTAGTAGTTGATGGTCTTGGTAACGGCCACGCAGTTGCCGTCCACATCAGCCACGGAGTAGTGGGTGGTGTCGGTGTGCTCAAAGGGATTGGGGTCGTCGGGAGAGGCCTCCTCCATGGCCTTGGTCATGTCGATCATGTCGGCCCGGAGGTCCGCGTAGCCCTGGCTGGTGAGGCCGCCCAGGGGCACCGTGGCAAAGTTGGTGTCGGCCATGTACTTGGCCCGGTCGGCAAAGGCCAGCTTAAAGGTCTCGGTGAACAGGTGGACATACTCAGTGGAGTTCACGTCCATAGAGGCCACGTCAAAGTTCTCCAGAATGTTCAGAATCTCAATCAGGTGGGTGCCGCCGGAGGAGGGCGGGGGGCTGGAGATGATGGTGTAGCCCTTGTAGTCGCCGGTAACGGGCACGCTCTCGCTGGCTTTGTAGCCGGCCAGGTCCTCCAGGGTCATCACGCCGTCATACTTCGCCAGCGTGTCCACGATGGCCTGGGCCATCTCGCCGGTGTAGAAGGCCTCCTCGCCCTTCTCCGAGATCATGGTCAGCGCCTTGGCCAGATCGGGGTTGTTGATCACAGAGCCGGCCTCAAAGGGCAGGCCCATCTCGTCCAGGTAGACCTTCTGCATCTCGGGGAACTTCTGTGCGGTCTCGTAGGCGTCGGCAATGGCATTGGCGCAGTAGGCAGAGACGGTGAAGCCCTCTGTGGCCATGCGGATGGCGGGCTCCATAACCTCCTGGCGGCTCATGGTGCCGTACTTCTCCAGCATGTACAGCATACCGGCCACCTCACCGGGGACGCCGGAAGCCAGGCCGCCGGACTTGGTGTTGCCGTTGTTCTTGCCCTCGGCGTCCACATACAGGTCCAGCGTGGCGCCGGCGGGGGCGATCTCACGGAAGTCGATAAAGATATCCTTGCCTTCGGCGGTGTGGATGGTGGCGATGCCGCCGCCGCCCAGCCCGGAGGTAAAGGGCTCGCACACACCCAGAGCAAAGCCCATGGCTACTGCGGCGTCCACCGCATTGCCGCCCTTTTCCATGATCTCAGCGCCCACCTGGGACACCTCATACTTGGAGGCGACTGCCATAGCCCTGGTGCCGGTGGCGTCCCGGCCTGTGGTAATGCGGTTGCCGTCGGCATCCACTGTCTCAAAGCCCTCCACCGAGTAGGCCGGGGTCAGAGCCGGCTTTTCGGGCTCGGAGACTGAGGCGCTGTCAGAGGGGGGATTGCTCTTGCTCCCGCTCGCGTCGGAGGGAGCGGAGGGGGAACAGGCTGCCAGAGAGACCGTGATTCCCAGTGCAAGAAACAGTGCAAGACTTCTTCTGATCTTCATTGTGTTTCCTCCTTTTTTCACACATAATATATTTGCAAACCGGCGCCTTGCCGCGCCGGAATCGCACCAGCCGCCCGCAGTGCAGCGGGGTTTCTCTCTGCCGTGCTGAATGCTTAAATTATATTCATGGCAAATCCCTTTGTCTATTTCTTCTCATATTTATATTGTCACACCCTCTATTTTTTTCGCGGCGGAACAAATTTGTTTTGTGTGTTTGATGGTTTTCCCTCCGAAATTCAAAAAAAGAGCCGGCACAGCGTAAGCTGTGCCGGTTTGTTACACCTTTCGATAGACCTGCTTAGGGCGGCCCACCTTTCCGTAAATACTGACCATCTCCACCCGTTTTTCCGCTGTCATATGCTGAAGGTAGCGGTATACCGTCTGATAGGCCAGGCCTGTACCCTCCGCGATATCATTGGCGGTAAGGTAGTCGTTCTGCTGCTCCAGAAAATCATGAATCAGCTTCAGTGTCCCCTGGGCCAGCCCCTTGGCCAGGGCCGGCTCCCGGCTCTCCCGCTTTCCCTGCTGCAGTAGACGCAGGTGCAGCTTGATCCGGCTGATGATATCCGGGGCCTTGATGGGCTTCAGCGCAAAGTCGGTAGCCCCGGCCTCCAAAAAGGTGTCGGCCACCTCCTGGCTCTCGTCCACGGTAAACACCAGAATCGGCACGTCCAGAGACAGCCTGCGCAGCCGCTTCACCCCCTCCACCCCGTTGATTCTGGGCAGATGGTAGTCTATGAGCACAATATCCGGCTGGCGGAGCTTAAATTCGTTCAGGCCGCTCTCCACATCGTAGGCGGAATAGGGCTTCCAGCCCTGAAATTTGAACAGCTCCCCCAGTGCAAAGCAAATCTGTTCGTCGTCATCTATGACCAAAATGGCGGTATCGTTTTTCATCGTCTCGCGCCTCCCTCCGGTACAACAATGGAAATGGCGGCTCCCACTCCCGCTGTACTCTTTACGCAGATCGTTCCGTCCATCTTCTCCACCACATTCCGGACAAAGGCCAGGCCCAGACCGCTGGACTTCCGCCCTGACACGCCCTTGTCCCAGATTTCCTGTCTGGTCTCCTCCTCAATGCCCGTACCGTTATCCGATACCGTAAAAATCACCTCGCTTCCGTCCTCCCTCTCCCTCCGGACCACCCTCAGCCAGATTTCCGGCTCCCGGTCCTTGGGAATGGCCTGGGCCGAGTTCTGCATCAGATTAACCAATGCCCGGGGAAACAGGATCCGGTTTGCGCTGATCAGCGCCTCCGGCGCCTGGTTGTCCACGTGGACGGACAGGGCGTAGTCCGTCACCGAGCTCTGGGCCAGCGCCACCCCCAGCAGCGACTGGGTGGACATCAGGGTATGCTGATCCTCATACAGGATATCGGAGATCATGCCGCTCATCTGCTCCACCGCCCCCTCAATCCGGGTCAGATACTCCACATCCCGGGTGCGCTGCTCCACCTCACACTCCATTTTGATTACCCCCACCAGCGTCTGCACCGCTGTCAGCGGGGATTTCAGGTCGTGGACCAGATACTGCATCTCCTGATAGGTGCGGTTTTTCATCTCGTTCAGCTGGGCCTGGATGCGGATAGCATGGTTCTGCTCCCGGAGCATGCTCAGCTCCCGCAGGGTGTTTTCATCCCGCAGCTGGAACAAAATCAGCAGTCCAAACAGCAAAAACAGCACAGCGCCCACCAGGGCCAGCACGTTGAGCACCGTCTCCCCCTCCAGCACGGCGGCCGCCTGCTTGATATCCCAGGAGCTTTCCCCCCGGCCCACCGGCAGCCCCCGAAGGGCCGGCATGATATCCAGAAACTGAAAGCTGGTCAGAAACAGGATAATCAAAAGGGACTTTTTATACAGGGCGATATACTGGTAATTCAGCCGCCGGAACAGCAGCACAAAGGTACACACCAGAATGGCCGGCAGGCCGAAATCATAGTGGATGTGGTGGACCGCCTCAATGCCCCAGTATGTTACCTGAAGGATCAAAATGATAATCAGGGAGTTGATAAACCATGCGCTTCGCTTCCCCACATGAATGTCCACAGACTCCCCGATGAAATAGGCCCCCACATAGTGGGGAATGCCTCGCACGGAATTCAGCGCCACCAGCTGGATGGCGGACACCATCAGGTCGGTCTTCTCTCCCTCCGACAGCGCCCGGTGCAGGGAGCGCAAAACCTGAAAGTTGTCCACATTGAACAGCAGGGGCATCAGAAAGCTGAGCAGCACCAGTCCCGTTCCAATGGCCAGCTCCTTCACATCCACCGACCGAATGCGGGTGGACATCAGCAGCGCCAGCTTTTTTCTCACCGGTCCTCCCTCCCTTTCAGCGCAGCCCGTAATATTCCAGCACATACTCCACCAGCTCCAGCTGGTTGCGCACCCGCTGGGCCAGCGGCTCCCCCCGGGACGTCTCCACTGTGATAACAGGGATGCCCAGCTCTGTGGCCACCGTCCGGTTGACGCTCCCCGGGGGCGGCGAATCATACAGGGTGACGGGGGAGGCGCACAGCCCGCCCTCCCCGCTCGCCACCAGCAGCTCCAGCACCAGGTCCCCCACGCCGTCCAGGGAGTGGCAGATCACCGAGTTTCCCAGGTCGTCCCGCTCCCCCTGGCGGACTCGGGCCTCGTGGAGGTCCAGCACCAGGGCGGGGGATTTGTCCCGGATATCCTCAAAAATGGCAGCGGCCAGCTGTTCCGCGTCCCAGCCCTGGGGATCGCCTGGAAAATTCCGGTTCAGGTCCCGGTCAGACCTGGTATTGCGCTGGTCATGCTCCGCCCCGTAGGGGTTGGCAGGGCTGAGAATACACAGCCTTCCCGCCTTCAGCGTGGCCTGCTTCAGCAGATTGCCCGCCAGCCAGCCGGCGGTCTCGTCCCCGTGTACGCCGGCCACCAGGTAAAGGACGGGTCCCTCCTTGGCCCCCTCCAGGACCCGCACCGTGTTCTCCAGCTCCGTCCCCTCCAGAAGCGGGTATCCGTCCTCCTCCCCGGGAAAACGCTCCTCCAAAACCCCCGGGAAGTCGTCCAGCGTCCAGTCCGCCGGCTCGGCGCCCCCGCCGGGAAGCAGCTCGGGCGGATAGCCCTCCGCCGGAGGGGGGCTGTCCGGCCCGGCGGAGGAGACGGCCCCGTTCTCCCCCTGTCCCCCGCATCCGGCCAGCAGGAGCACCAGGGACAGAAGAAGGGCCGCCCCCCCTCTCCCCCTGCGGCGCGCCGACAGAAGAATCATCGTTGCGGCGGCCAGGCCGCCGCCCGCCCAGTGCCAAGGGTACTGGGCGGTATGGTAGACCGCGCTCTCTCCGAGGGCCGGGAGCCGCTGGGGGTCGTAGGGCAGGCCGTAATCCGCCGCCAGCTGTTTGATGTTCAGCAGGTGTATTACCGGCAGGCCCTCCGCGTTGTACAGCTCCATCAGCCCGCTGTTTTTGGTGATGGTCTGAATGGTATAAGGCGGCGTTACGCCGCAGTCCAGCTGGTCCTCCGCCAGCCCCAGCGTGGTAATGCTGCCCCCCACCCCGATAAAGCATTGGATGGGGCCCTCCGCCTCGTAGTACGCCCGGCGGAGGGCAAGGTTTTTGGCATAGTCCTCCTCCCAGATCAGCTCCGGCCCCAGCTGCTTCAGCCGGGCCAGGATGTCGTCCCGCAGGTCCGGGTACATCTCCATCCCGCAGTCAAAATCCCCGCCCATAGACACCGCCACCCCATCCTGAGACAGGATACCGTCCTCCACCAGCCGGTGGGCCATCTCCGGGAAGGTCAGCTCCGGCTGGTTTGCCCCATAGGTGGAGGCGCCGGCCGAGCAGATGTATACCAGCTCCGCCTCCATCACTTGGCAGGCGGACAGCACCGCCAGATTCAGTCCGGGAAAGGAGCCGGAGAAGGCGGCCCCCACCCGGTCTCCCGGCCCCACGCCCGCCTCCTTCAGCAGCTGGACTGCCAGGGCCGCCATGTCGGGGTTGGCCGTGGTGCGTTTGGCCTCCAGCGCCCCGATTGTCGTAGTTACCATTGTGTAGGGCGCGCCGATCAGCCAGGTGCCGTGGATGTCCTCCTCCGAGAGGGTCAGTCCCGCCTCCTCCTTATACAGCCTGATCCGGTCCATGCACACCTGCATCAGCTCTGCCGCCGCCCGCTTTCGGTCACAGTCCGGCGCAGGCGCCCTTTTCACGCCGGCGGCCGTCAGCACAGCGGACAGGAGCAGCACTGCCGCCGCCACAGCGATGGAGGCGCGTGGAAGCTTTCTCATACCGTCTCCCCCTTCCCGCTACCGCAGCACCTGGTATCCCATCAGCATCAGCAGAAGCGCCAGAACGGCGGTTGTGACCATCAGGCTGAGCAGGGTGTCCAAAAAGCCCTGCCGGTCCATCTCCCGGGCCAGGATGCCGGGAATCAGAAGGCCCACCGCGCTGAGCCGGACAGGCAGCAGCCTGAACCGGGCAAGGGCGGCGTTCAGCAGGAAGGTAAGCAGCAGCAGCATGACAAACCGCCGCCGTCCATACAGGATGACCACCTGAGACAGCAGCCGGCAGAGCAGCACCGCTGTCGCGGAAACCGCCAGCGTGCAGACCAGGCGCACCGGGGAGTGCAGGCTGAGGACCAGGTAGCCGGGGACAATCAGGCCGGCGGACAGGCCGGTGAGCTCGGTGTATAAAAGACTGACCAGCACGCCGGCCAGAATGATCTGATTATACAAGCTCCGTCCCCTCCTCCCTCACAAGGGCCATCAGCTCGCGGCCCCCGTTGGCGATGTTCCCCACCGCAAAGATCACCTGTTTCTCCTCCAGAGAATCGGGCGCTACGTCCCGGGGCCCTTTCAACTCACGGATACGGCACTGGGGCAGCCGGCACGCCAGCCCCCGGCGCATATAGGCCCGGGCCGCCCCCATCAGCCACACCTGCTGCGGACGCAGGGCCAGACACGCCGCCAGCATATCCTCGGTCCGGCTGCCCCGATCCGGGCGGTTGTTCACCAGAAGGATCAGCTCCCGGTCCTCCAGGCCGTATTTCTCCCGCAGCGTCTCCCACACCATACAGGTGGACTGGATGTCGTTGATAGACAGGCCGTTGATAAACACGCCCCGGCCCAGGCGGTGGAGGGACAGGGCGTAGGGGTCCCGCCGGAACCGCGCCATTCCCTCCAGGGCGGTGGCCCGCTCCACCCCCAGGTGCTGGCAGACAGCCAGCGCCAGAGCGGTATTTTCGGGGAAGTCCAGGGCCGGCTCGTCCCCCTGAGGGCGGACGGGGACGAAAGCACAGCTCAGCTGGCCGGCCCAGGCCGACATGCGCCCGGCCTGCTCCTCCTCCGCGGTAAACAGTACGCCGTTCCGGGGCACGGTATTGCACAGCGCGTCGCAGATTTGCTCCAGGGTGTCCCCCATCACGTCGGTGTGGTCCCGGCGGACGTTGGTGATGACCCCGATATCCGCCCGGAGAATGTCCTGCTGGGCAGCCCGCTGAAGCTCCGGCTGCACCGCCATGCACTCCACCACCATCACCTGGGCGCCCTGCGCGGCCGCCCGCCTCAGAATCGCCAGCTGCTCTTTGATGTTGGCCCTTCCCCGGCGGCGGATCAGCGCCTCCCGGCCCTCCACGTCAATGGTCATAGGGTCGGTGCCCGTGGTTTTGCAAAACACCCGCAGGCCTCCCGCCCGCAGGCCGGCCTCAATCAGGCGGCAGACGGTAGACTTGCCCCGGGTACCGTTGACATGTACGATATGGGTAATCTGACTGCGTGCCCTGGACGCCTGCCTGGATTCCACCAGCAGATAGCCCAGCCAAAGCAGCGCCAGCACCAAAATCAGCCAAAACACGGCCGCCTCTCCCTTCACCGATTCTTGAAAAGCTATGAGAATAACCCGGTTCCTGCATGGAGTGTTCAATTCGCAGTTTTTATGTAGGGGCGGCCTTTGGCCGCCCGCGAAAAAGAACCATCCGCCTGCCACAAGCGGGCGGCCAAAGGCCGCCCCTACAGAGCGTGCCCGTTCTTGCAAACACAATAAAATGCGCGGCGGGGCATTCCCCCGCATACAGCCCCTTTGCTTTTTCGCCATTCGTCTGGTATACTGGGAAACAACCTATAAAAAGTCAGGTGAATGTGCTATGAAGCGGCTTTTGTGCCACATGCTGGCCCTGTGCCTGCTGCTTGCCGGCTGTGCCCCGTCCAAATCGCCCCACGGGCTGGACGCCGCCCGCATCCAGGCCGATACCGAATATCTGTGCCGGGAGATCGGCGACCGCCCCACCGGAACTGAAAAGGAATCCGCCGCCTGCGACTGGCTGGAGAAACAGCTGACGGAAATGGGCTTTTCCAGCCAGACGGGCAGTCTGGCCCGCGTACCCTTTCCCGGCCTGTTTGAGCTGACCAGCGAAAATCTGATTGCCACATGCAACCCGGGCGCGGAGGGGCCCATCCTCTGCGTCATGGCCCACTACGACAGCGTGGAGGGCTCGCCCGGCGCACGGGATAACGCCTCCTCCGTGGCCGTCCTGCTGGAGCTGGCCCGGTATCTGGGCCCGGCGCGGGAAGATCTTCAGGGAGAAATCCGGCTGCTGTTCCTGGGCTCGGAGGAAAACGGCTACCACGGCGCCTCCGCCTATGTAAAGGGGCTGAGCGAGGCGGAGCGGAAGCGCCACCTGGCTGTGTTCAACATGGAGAACAGCGCCGCCTCCCCGGGAGAGGGGGCGATCCTCACCTGCGGCACCCTGGGCGGCATTACGGACGGGACATATCAGGAGGGCAATTTTCTGGAGCCCATGCCAAACCTGGCCTCCCGCACCCTCAGCCAGGCCTACGAGGCACATTACGGCAGGGGTCCCCTGCCAGTCTTTCACCGGGGTATGAGCGACCACGTTATTTTCCACGAGGCCGGTATCGAGGCGGCCAACATCAGCTGGCGCTTTCTGGATTCAGACGGGCTGATGACCGTTCCGCCTGAGTATCATCTGCCCTCCGACGTGCCGGAGACAATGGATTTCGAGGGCGGCGCCGTTACCGGGGAGTGCATTATCGGCGCGCTTGAGGCGTTGGTCGGGCAATAAACCCGCCGTTTTGCGGTTCTCTGACGCAGCATTCCGGGCCGCCGTACAGCCATATATTTAAACAGTTATGGGCCGCGGCACTTCAAGCCCTCTGCAAAAGCATATGGAACAACAGGCCGCCTGACATCAGACGGCCTGTTTGATCATTCCAAGCGGACAAGTTCTCTCCGCTTATCTGTAAACTGAACGCCGCCCATATTGCAATAGGATTATACCATTGCAGCGTGCTTTGTTCAACCTTTTTTCGCATGTATTTTATGGCCTGCTGTACCGTTCTGGCATGACCGCAAACTGCCTCCGGGGCTTTCAGCTACGGCGCTGTCTTCCGCTTTGCCGCCGCGGCCACAAAGTCCCGGAACAGCGGATGGGCCCGGTTGGGCCGGGACTTCAGCTCCGGGTGGAACTGCACCCCCACAAACCAGGGGTGGCCGGGCAGCTCCA
>CAJUFJ010000014.1 GCA_910585815.1 uncultured Oscillospiraceae bacterium | reverse complement strand
GGGCGGAGACGTTGTTGGAATACACCCGGGCGGTGTCGGCCCGGCCGGAGTACATATAGTAGCCGGCTTTCTTCATCTGCCCGGCGGTCTCGTAGAATTTGTCCCAGTCGGCCACGGCGGCGCCCACGACCTCCGGGTCGTCGGTGCCCAGGACGGCCTGGGCGATGGAGCGGCGGTAGACCAGCATGCCGGGGGTGGCCTGGTAGCTCAGGCCCCTAATCTCCCCGTCGGAGCCGGTCATGGCCTCCAAGGTGTAGCGGTACTGGTTGGCGATGTCAGCGTCGGTGATGCCCAGCTGAGAGATGGGGAGGGCCACGTTGACCTCAGGGTCGACGTACTTCAAGGCGTAGTCGGCCTCCACCAGAAACATGTCCACCCGCTCGTCGGCGGCCGCCCTGCCCTGCTTGAGCAGCGCCTCATCCAGCTTCTGCTGATAGACGCCGTCCTGGGTGGGGTTGACGATCCAGTGAACCTCGGTGCCGTCTTTCAGATAGGCCACCGACTTGTCGTTGGACAGGCGCTCTACTTCGGGGTAGTTCTCGTTGAACTTGCCCTGGAACTCCTCATTCCACACGTAGATGTTCAGGACCTTGCCGCCGTCGCTGGCCTGCGTGCCGCTGAGCAGGCCGCCGCTGCCGCCCCCTCCGCAGCCGCTGAGCAGCCCCAGAGCTGTCACGGAGGCTAGCGCCAGGCCCAGGATTCTCTTTTTTCTCATGTTCCACTCCTCCTGTTCACAGTTTGCGCAGCCCGCGGGCCGCCGTATAATCAAAATTATAGGCGGGCGGGCGGCGACCGTATATAAAAACCAATAGACAAATATCAAATCCATGACAGCTTTTGGATACTGTCCCAATTTTTCTCCGAATTTTACGCGTAAACCGCCAAGCTGCCTCTTGATGAAATGTCAGATTCATGATATATTTGTTCCAAAATTTCAGGGAGGTGCCATCATGGACGGACAGAAGAACTGGCAGCCCGTTCTTCCGAAGGAGGACGGCGAGGTCACCAGCCACCGGGAGCCGGGGGATGAATTTCTCTTCTACCGCTCGGTGGCGGCGGGGCTCATCGACGCCGTGCAGGAAAACTGCAGCCGGGGGGCCTTTGAGAACATGGAGGGTGCGGGCAAGCTCTCCGACAACCCGGTCACCAATCTGCGCTACCACTTCGTGGTCACCGCCGCCATGCTCACCCGCTTCTGCATGGAGGGCGGGATGCCCATGGAGGAGGCTTTCGGCCTGAGTGACGAATACATCCGCAGGATGGACTGCTGCAACAACATGGCGGAGATTGTCTACGTTCACGACCAGATGGCTCTGGACTTTGTGTGCCGGATGCGCCACCTACGGAAGAACATCGCCTCCTCCAAGCAGGTGGCCGAGGCCATCGACTACATCTACGTCCACATCATGGACCGGATCACAGTCAACGAGCTGGCCGAGGCCGTCGGCATCTCCCCCACCCACCTGTCCCGCATCTTCAAGCAGGAGACGGGCGTCGCTGTCAGCGAGTACATCCGCCAGCGGAAGATCGACATGGCGAAAAATCTCCTCCGGTTCAGCAATTACGACTTTGTGGAGATCGCCGTCATGCTGTCCTACTCCTCCCAGAGCCACTTCATCCAGCACTTCCGCTCCCAGACGGGGATGACCCCCAAAGCCTACCGGAAACAGAACTATCTGAACAACTGGAATGTCAACCGGGAGCCCGCCGGCATTACATAGTCAGCACGATCTCCGTGGTCTCGGTCAGCAGGGCCTCCGGCACGTAGTCCCCGAGCACTTCCCGGCCGTTGACCGTGAGCCCCGCGCAGCCCGTCTCCTTCCCATCGGGATTCTCGATCCGGATATGCAGCTTCTTCCCCCGGAAATCCTTCCAGATCTCCAGCGCCTTCCACTCCTTGGGGATGGAGGGCGCTATTTTGATGCCTCCCAAATCGGGCCGCATCCCCAGAATGCCCTCCACACAGCCCACCATCACGGTAGAGGCCGTGCCGGTAAGCCAGTGGACGTGGGACCGGCCGGCGTGGGGGCTGGCCTTCCCCTCGGTGAACTGGCCGTAGCAGTAGGGCTCGATCTTCCGAATTTCCGCCCGGTCGTTCTGCATGGAGGGGGCGTTCTCCTTGAAGTAGGCAAAGGCCCGGTCCCCGTGGCCCAGCAGCGCCTCCGCCAGGATCAGCCAGCCCTGGGACTGGGAGAACACCCCGGCGTTCTCCTTCACCCCCGCATTGTAGATCACCGCCAGCGCCCCATCGAAGGCGTGGGCGTGGTAGGGCGGGTCCATCAAAATCGCGCCGTAGTCGGTGTTCAGCCGGGCATAGACGTTGTCCATAGCCAGCTCTGCCTGTTTGGGGGCCGCCAGGCCGCTGATGACCGCCCAGCTCTGGGGGTTGAGCCACAGATTGGCCTCGGGGGCGCTGTGATGGCCAATCACCTCGCCGGCCTGGGTGAAGCCCCGGATAAAGCGGTCCCCGTCCCAGCACAGGTCGTTAAGCAAAACCCGGAGTTTTTTCTGTTCCCGCTCCAGCCACTGGAGATAGGCGGCATCCTGCTTCTGAGCGGCGAATTCCCGCAGGACGGTAAAGGCGTAGTAGAACTGGAAGGCCACAAAGGAGGACTCCCCGTTGGCCCCCAGCCGCAGGCAGTCGTTCCAGTCGGCGTGGAGTCCGGCGGGCATCCCGTGGGGGCCCAGGTGCTTCAGGGAGAAGTCCAGCGCCCGCTTCAGGTGCTCGTAGACGCTACCCTCGTCCCGGTTGGCAAAGGGGATTACCTCGTCCAGAAAGACGGTATTCCCCGTCTCGGCGATGTATTTGTACACCGTGGGGAACAGCCACAGGGCGTCGTCCGCCCGATAGGCGGGGTGGCCGGTCTCCCGGACATAGGACGCGTCCTCCGGGGTGTCCTCGTGGCCGGGGCTGTGGGTGAACTTCACCAGAGGCAGGCCGCCCCCGTGGTCCACCTGGGCGGAGAGCATGAAGCGCAGCTTCTCCGCCGCCCCCTCCGGCTCCAGGTGGATGATCCCCTGGATGTCCTGCACCGTGTCCCGGTAACCGTAGCCGTTGCGCAGGCCGCAGTAGATGAAGGAGGCCGCTCGGGACCAGGTGAAGGTAATAAAGCTGTTGTAGGCGTTCCAGGTGTTGACCATGGTGTCAAATTCCGCACAGGGGGTCTTCACCCGGAAGCGGGACAGCTTCCCGTGCCAGTACCGGACCAGCTCGTCCAACTCCTGCCGGCATTTCTTATGAGGATCACAATATTCTTCCAGCAGGACGGCGCTCTCCTGGTGGGGCTTCTCCCCCAGCAGGAAGGCAATTATCCTGGTCTCCCCCGGCTCCAGGGTCACCACGGCGGACAGCGCCCCGCAGCTGTTGCCGTTGTAGTTGAGCTCGCCCCCCAGGTCGCCCCGCTCCACACCGACGGGATTGCCGTAGCCCCGGTAGGGGCCGAGAAACTCCGCTCTGTCGCCGCAGAAGGAGGCTACCTCTGCTCCAACCAAGCCGAAGAACCGCTCGATCACCGCTTTTTCATCCACATCGCTCTCCTGGGCATCCAGATTGCCGTGAATCTGCTGGCGGATGCGGCTGCCGTCGAAAAGAGTCCGGGTAATAAACTGGGAATATTGCAGGTTGACCTGGTCCTGCTCATAGTTGCCGTTGTTGGTAAACTCGGCGTAGCCGGTTAGGGTCAGCTCCCGCTGCCGGGCGGAGCGGTTGGTCACCGACAGCTGCCAGACCTCGTGCTCCCCCTCCAGGGGCACATAGAACAGTGCCTCGCTGTGAATACCCCGGTAATCCGCGAGCAACAGGGTGTAGCCCGTCCCGTGGCGGCACTGGCTCTTATAAGTCTCCAGGTCCTTACCTACCGGCTGCCAGGAGGCCGACCAGAAGTCTCCGTCCCCGTTGTCCCGGAGGTAGATGTACCGCCCCGGCTGGTCAAACTGGTTGAAGACATACCGCAGGATACGGCCGTTGGCCCCGGATTTCACAAAGCTGTATCCCCCCGCGTTGTTGGAGATCAGTGCGCCGTACTTGGGCGACCCCAGGTAGTTGGCCCAGGGCGCCGGGGTGTCGGGCCGGGTGATGACATACTCCCGGGCCTGATCATCGAAATATCCGTACTGCATTCCATCCGCTCCTTACATCAATTCAATCGTGATTGTATTCCCGTCTTTCGGCAGGGTATCTACCACTTCCCGGCTGAGCACCTTCTTGACAGGGAGGTACTCCCCGAAATCCTTCTCCAACCGGTTGACAATCACCACATGGAAGCTCTTCCCGGCAAAGGAAAAGTCGATTGCCGCCTCTCCGGTTTCGTCAAACTGTTCCCGCACCAGCTTGGGCTCGATCACCAGATCGCCCCCCTCGCCGTGTACGCCGAACACCTGAGTGATCACCGTCAGCATGTACCAGCTGGCCGCGCCGGTGAGGTAGTGGTACATTCCCCGGCCGTCGGCGTTGAAGTATTCGGGGATACCGGGAAAAATTTTACTGGTGGGGAAGTCCATCGCCGTCTCCGCCAAGGTCTGGAGGGCCTTGTACCCCTCCCGGACAAAGCCCCTGCGGTAGAGGGCGTTGGCGTACATCACCGTCATGTGGGAGAACACCGCACCGTTCTCCTTCTCCCCATAGGCAAAACCGAACATCCTGCCCATATCCAGTTTCAGCTCGTGGAAATCCGTGTTCAGCCGGTAGCCTCCCGCCGCTTTCTTGTAGAGATAGCGGTCCGCACTTCGGACGATTGCCCTCACCTGCTCCGACCTGGCCGTGCCGCTCATAATGGCGAACACCTGCCCGGTGAGCATCATGCGCACGCCCTGCTCTGTGATCCCCTCCAGGGGCTGGCAGTGGTCGTCGTAGTAGCTGTTGAACCAGCCGTCCTCTCCGTCTTTGATCCATTCCTGACGGCGGATGTGCTCCATCAGCCAGCGGGCCTTACCCTCCAGGTCCTCCGCCAGGGCGGTGAGGGGAACCGCGACAGTCTGCCCGCTGACCTCATGGATACAACGCCGGGCATACCCCTCCAGGACCGCTGTCTTGCGGGAGGTATCCTCATAGACCTCCGGGCCAGCCTCCAACAGCTCCTGAAGCTCTGCCAGCAGCTCGACTTTATCCTGCCGCTCGGCCAGTCGGCGCAGCAGCCCGGCCAAATCTAGGAGGTTCCCCGCGTAGGCACAGGTGAAGGCCACGCTCTCCCCGTTTTCAGCGGCCATATCCAGGGCGTCGTTCCAGTCGGCCCCCCGGAGGCGGAAGATGTTGTGGGCTCCCACCTCATAGAAGGCGGCCAGGTGCTGAATAAGCAGGTGCTCCAGAATGCTGCCGGTGTACACCGCCCCGGACTGGCTCTGCTGCCGGTTCCCGTACTCCTCATTCCAGAGCGGGTCGATTTGCGTGCCCCGCATGGCCTGGGGGTCTTTGAAGTAGGGGGCGGGTTCCAGGAGAATATCCAAGTCTCCGGTCTGATCGATATACAGCCTGGTGGTCATCAGCGGCCAGAGGGCGTGGTCCATCCATACCCGAGCGATGCCGTTGCGGTCGGCGATGAAGTTTCCGTCTCCCGCACCGATGATGGTGGCGTTGGTGCCGTCCACCCGGACGCCGCCGAAATTTTTCCGGATCATCTCCCCCACGTTCTGGGGGGCCATGAGCAGCAGGGACAGACAGTCCTGCCACAGGTCCCGCCAGCCCCGGCCTCCCCGGCCATAGTCGTGGTGGGGGAGGAAGGAACAGCCGTAAATCCGGCGCAGGAAGGGCTGAAAGCTTACCCACCGCATCCAGCGGTCGAAATTGGGGTTGCCTGTATGGTAGCGGACGTTCACCTGTTCCTGCCAGTGGGCCTTTGTCTCGGCCAAGGCCTGCTCCACCTGCTCCACCGTAGAAAAGGTGGACAGGACCCGGTCCATCTCCAGCCCGTCCTCTGCAATGCCCAGCAGCAGGATATACACTACACTCTGTCCCGCCTCCAGCGTGACAGCCGGGAATCGGATACCGCCCATGGCCTCCCGTCCGTCGATCTCGGTCCCGGCGGGGACGCCCTCCGCCCTCTCGTAAACCGCCCGAGGGTGTAGGAATGTGCCGCCCTCGCCAAGGAAGCCCTCCACCGTGGGGTAAAAGGTCTCGGGAGCTGTTCCGTCCCCGGCGGAACCCAGCACATAGTAGATTTTGTGGTTCTCCCGGTGGCCCTTCTCGTCAAAGGACATGGCGGGCTTCACCAGGACCCCATGCTCTGTGGTCCGGGTCCGATGGAGCATGGAGGTCACGTTCCGGTGGTCCCGCACGTTGTCCGCACTCCGTCCGTAGATGGGGACGGCCGCTACACAGGTCAGCTTCCGGGAAGCGGCCCCGGTATTGGTGATTTTGACCTCCATAATCTCCACATTCTCCCGAACGGGAACAAAGGAGATAATCTCCGACTGGAGGCCGAAACGCTTGGACTCCCGGCTCACTTTCTGCCACATCAGGCCGGCGATCAAGGTGCTCTCGTCCTGCTCCGGGGTGAAGCGATCCGCCTCCTGCTCCGCCGACGCCCCCGTGGCCGACCAGCAACCATCCTCCATGACGCACCAGAAATTCCGGGTGCCGCGGCGGCTGTGCAGGTCCTCCGCGCTCACCGGCTCCAGCAGAAAGGACTCCTGATCCAGTTTGCTGTCGCCCCCCAAGTTAGGAGTAATGGCGCTTTTTAGCCCTGTTTCGCTGGCCAGGGGGAAATAGAGCCCGCTTACATTTTCCGGGTTATTGAGCGTAAATGTTCCGTTTTCATCCAAAAAACGAATGTTATCCATGTGCCGTCACCTCCGTTGATGATTGTATTTTCTGATAGACCCGCACATAATCCACCTCAAAAGCGGCGTGCTCAAAGTCTGTGGTCTCGTCCGGATACCCGACCCAGCTTCCTCCCACGGCCAGATTCAGGATGAGGTACATATCGTGGTCAAAGGGGGCGGGGCAGGGCTTCTTCACACCGTCCGCCCCGGCGGAAAACCACTCCCTTGTCTCATAGAAGGACCTACCGTCCACATACCATCGGAGCAGCCCCGGCTCCCAGAGCAGGGAGAAGTTGTGAAATTCCTCGGCAAAATCGCCGTTTTCCAGGGCCACCGTCCCCTGGCTCTCCCGGTGGGGCAGGCCGTAGTGGATGGTCCCGTGGTTTTTCCCCGTATGACTTCCCCATATCTCCATGATGTCGATCTCGCCGCACTCGGGCCACTGGCCGTAACGGTCCTCGTCGGTAGTCATCAGCCAGAAGGCGGGCAGAAAGCCCTTCCCTCTGGGCACCTTCAGCCGGGCCTCAAACAGGCCGTAGGTAAAGTCGTACTTGTGCTGGGTGGTGATCCGGCCGGAGGTGTAGGAAATTGTGCCGTTTTCGTGGACCGTTTTCACCGGGCGGATCAGCAATTTTCCGCCCCTGACGCTGATGCTTTCTGGGGAGTCCACATATTCCTGCAATTCTTCATTGACCCAGCCCGGCTCGTGCAGCTCCACGTTCCAGCGGCTCCGATCCAGCTCAGCTCCATCAAAATTGTCCTCAAACACCAGGCGGCAGCCCTCATAGGAAAGCAAATCCTCCACCGTTATCAACCATCCTCTCTGCTTTCAAATATCCGATTCAAATAAAAGGAATTGATCCAGGCCCCTGCCGCGAAGCCGAACAACAGCCAGAAGGCAAATACGACTCCGAGCAGAGCGGGGAACAACAAGCCAATCAGCAGGGGCAGCAGATTGACCGTGGTCATCAGAACAGTGACGGGCAGATTGGCCAGGGACAGCCGGATTGCGTTGCTCAGATGATGGGAAAAGGTATTCTCAAAGCGGGCCAGCAGGGGAAACAGGTAAGACAACAGGGCCGTCAAAAATACGGCGAGGATGGCCAGCATAACGAATACCGCCGGCGGCATCAGCAGCGTCTCGGCATAGAGCACACTGCGCAGGACGGCCAGAAGGGTCACATCCGCAAGGAACAGAATGGTGGCGAAGGACGACGACAGAAAATTTTCCCGCAACGCCCGGAGAAACCCTTTGACTGGGTCGCAGTCCTGCCCCCGCATCAATTTCAGCGTCATGGAGTAGAGCGCAGTAACAGCGGTTCCCGAAAGGACAACGGTGCAGCAGGAAAGAACCAGCGCAATATTCAGAAGCAGCAGATCACAGAGCCTTGCGAGAAATCGGATCAGACAACTGTCCGGATGAAACATTTTCGCCAGCCTCCCTGCAAATCGTTTTATTTATTTTATCTCTAACCGCCTTTGAGGATATATCATTGCCATGACTGAAATATCAAAATGCTTGCAGGCAAACTTCTGGACCATGAATTATGCCGGGGGGATAATAAAACTCCGTCCGGGCGTCCTTACCGGGCGGAGTTGAAAGCAATCAACACATTCAAGACAAAAGTCAACATCATTAAAGCAAAATAAGGCGATCTTTTTCAAGAATCCCTTAACCAGCAACTGAACTCATCCAGCGTGATATTCCCAGCCTCGCACTCCGCTTTTCTCTCTCTGGCTTTCTCGCTCCAGGCGTAGAACTCGTCCTTCGAAATCTTACCTGCCCTGATCCAGGCAAAGCGCTTCTTGTACTCTCGGCGGTAAATCTTGAACACCTCGTCCTCGCTCTTACTCTTCTCCCAGACCCGGAACGCTCCGATCTCCTTGCAGGTGCGGCCTTTCTCATCAAAGGGACGGTCGCAATACTCGACGCCGCCGTGGCCCGTCACCGCAAAGAGACGTCCGCAGTTTTTGCACACCCGCATTTTGATCTCCCGCTTCAAGCACTCCCGGAGATGGTAGTCCACTAGATCATAAACCGTCTCAGGACATAAAACCTCCGCGAAGGTCTCCTGATACAGCAGCTCGTAGCTCATCCGCTGCGGACGAAAGCAAAACAGTTCTTTCCCCGCCTGCTCCGCCGCAAGGTAGCAGGCGGTCATTTTTTCATCTACCGATTTCTCGCTGGTGTCCTTGACCCAAATCTGGGTGAGCAAGTCCAGTGCCTGCCGCTGAAGCGTCAAAAGTCTATCTGGCATCTCGTCCAGATACTCCACCTGCAAAAAGTTCTGCGGAAACTCGTAGCCCATATACCGCGCACGATCCAGGCGAAACTTCCAGTCCAAGCGAAGCAGCTCAAAGTAGACATGAACATCCGCCAAATCACAAAAGAGCCTATAGACCCGGTCTGATTCCTCTCTGCTTTTTTCTGAAATGACTCTGCGCACTCCGTCAGACAGGCGTCGAAGGGTCGGTCTCATCTGCTCCATGTCCAAGTACAGAAAGGAAATCAGGCTCTCCGGAAACATCGCATTCCTCGTAGACATCCAGCGGTCATTCAGCTCTTCCTCCACAAACGCATAAAGCTCCTTGCCGTTTGTGATGCAGGTTTTGAATTGATAGTTAAGCATAACGGCTCCTCCCGTCTTAGACATAATTATATTTATTTTCAGATAGGACTTGACAAGTGATTGACGCAATGTTACACTACAAGCAAGAAGGACATATCGCCCGCCTGTTTTTATTCAGTCTACATCGTACCCGTTAGAAAGTCAAGTAAAGTTTGAAGGAGGATCAAAATGAAAGAGTCGGTCTACAAGACCTATGAGGAACTGCCGCTGTTCCTCAACGCAGAGGTGGTTGCAAAGGTGCTGGGCATTGCGCCGTCCAGCAGTTACGAACTCATGCACGAAGTCGACTTCCCTGTACTGAAAGTCGGCAGCAGAATGGTGGTCCCCAAGGAGAAATTCATCCAGTGGGTAGAAGATCACACTCAAGGAGGTACACAGTGAGTAAGACGGGCAAAAACTATTTCCCCACCCCCAACGAAATTTTTTCTCTGGGATTATCCCCCGGTGAGTTTGCGGTGTACTCCTACCTGCTCCGCTGTGCAAATCGGCGCACCCGTCAGTGCTGGCCCAGCTACAAAACCATTGGTGCAGCAACTCAGTTGAGCGTCAATACGGTGCGCAAGCACGTCTGCGCTCTCGCTGACAAAGGGCTCATCAGCACAGAGGACACCATCGTATTCACCAGGACCGGTCTCAAGCACAACGGCAGCCTGCTCTACACCATCCGTCCATTCCATGAGGTGCTGGATGCGCATCAGCAGAACGAACTGCGCCGACTGGAGGTACAAACAGCAAGATGGAAGTATGCAAAAACTGCGTCGCTGTAAACAGGAGAAAGCGCCGGCGCTTTTGCTGCGCCGGTGCGGTCACAACCGCCCGCAGTGCGGGCGGTTTCAGAGACGGAAGCTGACGCTTTTCTGCGGGCTGACATCTTCGATTGACGCTGATCCTTTAAAAAGCAGAGAAAAACGCCGTTATTGCAGAGTTTGCAATGACGCTATTACAGAGTAAGGGAGGTTTTACACAATGAATAAAAACAAGGACCGCCACACCGTCTGGCTGACAGATGAGGCCTGGGACAAAGTCAAGGATCACTACCGCACCGATAACTGCTCCACACAGAATGAGTACATCGAGAAAGCAATCCAGTTCTACTCCGGCTATCTCGATGCCGAACAGGCCGACAGCTACCTGCCCCGTGTGCTTGCAGAAGTGCTAGAGGGTAAGTTGGGTGCGCTGGGCGGCCGAATCGGGAAACTGCTGTTCAAGCTGTCAACGGAGGAGGCAATCATGGCACAAATCGTTGCCTACGGGTTCAATGTGGATCTGGACACGCTGAAAAAGGTACGGGTCAACTGTATCAAAGACATCAAAGAGACGAACGGCGAAGTCGATTTTGAGGCCGCCTACAAATATCAAAAGAGGCTTGACTGATGCAGGGACTGATCCAAAAGAGCGGCTACATCAAGCCGGGCGGCAGCGCCGGGAACTACGCGGAGTACATCGGTACCCGTGACGGTGTGGAACTGCTGAACGCCGGCGACCAGTACCTAAAGTACATCGCGGAGCGGCCCCGCTCTCACGGCCTGTTCTCCAACGTGCAAAATACTGATTTGGAAAAGACGATGCAGGAGGTGAACAGCCACCCGGCTCCCGTCTGGACGTTCATCTACTCCCTCAAGCGGGAGGATGCTGTCCGGCTGGGGTACGACTCCGCTGAGAGCTGGCGGAAGCTCCTCCTGGCTCACCAGACGGAGCTGGCGGAGGCGATGAAGATACCGCCTAACCAGTTCCGCTGGTGCGCCGCCTTCCACGACGAAAAGCACCATCCCCACATCCACCTGATGGTCTGGTCAGCAAACCCGAAGCAAGGTTATCTGACAGAGCAGGGTATCGAGATGATGCGCTCCAAGCTGACCAACAATATTTTTCAGGACGAGTTGCTGCACCTCTACAAACAGAAGGACCTGTCCTACCAGGAAGTGCGCGATACGGCGCAGGAGGCAATGCGCAATCTGATCCGAGAGATGAAGTCCGGAATCTGTGACTGTCCTGTCATTGAAGACAAGCTGTTCACCCTGTCCGAGATGCTCCAGGACGTCAAGGGCAAAAAAGTGTACGGCTACCTGACGAAACAGGTCAAGGCTCAGGTGGACGCCATCGTGGATGAGTTGGCCCAGCTCCCGGCGGTGGCGGAGTGCTATGAGGTCTGGAACAAACTGCGAGATGAGCTGGAGAACTACTACAAGGACAAACCCAGGGAACACCTGCCGCTGTCTCAGCAAAAGGAGTTCAAGTCGGTCAAGAATATGGTCATCCGTGAGGCGGAGCGGATTCGGTTGGACGAGATCACATTCGAGGACGAGCAGATGGTCGATGAATTGGATGAGGAGGAAGAAGTCCTGAACATCCACCCTCACTGGCGAGTGGTGAACGCATATCGGGAAGCCCGGTATGTCCTCTGCGATGACGATTCAACTTGGACAGAACAGGAGAAGGCCGTCCAAGTCCTGGAACAGCTCTGGGATGCTGGTTTCGCTGTGGCAGCGCATCAGTTGGGTAAGTGCTGGCGGGATGGCTTGGGTGTCTTGCCAGATGACGACAAAGCGGAGCTGTGGTTCCGCCGCTCCGCTGAGGCCGGGAATGATTTCTCCCAGTATGCGCTGGGCAAGCTGCTGCAAAGTAGGAAACGGGTTGAAGAAGCTGTCAACTGGTTTGAAAAAGCCGCCACGCAGGGCAACCAGTATGCCAGCTACCGGCTGGGGAAGCTCTATCTCCTGGGTGATGGTGCTCCAAAGAATACGGAAAAAGCCATCGAATACCTGACCCAGGCGGCTGAGAGCGGCAACCAATATGCGCAGTACGCACTCGGCAAGCTGTACTTGGACAGGCAAGATGTGGAACAAGCTCACTACTGGTTCACTCAATCCGCTACACAAGGAAACGAGTACGCTCAGTTCTTCCTGGATCGCTGGGATAACCTGAAACCTCCCTCGGTCATGCTGTCGGTCACTCAGTTGCTCCACCACATAAGTGAATTTTTCCAGGATAACTCTATTCCTCCTCAAGCCCCAGCAGGACAACAGGTTGATCGAAAGCTGCGGCTCAAAATCGGAGAGAAGAAGATTGCTATGGGGCACAAGGCAGATGATTACGAGGAGTACAACGGGCCGTCAATGTCCATGTGAGCACTCAAAAACTGCTGCGCAGTAAACAAGAGCAACCTATTAAATTTCTGATAACTCTGCTCAAAAGGGATGGCTATTCAGTTGCGATTGGGGTATTGTGTGTTGCTGCAAAGGAGGTTGATGAAAATGAGAAAAACTCTGGAAGATCTCTACTATGGCAACATCACACCCAATGAACAGCAGATGACTCCCGGCTCAGAAATGGAGAAGGCAGTAGCCCGTGTCGCCAGCTGCGAAAAGCAGCTCTTGGAGCGGCTTGAGGAAACTGAACAAGATGCTCTCACAAAGCTCATTCGGTCGCAGCATGAGATCAACAGCATCACAGCAGTCGAAAATTTCATCCTGGGCTTCCGGCTGGGCGTCAGGATCATGGCCGAGTGCATGGATGAGAATGACGGCGACATAAGGAACGGAGGTGGATAAGCGGTGGCAAAGAAACGAGCAAACGGTGAGGGCAACATCCGCAAGCGCAAGGATGGTCGCTGGGAGGGCCGGTACACTGCCGGCTACGATTCAGAAACCGGCAAGCGGATCATCAAGAACGTCCTCGGCAAGACGCAAGCCGAGGTCAAGGAGAAGCTCGCCCAGGCGCAGCAGGAGACATCTGGTCTGGATGTGGGCCGCAGTGAGGACTACACAGTGGCTACCTGGCTCCGCAGCTGGTATGAGCTCTACGCCAAGCCCAACGTTAGGCCGACCACCACTGACCGCTACCAGCTGATTATCGAGGCCTACACCATTCCCCGCATCGGCAAGATCAAGCTCAAGAGGCTTACCTCCCATGATTTCCAAAAGCTCTACAAGGACCTGATGGAGCGTGGCAGGATACAGAAGCGGAGTGGCAAGGGCAACCCAGGCCTGAGCAGCACCACAGTACGGAGCATCCACCTCACACTTCACTGCGCTTTCGAGAGAGCTGTCAAAGAGAGGCTCATCCCTCGCAATCCTACCGACGATTGCATCGCCCCCAAGGTGCAGAAGGTAGAAATGAAGACGCTCTTGCCAGAACACTTGAAAGCCTACCTGGATGCCGCCAACGCCAGAGAGGTACTCCCCATGTTTTATCTGGAGTTGGTCAGCGGACTGCGCAAAGGCGAACTGGTGGCGCTCCTCTGGAGTGACCTGGACGCAGCACACAAGACGATCTCCGTCAGTAAACAGTACGTCCGCAACCCCAGCGGGGAGGTAATACTCTCCAGACCAAAGACAGAGACCTCGGTACGACAGGTATCCATCCCACAGGATGCGGTCGACCTGCTGATCCAGGAGCACAGCAAGCACCCAGACAACCAGTACATGTTCCCTTCGCCGGTGACCGGTGAAATGTACCACCCTGACTCGGTGGTGAAGCTTCACGAAAAGATACTGAAAGACGCCGGTCTGGAGCACATCAAATTTCACGACCTCCGTCACACTTTCGCAACCCTGGCGCTCCAGAACGGCGTAGATGTGAAAACGGTCAGCAGTATGCTGGGGCACTACGACGCAGGCTTCACCCTACGCACCTACACCCACGCCACTAGGCAACAGCAGAATCGAGCAGCAGAGACGATGGGAAATTTTATGGCGCAGGTCATGTAAGGCAGAAAAAGCGGCAAAAAAGCCAGGCAGAAAAGCGGAACTTCCTGTCTGGTACTCTCTGCCCCTTTCCGAACATTTCGGCGTGTGGGTCACGGTGTGGGTCAACGAAAAACCGCAAAAATAAACCCGCCCCAAAAGTTGTAGAAACAAAAGAAATCCCGCCAGAATCAAGCGATTTAAGCGGGATTTTGGAGCTACTACCCAGATTTGAACTGGGGACCTCATCCTTACCAATTCTTCCTAGATTATCTTTTCTTGTTATCTTCTGTTTTGTTTTAGCGCCGGGAACCGTTGTGCCGCAACGATTCTCGGCGATTTTTTGTTGTAGCTTCATGTCCCCTGTTTTACGTTTGCGTATGGGCTTTTTTATTGTCTGTATGGGTTTTGTATGGGTTTCTATCTTACTTTCAATACAGAGATAAACTTACAGTTTCTTCCTAATTAACGAGTCCTATTTCCTCCGCAGCCTGATAAAGTAGTGCGTTACAGACCGCCGCCGCCACGCCGCTGCCACCTTTTCGCCCCATGGCCAGGATGGCGGGGATACCATTTGCCTGACAGACCATCAAAGCTACCTTTTTGCTTTCTACGACATTGACAAAGCCCACCGGCACACCAATTACCAGAGCAGGCTGCAGCCCCTCCTCAATCAACTCCGCAATGCGCAGCAGGGCCGTGGGTGCGTTGCCGATGGCAAAAACAGCGTTGGGGTACTGCCGCACCGCCTTCTCCATGGCCGCCATGGCCCGGGTGGTGCCCTTTTCCCTTGCCGCTCGCGCCACGTCCTCATCCGCCATAAAGCAGCGGATCTGTCCGCCCAGCTTGGTCAGAGCGGGCTTGCTGATTCCCGCCCTCGCCATGTTGGTGTCGGTCACGATGGCCGCGCCCCTCAAAAGAGCTGCTTTTGCCAAATCCACAGCGTTCGGAGTAAAGGAAAGGTTCCGGGCAAAGTCAAAATCCGCCGTGGTATGGATCACCCGCTTGACTACGGCGTCGTGTTCCTTCGGCAGGACAATCCCCCGCTCCCCCAGTTCTTGGGCAATGATAGACATGCTGGTCTGCTCAATATCCTCTGGAAGGATATGCTTCAACGGTCAGCCCTCCTCTCATACCGCTCCATCGCCAGATAGATGGCGGGTAAATCCAGACTGTCCCGCACCGCCCGGGCCAGCAGATCAAACTGCTCCTCCTGATAATCCCGGCGGGCCATGGGACAAAAGTCCACGGGCGGCAGGCCCTTCTGTGCCAGCAGGCGATCAGCCAGTTTTTTCGTTTCCGCTTCGCTGTCAAACATCCCCGGCTCATGAATTTCCAGCACTGGAACCCCCTCCCGGACCGCCTCTTCCAAACCGCTCTCCCTCAGCCACGCCATGTCCCCGTCCCCATCGGCGGTCTGTGGAAGGATCACCAAATCCGGGCCGCCCAGCTCTGTGAGTCGCTCTACATACCGCACGCCCAGGGCCGGGTGGCGCTCCAGGGGGGCGAGGTCGGTAAAGTTGGCAATGTGGGGCAGGCGGATTACCGCGATGTCGATAGGTGCGTTGTGAGACTTCCGCTCCAGGCGGGGAGACAGGCTGTCTTCGTCGTCGATATCCACCCGGAGGTAGGGCACCACTCCCAGCACCGGCACGCCGGTGAGCTTTTCCAGCTGCCCCAGACCGGGGCGCAGGAGGGATATGTCCCCCCGGAACTTGTTAATGATTGTGCCTACGATCCTGGCCCGTTCCCGCTCCTCCAGCAGGGCGACGGTACCGTAGAGCTGGGCGAACACCCCGCCCCGGTCGATGTCTCCCGTCAGCAGCACCGGGGCGTTCACCAGCTCCGCCAGCCCCATGTTGACAAAGCAGTCCTTTCCCAGATTGATCTCTGCTGGGCTCCCAGCCCCCTCGATGACTATGATATCCCGCTCCGCCGCCAGACTGTGGTAGGCAGCCAGCACCTCCGGGATGAGACTGGGCTTGAGCTTAAAGTAATCCGCCGCCTGATAGTGTCCCCGGGACTGTCCGTTGACAATGAGCTGACTCCCCGTGTCGCTGGAGGGCTTGAGCAGGACGGGATTCATCCGCGGGTCAGGCTCCAGCCCCGCCGCCTCCGCCTGGACCGCCTGGGCCCGGCTCATCTCCAGTCCCTCCAGGGTAATACAGCTGTTCAGCGCCATATTCTGCCCCTTGAAGGGGGCGGCTCGGTATCCGTCCTGCCGGAATATCCGGCACAGGGCGGTGACCAGCAGGCTCTTTCCCACGTTGGACATGGTGCCTTGGACCATAATGCACTTTGCCATTTACAGCACCTCCCTCATGGCCCGCAGAAGGGCCTGATTTTCTTCTCCCGTCCGCACCGCTACCCGGTACCAGCCGGGGCCCAAACCGTGGAAATTAGAGCAGTTTCGGATCAAAATTCCCTTTTCTTTCAGTTCCTGGTCCAACCCCGTGTCTGAGCAGAAAAACAGCAGAAAGTTGGCCTCCCCCGGACAGACATGACACCCCAGCGCTGTCAGACCCGCTGCCAGCCGGGGACGCTCCTGCTGAATAAGCTGCCGCAGTCTGGACAGACAGCCGCCCTCCTCCAGCGCCGCCGCTCCCACCGCCTGAGCCAGTCCGGACACCGCCCAGGGCGGGCCGCTTTGCCCCATCTTCTCCAGCAATCCCGTGTCCCGGCACAGCGCATACCCCAGCCGCAGCCCGGCCATACCACAGCTTTTTGTGAAGGCTCTTAGAATCAGCAAATCAGAAAACTCTGAGACAAATCCCAACATGGTGTGCTCTTCCGGCGCATCCAGCAGATCATTGAAGCACTCGTCCACAACCAGCAGCGTGCCGCAGGCGGCGCACCGTTCCAGGATTTCTTCCAGCAGACGCCGGTCCGTGGTCCTCCCGGTGGGGTTGTTGGGCTCGCAGAGGTACAGCACATCCAGCTCCGGTGTGATTGCCGTCATGATTTTCTCCGTCACGGTGAAGCCGTTCTCCGGGTACAGGGGGAATCGTGTCATGGAGCAGCCGCACAGGGAGAGGGCGTTCTCATATTCGGAGAAGGTGGGGGCTGTGACCAGGGCGGCCCTGGGCCGTTTCGCCAGGGCGAGACGGTAAATCAGGTCGGAAGCCCCGTTTCCGCACAAAATCCACTCCGCCGGGACGCTGCGGCATCTCGACAGCTTCTCCCGGAGCTCCCGGCATTGGGGGTCCGGGTAGCAGTCCGCCTGATCCAGAGAGTGGATTACCGCCTCCCGCATCCCGCCCGGCATGGGCAGGGGAGCAGTGCTGGCGGAAAAGTCCAGCGGAAGTTTTCCGTACTTTCTCCAAAACTCCACCCAGTCTCCGCCGTGGCTCAGTTCCATGTAAAAATCCCCCTTACCAGCGACAGCAGCGTCAGGCACAGAAAGCTGCCCACGTACAGCATCCGGACAGCCCGGCAGATGTCCCCCGGCTCAATCTCCCGCACCGGGTCGCCGATGGCAGGCTTATCGTGCAGCTCTCCGAAGTAGAAGGCCGGCCCGCCCAGCTGAACCCCCAGCGCCCCGGCCATAGCCGACTCCGTCTGAGCGGAGTTGGGGCTGGAGTGGTTCCGCCGGTCCCGCCGCCAGATGTGCCAAGCCTCGGAGGCGCTCTCTCCGGCCAGACCCGCCGCCAGAATCAGCAGCAGGGCGGACAGCCGGGCCGGGATGAAATTAGCCGCATCGTCCAGCCGGGCCGCCGCCCGCCCAAAATATAGATAGCGGCTGTTTTTGTACCCCACCATGCTGTCCATGGTGTTGATTGCCTTATAGCACAAAGCCAGGGGCGCGCCGCCCAGGAACATATACAGCATAGGAGCGGCCACCCCGTCGGAGAAGTTCTCCGCCACCGTCTCCACGGCGGCCCGGGCCACCCCCTGGGCGGACAGGTTGTCCGTGTCCCGGCCCACGACGCGGCCCACAGCCCGGCGGCTTTCCTCCAGGGTCCCGGCGGTCAGGGCGCGATGGACCTTGCCCGCTTCATCTCCCAGGCTTTTGACCGCCAGGCACTGCCAGCACCAGACGGTCTCCAGTGCGAACCGCAAAGCTGTGTGGAGCTGTCCGCACAGCCATAGGGCCAGAGCGGACAGGAAAAGCGTTCCCAGAGGGAGGGCCGCGGCCAAAATTACCCCCGCCAGCAGCTCATTGGAACAGGCTTTTCGCAGAAGCCGCTCCATTTTTTCGATGCACCGGCCCATGAGCACCACCGGGTGGGGCATCCAGGCCGGGTCGCCCAGCAGCAAGTCCAGGCAGAAGCCGCCCAGCGCGGCCCAAAGAATTTCCATGTCAGTAACGTACCTCGTCAATCAGTGTTTGCTCTTTTAGCACATACCCGCCGCCGCAGGGGGCATGCCAGTGAAAATAGTCCCGGTGGGGCTGAGCGTAATGGTCCAGAATTACCATCTGGACGCCGCCGTGGGCCACGATGACCAGCCGCTCTGTTTTAACCTCCAGCAGCTTCGCAGAGGCGGCCCACACCCGGCCGGAAAACTCCGCCATGCTCTCCCCGCCGGGACACCGGTCCGTACAGCCGCCCTCCACCCAGGCACGGTAGACCGGGTCACCCTCCAGTTCATCGGCGGTGCGGGTCTCGAAGATGCCGAAATCCATCTCCCGGAAATCAGAAATCACCGTCTGTCGGGCCTCCGGAAACAGGATGGCGGCAGTCTCCCTGGCCCGGAGCAGGGGCGATACATAGACCGTCTCAGGACAGAAGTCCGCCCGTTTCAACGCAGCCCGTCCCGCCGGGGAGAGGGGTATGTTAGTGACCCCCTGGTAGCGGTGCTCCTCATTATACCGGGTCGCCCCGTGGCGGATCAGGTAGATCAGCATGGCGGCTCCCCCTTCAGCACCTGGGGCAGGCCGCAGTACACCCGGACCACCGTGTCCGCCCGCTGAGCCAACAGACAGGCCAGCCGCCCCGCCGCCTCCCGGGCCGCCCGTTCTCTTGGGTCGATGGGCACCACACCACCGCCGGTCTCGGTGGCGATGACAATCTCCTTTTGAGACAACTCCGCCGCCAAGGCGGACAAATCGGCCGCCTCTGCCGCCAGCTCCTGCACATCCCAGACGGCCTTACGGGCAAATTCCTCCCAGGACAGCCCCAGGGCCCGGCGGATATATTCCCGTTTCCCCGCGAACAGCGGGCCGGTGACAAAAATCATAGCAGAGCCTCCCCATACTGTGTCAAACACACCACCCCCAGCATCCACAGCTCGGCGGTCTGCAAAAACCACCCGGCCAGATCCCCGGACAGCCCGCCGAACTGCCTTTTTGCCATTCTGCTGTAGTACACGAACACACACAACGCTGATAAAACGGCCGCAGCGCCGTCCGGCCCCCGCAGGCACATGCCCGCCGCCAGCAAAACCGTCAGCAAAGACAAAAATATTCTCAGCTTCTTTTTGTCCGCCGCCTTTGCGAAATTGTGCGCCAATCCGGTGTCCTTCGCCAGGGGAAAGGCGGCGACAGACAGCCCGGACAGCGTCCGGGACAGGCAGAACAGGAGCAGAAACAGCGGCCCATCATACCGGGGCAGGGCGGTCCACAGGGCGAAATCCGCTGTGAAATAGCAGCACAGGCGGATGGCGGCGAAGGCTCCCAGGCGGGGGTCCTGTAAAATCTCCTGTTTTTTCTCCGGGGGCGCGTGGCTGGACAGGGCGTCCCAGATGTCGGCATAGCCGTCCAGATGGATACCGCCGGTGACCAGCACGGGGATCAGGGTCAGCCCTGCTCCGCGCATTATATCGGGCAGGGACAGCCATCCGCACAGAACGACCCAGCCCCAGCAAAGCCCGCCGATCACCGTTCCCACCAGAGGAAAAGCCGCCAACAGCCAGCGGGTATTTTTTCCGGTCCATTCCACGCAGGGGACGGGCAGGGCGGAAAACATGGAGAAAGCCGCCGCAATCGTCTCAAAAACTGTCCTCATGGCGCTCCCTTCCAGAAATGGGGCAGGCCGCAGGCCACCTCAACCACTCTATCCGCCCGAGCGGCCAGGGTGCGGTTGACCCGTGCCAGCTCCCGCATATAAAACAGCGTCTCCCTGTTGTAATTCGCCCCGCCGGAGCACACCTCGTTGGTCACCACGGTGAGATTCCGGCACCGGGACAGCAGGGTGCTGATTCCATGCAAAACCGCGTCCGCTCCGTCGCCCAACCGGTCATACAGCTCATTGGCCAGCAGATTGCCCACGCACTCCAGAAGGATATTGGCGCCCGCCGGGATGGGCGCGTTGGCCAGGTCTATATACTGTTCCACCGTCTCGAACTCCTTACCCACCCGCCGGAGGCGGTGCTTTTCAATCCGGGCCAGACATTCCCCGTCCGCGGGGTGCATGGTGGCCAGATAGACCCGCCGCCCGGAGAGGGACAGGGCGTGGCCCTCAGCGTACTCGCTCTTTCCGCTGGCCGCGCCGCCGATGACTAGAGTGAACATACAAGCCTCCCGACTTTAAGAATACTGCTGGGGCGTGTAGGGCTCCATCCCCATTTTGCCGAAGGTATGGCCGCTGTGGTAGACCGCCAGGGCCATGTCCAGCAGGGGGAGGACCGCCACCGCCCCGCTGCCCTCGCCCAAGCGCATTTCTGCGGTGATTAGGGGCTTCAGGCCCAGCTCGTCCAGCACCAGCCGTCCCGCCGGTTCGGCGGAGACGTGGCTGGCCAGCATGGCCCCCTTCGCTTCCGGGCGCAGCCGCGCCGCGCACAGCGCCGCCACGGCGCTGATGAAGCCGTCCACCAGGATAGGGACCCGGTACTCCGCCCCACCCAGAAACACCCCGCACAGCCCGGCCAGGTCCAGCCCGCCCACCTTGGACAGCGCGTCGACAGGGTTGTTGGGGCATGGGCGGTTTACCTGGACGGCACGCTCAATGGCGGCGATTTTCCGGGCAAGGCCGGCATCGGACAGCCCCGCCCCCCGGCCGGTCACCTCAGCAGGGGGCAGGCCTAGCAGGACGCTGGCCACGGCGCTGGAGGTGGTGGTGTTGCCGATGCCCATCTCCCCGGTGGCAAGAATGTCAGCTTCCGCCGCCCTCTGTTCCCGAACAAGCTCCATCCCTGTCTCAATGGCCCGGACGCACTCCTCCCGGCTCATGGCGGGGCCATAGGTGATGTCCGCCGTGCCGTTGCGGACCCGCCGGTCCAGCACCCCAGGCGCGCCGGGAAAATCCAGAATGCCCATATCCACTGGGATGACCTGGCAGTCGGCCACCTGGGCCATGTGGCACACGGTGCTCTCGCCGACCCCCAGGGCTCGGGCCACGGCGGCGGTGACGGAGCTGTCCGTCTGGGTCACCCCCTGGACCACCACACCGTTGTCGGCACACAGCACCAGCAGGGCACGGTCGTTCAGACGCACCTCCGTGTTCCCAGTCAGCGCGGCGATCTTTACCACAGCCTCCTCCAGCAGGCCCAGGCTCCCCAGGGGCTTTGCCAGGCTGTCCCAGCACTTTCGTGCCTCATTCATGCTGTTTCCTCCACCGGGCGGCCCCCTCCGCAAACCGCTCCGCCAGCGGAAGCTCTCCGCCGAAGTGGAGATGAGGGAAGCCGGCGTATATAGTTTCTCCCAAAACCGGGCCGGGCCGGGTACAGTCCCAGTAGTGGAACTCATGGACCGGGACGGACTCCCCCGCCCGGAACAGCAGGCTGTCCTCCTGCGCGGTCAGGTTTTTGTAGCCAAACCGCTGGAGGCGGCCCGTTTTGTACCCGTCCCCGGGCAGAACCGCCGCCATGGGCCAGACTCCGCCCCGGTCGTCCTCCAGAGTCTTCTGCAAGTACAGAAATCCGCCGCACTCCGCCACGGCGGGCAGGCCCGCCTTGACCGCTCCGCGGATGGTTTCCCGCATGGAGCGGTTTTCGCTCAACTGGCGGGCGTACAGCTCCGGGTAGCCCCCCGGCAGATAAAGGCCGTCCACATCCGGAGGCAGGGCGGGGTCCCGGAGGGGACTGAAAAAGGCCAGCTCCGCTCCGCTCTCCCGCAAAAGGTCCAGATTGTCCTCATAGCAGAAGCAGAAGGCCTCGTCCCGGGCCGCCGCGATGTTACAGCGCGGGTGGGGGCGCGGGGGCGGAGGAGCGCATTCCGGCGCTTCACCGGCCAGAGCCAGCAGGGCGCCGATCTTCGCCGTCCGCTCTAGCTGCCGGGCGATGGCTTCAAAGCGGGCAGACAGGTTTTCCACCTCCCCGGCGGTAAGCAGTCCCAGGTGGCGGCTGTCCAGAACGGCCTCCTCCATGGGCGGCAGGTATCCCAGGACAGGCAGGGCGGTCTCCCGCTCCAGGATGGGTTTCAGGTGGGCATAGAGAGAGGGCTTGCAGTTGTTGAGCAGCAGACCCGCGATGTGGCTGGGGCTGCGGAAGGCTTGCAGCCCCCGGATTTGCGCCGCCAGGGTGAGGCTGGCTCCCTTGGGGCACAGAACCAGCACAGCGGGAATATCCGCCGCATTTGCCACCGCCCAGGCGCTGGCCCGGTCCGTCCCCTTCACGCCGTCGTAAAAGCCCATAGCCCCTTCCACCAGCGCAAGCTCCGCCGTCTGACGGCTCAGTGTCCGCCGGACGCCGGCCTTCCCCTGTAAAAACAGGTCCAGATTGCGGCTGGGCGTTCCCAGCATCCACCGGTGAAACATGGGGTCGATGTAGTCCGGACCGCACTTGAAGGGCTGGACGGACATCCCCCGGGCCCGCAGCGCCGCCAGCAGGGCGCAGGTCACCACTGTCTTGCCGCTGCCGCTGCCCATAGCGGCCAGCATCAGCCGCCTCATGACAGCGCCCCCGTGATGAGAAACACCGGGTTTTGGGTCAGCAGAAGGTGGAGCTCTCCCGCCGTTTTGGAGCGGCTGACGGAAATCTGGGCGACCTCCGGGTTCTTCAGCTCCTCCATTGCGGTATGGATGGTCTCCAGAGAGATAGCAGATACGCAGACCCGGGCCTTGGGATTTGCCTGACGGACAGCCTCCAGGATTTCGGGCAGTTCCCCGCCGCTCCCCCCTATAAATACCGCGTCTGGGGCAGGAAGCCCATCCAGCGCGGCGGGGGCGCTCCCCTGTACAAGACGGAGCTTCCAGGCTCCAAATCTCTCCCGATTGGCCCGGATCAGGGCGCAGGCGGCGCTGTCCCGCTCCACCGACCACACCGCTCCGCCCTGGAGGGCCAGCTCCACGCTGACGCTCCCCGTCCCGGCGCCCACGTCCCAGCACAGGTCCTCCGGGCCCACCGCCAGCTTTGACAGGATGACCGCCCGGACCTCCTGCTTGGTCATGGGGACCCGGCCCCGCACAAACTCGCCGTCCGGGATGCCCGGCGTCCGCCGGGGGAGGACAGGGGCGGGCTCGCAGAGCAGGACGTTGAGGGAGGCGAAGGTCCGTTCCGCGCACTGGGCAGCCGTCATTTGAGAGATTTCTTCCCCCGCGAAGCCCAGATTTTCCCCCACCGTGACCGCCAACCCGCCCAGGCCCACCCGCACCAGCTCCCGGCACAGGCCGGCAGGTCCGTCCGGCCCTCCGGTGAGGAAAAAGGCGGGGTTCCCCCGGCATACCGCCGCCACCGGATCGCAGGCGGTCCCGTGGGCAGAGCACAGGGTCCAGTCCTGCCAGGAACGGCCCAGCCGCGCCGCCAGCACCTGCACGCTGGACAGGCCGGGGACCACCTCCGCCTCAATGTTCTGTCCCTTTAACAGAGGGAGCAAAGCCCTGGCTCCGGAGTAAAAGCCGGTGTCGCCGCTGTATAAAACAGCGCAGTTTTCGCAGCCGGAGGAGAGGAGCAGACGCAGAATATCCTCCGCTTTGCTCGCCGCGTCCTTCCGCCCGGGATATCCCTCCAGCAGACGGGCGGCTCCCACCACATAGTCCGCTTGAAGCTTCGGGACAGACCCGTAGCCAGTACCTACCAGTGTCACCTTCACACTAACCGCTCCTTGATCTTCTCCAAGATTTCCTCCAGGCCCTCCCCCTCGTCCGGTGGGCGCTCCACCAGCACGACCCGGACCCCGACGGTTCGGGCGGCGGCCAGCTTCTCCTCAAAGCCCCCGGCCCGCCCGCCGTCCTTGGTGACCAGCCAGGCAATTTGATACTGCTCCAGGATGGCCTCGTTCAGCTTATGGGAGAAGGGCCCCTGAAGGGCCAGAATGTGGCTGTGGGGAATGCCCATCGCTTCACAGGCGGACAGCCCCTCGTGGGCAGGAAGCACCCGGACATAGAGCCGCCGGGGGTCCAGCGTCCCAAAGGTGGACAGCTCCTTGGCCCCGGTGGCCAGCAGGATATTCCCCGGCCTGTCCGTCAGAAATTCCGCCGCTGCCCGGCAGCTTGGAACTCGGACCGCGCCTTCAACCCGGCTGGCCGGACGCAGGAGGCGGAGCAGGGGCATCCCTGTCCGCTCACAGGCGGCTCGGATGGCGGCGGTGGCTTCCGCCGCATAGGGATGTGTGGCGTCCACACACAGGTCAAAGCCGGGGAGCAGGGTCTCCATCCCAGACTGGTCCAGCCGCCCGGTGAGCACCCGGACGCCGTCCAGACCGGCCAGTTCTTCCGCTCCCAGCGGGGTGGCCACGCTGACAGTGACCTCGGCCCCCAGCGCCCCGGCCCGTCGGGCCAGAACCCGGCCCTCGGTGGTGCCGCCGAAAATCAGCAGTTTCATAGGCGGTATCCCCTCGGCGTGACCACCCGGCCCCCGGTTTCTCGGGTCGTGCTGCTGCCGACAAAAACGGTGGTAAACATATCCGCCCGCTCCTCCCGCAGCCGGGCCAGGGTGAGGATTTTGCGCTCCTGTCCCTCCCGGCCAATGTTCCGCACCCAGCCGCAGGCCGTCTCCGGGCTTTTGTATCGTAGAAGAATGTCACATGCTCTTTGCAGATAGTCCGCCCGCTTGTTCGACGCGGGATTGTAGATACACAGGGAAAAGTCCCCCAGGGCGGCGCACTCCAGCCGCTTTTCAATGACCTCCCAGGGGGTGAGCAGGTCGGACAGGGATACCACGCAGAAGTCGTGGCCCAGGGGCGCGCCCAGCAGAGCGGCCCCGGACAGGGCAGCCGTCACACCGGGGACGATTTCCACCTCCACCTCTGGAAACTCCGGGGCCAGCTCCAGCAGGGGACCCGCCATCCCATAGATGCCGGCGTCCCCGCTGCACACCAGGGCCACAGCTTTACCCGACCGGGCTGTCTCCAGTGCTTGGCGGCACCGCTCCAGCTCCTGCCGCATGGGGGTGGCGCAGGTCTCCTTATCGGGGTACAGGCCCCTGACCAGCTCAATATATGTTGTGTAGCCGCACAGCACGTCGGCTTGTTCCAAAGCGGCCCGAGCCTGAACGGTCATAAACTCGGCCCCGCCGGGACCGACGCCCACCACATAGACTTTATTCATCCCGCCACCTCCAATCCGGGGCAAAGGCCGCAGCCGCCACCGCCATGGTCACTCCACCCCTTGACCGCTTTTTCAGGCACAGCGCCCCGCCGCTGCCCAGCACCGCCGCCCGCTCGCAGACATTGTCCACGCCGGTGACCTGCTCCACAAATTCCGACCCGGAAAAATTCCCCGGCACCGCCCTCAGCTGAGCGGCGGAGAAGACCTCCAGCTCCAGACTGTGAGCATGGCAAAAGGCCAGCAGACCGGGCTCGTTTTGCTTCCAATCAATGGTGCATACCTTGCGGAAGGACGCCGGGTGGACCGGCAAGGCGGTAAACGCCTCCTCCAACGCCTGGACCGGCGTGCCCTTTTTACAGCCCACGCCCAGCACGGCGATTTTAGGCATCAGCCGCAGCGAAACTCCCTCCGGCGGCTCTCCTACTACCGGCCAGGGGGAGCAGAGCTCCACCCTCTCTCCCGCCAGCAGGGACCCGGACACCCTTTTGATGCCCCCGGGGTTCAAAATGGCGCAATTCTGCTGTTTCGCCCACTGGTCCACGGCAAACAGGCCGCGGAGGTCGGTGGCGGTGGTAATCACAGGAACGGCCCCGCAGACCGCGGCAATTTTCTCAGCCAGACCGTTGGCCCCGCCTAAATGTCCGCTGAGGATGGGAATGGCAAACTGCCCCCCCTCGTCCACCGCCACCACGGCGGAGTCAGCGGTCTTGCTTTTCACGCAGGGGGCGATGGCCCGGACGGCGATGCCCACGGCCCCGACAAAAACCAGGGCGTTCCCCGGCTGAAATTTTTCCCGCGTCCAGCCGTCCAGACTCCCCGGACCGCACCGGACGGCCCTGCCGTCCAGTTCCCGGGCAAGCGTTTCCGCCAGGGCTTGCCCCCGGTCTGTAAAGGAAATCAGGTGAATCACAGCCGTCCCTCCCGAAAGCCAGTGGTAAAAGCCGGATCGTAGAGCCTGCTGCGCCGGTAGTCCTTTCCCAGGAAGTCCCCCACCAGCACCAGGGCGGTTTTGCTGATCTGGTGCTCCCGTCCCGCCCGGGCCAGGGTCCCTACGGTACAGCGCACCGTTTTTTCCTCCAACCAAGTGGCCTTGTAAACCAGCGCCGCCGGGGTGTCCGGGGCGTAGCCCCCCCGCAGAAGCTCCGTCTGTAAGTCCTCCAGCATCCCAGCCGACAGAAAGAGCACCATGCTGGTCCCGTGGGCGGCCAGAGCGGAAATGGACTCCCCCTCAGGCACAGCCGTCCGCCCGGACATACGGGTGAGGATCACACTCTGGCTGACACCAGGCAGGGTGTACTCCGCTCTCAGCACCGCCGCCGCCCCGCAGAAGGACGACACGCCGGGGGTGATGTCATAGGGGATGCCCAGCCGGTCCAAAGCGTCCATCTGCTCCCGGACAGCTCCGTACAGGCAGGGGTCGCCGGTGTGGAGGCGGACGGTTGCCTTCCCAGCCCGCTCCGCCTGCCCCATGATGTCCAGCATCTGTTCCAGGGTCATTTCGGCGCTGTTATAGCGGGCGCAGTCCGCCTTGCACAGCTCCAGCAGAGCGGGATTGACCAGACTGCCGGCATAGATCACCACATCCGCCTGTCTCAGCAGTTCCGCACCCCGCAGCGTGATGAGGTCCGGGGCCCCCGGCCCCGCGCCTACAAAGTGGACCATGCGTCCATCAGCTCCTTTGCCTGAGAAGTACGGCCCAACAGGCCGTATTGATTGGAAAATACCGCAGCCCCCACGGGAAATGCCCCGGAAGCCCGGCGGTTCAGGTGATCCTGCGCGGCGGACAGCAGACTGTCCAGCACCGCCTCCCGCAGGCCGGCCCTGTCCAGCACCGCGATACAGGCGTCGGAGGTAGGACAGTCCATCAGGGCCCGGCAGAGCTCCGGCGCCGCCCCGCACAGGGCGGCGTGGGCGCAGAAGATCTCCGTCCGGCAGTCGGCAAGCCGGCTGTGGGTATTCATCACGCCCCCGGCCAGCTTCACCAGCTTGCCCATGTGTCCCACCAGCAGGACACCCTGGAATTGTTCGGCGGCGCAGGCGTCCAGCGCGTCCCCGATGAAATTGGAGCATTTCACCACCGGGATGCCCCAGCGGTCCATCCCCTGGGCGCGAAGGAAGTCCAGGCCGTAGTTCCCCGGCGTTAAAATAATCCTTTTATGCCCCTGGGCCGCCCTCTGCCTGATCTCCAGGGCAATGGTGTCAATGAGGGCCTGGGCGCTCATGGGCTCCACAATGCCGGAGGTGCCCAAAATGGAGATGCCGCCCTCAATTCCCAGCTGGGGGTTAAAGGTTTTTTTCGCGGCCTCCTCCCCGCCGGGGACGTAGATGGCCACCCGAAAGCCCCCCTCATAGCCCAGCTCGTCCCCCACGGACAGCACTTCTTCCTCAATCATGTTCCGGGGTACCCGGTTGATGGCCGCCTCCCCTACGCTCTGGTCCAGGCCGGGCTTCGTCACCCGTCCCACCCCCGCGCCGCCCTCAATGGAGACGTTGGGGGTATCCCGCTCCTCCACCTGGGCAGTGATGAGCAGGCCGTGGGTGGCGTCCACGTCGTCCCCGCCGTCCTTGCGGACGGAGCAGAAGGCGGAACCGCCCTCCAGACGGCAATCCTCCAAAGACGCTTCGACCCGTATTCCTTTCGGGGTCATGAGGGCGGCGGAGACGGGGGCGCTTCCCGTCAGCAGCAGCCGCGCCGCCCCTTGCGCGGCAAGGGCCGCGCAGGTCCCGGTGGTATAGCCGCACCGCAGACGTTTCCCGCCGTGGAAGACAAACAGCTCGGAATCGTCTGTCTGAATATCAAACAGCTTTTTGATGTAGTCCGCCGTAAAAATCTCTTCCGGCGGGCCGATACGCTCAATTTTTCCGTTATGGACACAGACCACACAGTCGGAGATTTTCCCCGCCAGCTCCAGCTCGTGGAGGGACAGCAGCACCGCCAGCTTCCGCTTTTGGGCCATATCCTTCAAAACGGAAAGCAGCTCCAATTTGTATCGGATATCCAAAAAGGTGGTGGGCTCGTCCAGCACCAGCACCGACGGCTCCTGACACAGGGCCCGGGCCAGCATCACCCGCTGCCGCTGGCCGTCGCTGATTTCGGAAAAGGGCAGGGGAGCCAGCTCCTCGCCGCGGACCAAGGACAGGGCCTCCCGGACCTTCTCCCGGTCCCAGGCGGACAAAATGCCCAGCCGCCCGGTGTAGGGACAGCGGCCCATGGCCGCCACGTCCCAGCAGGTCATCAGCTCCGGGCGTATCCGGCCGGTCATCAGAACAGCCAGCTTTTGCGCGGCCTCCAGAGGGGACAGCTCCGCCATAGCCCGCCCATCCAGAAAAACCGTTCCACAGACGGGAGCAAGCTGCCCTATGACCGTTTTCAGGATAGTGGATTTCCCCGAGCCGTTTGGCCCGATAAGGGTCATGATCTGTCCCGGCTTGAGATGGAGGCAAATATCTTCGATTAGAGGAGTTGTACCGTAGCCCACCGACAGGTTTTCCGTCTTAATCACGCTCCCGCCTCCTCCCGGCCAGCATGACGATGACCACCGGCGCGCCCAGCAGGGCGGTCACCGAGCTGATGCTCATCTCTCTGGGGGCAAAGGCCGTGCGGGCGATGAGGTCGCTCAGCAGGCAGAAGACCCCGCCTCCCAGAAAACAGGCCGGGATCATCAGAAGGGGTTTGGCTGTTCCGAACAGCCGCTTTACCAGATGGGGCACGGCGATGCCCACAAAGGACACCGGCCCGGCGAAGGCCGTCACGCAGGCGGACAGCAGGCTGGACAGCAGAATCAGCGCCGCCCGGAACAGCCGGATATCCACCCCCATACTCCGGGCATAGACCTCCCCCAGCTGGTAGGCCCCAATAGGCTTGGACAGCAGGAAGGCGAGGAGCAGCGCCGCCCCGGTCACCAGGGCGATCACCCCCACGCTGTCCCAGTAGATGCCGGAAAAGCTGCCCATGGACCAGTTATGGAGGTTGACGATATTGGAGTCCTCGGCAAAGGTGACGACGAAATCGGTGATGGCGGAGCAGATGTAGCCGAGCATCACCCCGCACACCACCAGCAGAGACATCCGCCGCACCCGCCGGGATATCAGCAGGATAAACCCCATGGACAGCATGGCCCCCAGAAAAGCCGCGCCGATCATCGCCGCCGAGCTAGAGACCAGCCCCCGTTTTAAAAGAAAAATCATCATCAGAGACACCGCCAGCTTAGCTCCAGAGGAGATGCCCAGCACAAAGGGCCCGGCGATTGGGTTGGCAAAGAAGGTCTGGAGCAGGAAGCCGGACAGGGACAGCCCGCCCCCCAGGACCGCCGCCGCCAGCATTCTGGGGGCCCTCAGCCTCCAAACAATGGCCCCGTCCGGCTGCCGGACGCTCCCCACACGCAGATTCAGCACAGCCAGCAGGGCCAGCAGTCCCACAAGCAGCAAAAAGGCCAGGACGTACCTCACGCGAGGAGATGGAGATAGGTCAGCGATGGGTTTTCTTCCGTCATAATCCGGTGCAGATCCACAATAAAGTCCCCCAGCCCCAGGCTCTCTTGAAACAGATTTTTCCCGGTACACCACACGTTCCCCTCCTGTACGGCCTTGAAATCCCCCAGCACGGGGCTTTTTTCCAGCAGCTGGTCCAGCGTCTCCAGCTCTCCGTCGATGGTGCTGTTATAAATCAGAATGTCGGCGTCCCGAGCCTTCTGGTAAAATTCCTCCATCTGGATGTTCATGGCGGACTGGACGCTGCCCTCGCTGGTCAAATCCGGAAAAGCGTACACCCCTCCGGCCAGGCCGATGGCCTTGGCGATGTAGTCCCCAGAGCAGCGCACATTCACCCCGCCGCTGGCAGTGATAAAGAAGAAGGCCGCCGTTTTGCCGGTGTTCTCCTGTTCCAGGATGGGAGCGAGACGCTCCAGCAGGCTGTCAAAATAGTCCTGGGCCTCCCGCTCCTTCCCCAGCAGAGCCCCATAGAGCTTGATCCATTCCATCCGCCCCAGAGGGTGGCTCTCGTAGCTGGAACGCTCCACCAGCACCGGGACGCCGAAGCGTTCCAACTGCTCCTTCACCTCCGGACTGTGGTAGATCATGGTGGACTCAACGGCCAAATCACAGCCCTTGTCCAGGATCAGCTCGTAGTCCGGGGCGCTGTACTTGCCGGCGTAGGCTATGCGCCCCTCCTCCATGGCCTGCCTTGCCTCCTTAATGTACCAGCCGTTGGCGTCGGTGCCCGACAGGGTAACGGCCCCGATACCGTCCAGCTCCCGGAACAGGTCCATGGCCGACGTGGCCACCAGGTAAATGCTGTCCAAGGGCTGTTGGAGTACGGCGACCTCCTCCGGGATATGCTCGGGGACCTTGCCCCCCTCCGGGACCACCAGATAGATCCCGTCTGTCCCAATGGTGATCTTCTGGCAGCCGCCCTGATAGCAGTCGATGGAAAACTGCTCCGCATACCGCAATTCCACACTGTAGTCCAGCTCCAGCTCGTCCCAGGTCCCGCCTTGCCGCTCCTTGGCGGCACAGGAACACAGGAACAGCAGAAGCAGGAGAAATCTTACCTTCCGCCTCATGGCGCGCTCCGGATTGTCCCGGAGTCGAAACGCAGGGCGTATTCGATCTCGTGGGGCGTGCTCATGGCGGTGGTATCGGCGTAGACGGTGAGCCTCCGGTCAAAGACAGGCACAGGGATTTCAAAAGTGGAATTTCCTTCTGTCTGAACGGGGAAAAATCGCTCCTCGCCGAGGCGCATGTAGTCGTAATTGGAGCTGCTCCACACAACTGTGACATAGGCCGCGCCGTCTTCCACCCGCAGGGCGGCGGGGGACCGGACGCTGGCCTTCCCCGAGCCGCCGGACAGCTCCATCTCCACAGTGTAGCTGCCGTCCGCCAGCCCCAGGCTGACCGCAGTGGGATATACACCTTCCTGAAAGGCATCCAGGGGGAGGGAGTCCGCCCGGAACACCAGGGTGCGGTCGTACCAGAGCTCCTTGTTTTTGCTGAAGGCGGCGCAGGAAATTCCCTTGTCCAGGGCCTCCACCGGAACGGTGAAGGTATGGTTTCCCGCCCCGTCCTCCCGGAAGGGAATTTCAGCGTCTCTGGTGGCAGCTTCTCCGGTCCCCATAAACACGCTCAGGTAGCCCTTGCCCCCCATGCGCATCACAGCGGTCATCCGGCCGCTTTTCACATTCAGCTCGCAGCTCTCGATCTTGAACATGGGGGAGCTGGAGTCCACGGCGATGGCGTAAGTACCATCCTTTAAGGAACCGCCATAGATGGGGACCATATCCGCTTCCACCACATTCTCCACCGGAGCCATCTGACCCGAGGAGGCCGCTTGTCCCTGACCGGCGGCAGGCGGTTCTGACCCGGAAGCGTCTGCCGGACTTTTTTCCTGTCCGCAGGCGGTCAAGAGGAGAAGCGCAGCGCAAATACAACACAGCTTTTTCATTTGGCAATCGCGTCCTTCACATGGTCCACCAGCAGCTGCTGGATGGCCTCATACTCGCCCAGGCCCTTGAGGACGCACTCCACCTGATAGCCCGCTCTCTCAAAGGCGGTCTTCCAGGTGTCCTCGTCGTCCCCGGCCATGTCATTGTTGGCGTGATCTCCGGCCACGATCATCATGGGCTGGAGGACCACCTTCTCATAGTCCCCCGCATTCACCAGCTCCAACACGGTGTCCAGGGAGGGCTCGGCCTCCACGGTGCCTACAAAGTAGTTGGCGTGGCCGCCGTCGGTGAGGACGGTCTGCATTTTGGCGTAGACTGTGTTGGACTCCGCCTCAGTACCGTGGCCCATGAAGCAGATGGCGGTTCTGCCGTCGTCATACCGGGCGGTGACATCCACCATGGCCTGGGCAACAATCCGGAAATCCTCATCGGAGGTGAGCAGGGGGGCTCCCATGATGATCCTGTCAAAGGCGTCGGCATACTGGGCGACCTCGTCCACCACGTCGTTGTACTCAAAGCCGTTCATCAGATGGGTGGGCTGGACGATCAGGGTCTTCACCCCGTTGTCCGCCGCCCGGTCCAGAGCCTGGCCCACGTTGTCGATGACCTCCCCGTCCCGGCGCTGGATGTGGTCGATGACAATCTGAGCGGTAAAGCCCCGGCGGACCGAGTAGTCGGGGAACGCTTTTTCCATGGCCTCCTCAATGGCTCCGATGGTCAGCCGCCGGTTGTCGTTGAAGCTGGTGCCGAAGCTGACCACCAGCAGCTCGGTCTCGCCGATGCCGTCCTGATTGCGGGGGTTGTCCAGGGAGGCGTCCCCGGTGGTGTAGTCCTCGCCGTCCTCCACAGGCGGCTCGCTGGCGGAGCCGCCCGGGGTCTGGGGCTGGCTCTGGGACGCACCTCCGGGAGCCGGGCTGGAACCGCCAGGGGCATTTTGTTTCCCGCCGCAGGCGGACAGCAGAGTCAAGGCCGCAGCCGCAGCAAGAGTCAGCGCAAGGATTTTTCTTGTTTTCATTTGTCTTTCCTCCTAAAATGCGCAAAATAAAACGCAGTCACCCGAAGATGACCACGCCGCAAAAACCCTGGGAACCTCCCAAGGTAAAAACGGTACAGCCAATGCCTCGTGGCCTGGAGCACATCGCTCCCGTACCAGCAGTCCGGCAGGTCTCCTGACTCGTAAGTCAACACGCACCGCCGCCTTCCCGGCTTTCGCCAGTGGCTGTCCTTTTTCGACTCAGACGGCGCGCTCATTACATACAGTGACGAGATCGTACAGGCCTTTCACCTGTTTCCCTATTATCCGTACCACCCAAGGAAGTACGGCACCGAACGCTTTTCTGTATTCAATTTTCTGCATCATATCACACCGCTGGAAAATGCGCAACCATTTTTTACTCCTCGGGCATCGCTTTCTCCATTTCGCTGTACCGTCGGACGATCTCCCCATAGCTTTCCCGGCGGTGGGGGTAGAGACAGCCGCCGCAATCCTTGCGGCCATCGGGACGGATCACAAAGTCGCCGCCGCACCTGGGCCCCAGCAGATAGAGGGGACACCAGCAGAAAAGACAGTTGAAGTTCTCCGGGTCCGCTCCCGAGTGGCAGGGGAAATATTCACACTCGCGGTGGGAGAAATAGGCGTGTTTTTTATCCGCAGTCAAGCGCCTCAGTCCTTTACGGAAAAGTAGTGCCCATAGTATAATCGACTTGTTTGGCAAACGCAAGATGAAAGTTAGAAAAAAAGAAAGCAAAATTTTTCATGTTATTTTGTAACCTTTCTGCCGCTCTGATTGTATAATTGGTGAGGCCTTTTGAAATGCAGGTGCATCGATGAAAATATCTACCGAGATATTGATAGAGAAATATAAGGATAATGTCTTTGCCGCAGCGTTTAATGTGTGTAAAAATGCGGCTGATGCAGATGATGTTGTTCAAGAAACACTTATTCAATACCACACCGCGAATAAACAATTTGAGAGTGAACAGCATATCAGGGCATGGCTTATGCGAGTGGCAATTAACAAGGCCATAAATTTGACGCACTCTTTTTGGCGTCGGCATCATGTCCCGTTAGAGGACTATATGGAACATTTGGTATTTAAAACGCAGGAAGACAGCAGCCTTTTTGAAGAAGTTATGCGGCTTCCGGAGAAATACCGTATCGTAATTCATCTTTTTTATTATGAGGATTATACCATCAGAGAGATTGCTCAGATTACAAGGGTGACAGAAGGAAATGTTAAGGTTCGATTGACACGGGGGAGAAAGCTGCTTAAAAACGCGCTGAAGGAGGAGTGGAACGATGACGAATAAGGAAAAATACAAGCAGGCATTTTCGGTGCTTCATATGTCGAAAGAGATTCCTTTTAATGTCATATCGGACAAAACGCCCTCAAAAAAGATCAGATTAACACCTGCTCTAATAGCATGTCTTTGTGTAACCCTTCTTTTGGGAAGCATGACAGCCGCATATGCCGCAGATATCGGGGGAATCAGGTCGATCGTATATGCGTGGATTCACGGAACAAAGACAGAAGTAGAAATCAAAACTGGCACTGACGGCGGGTATGATTTCATCTATCAGGAAGATGGAACGATCCACAGAAACCGGGGCGGCGGCATCGGCGTTTCTGACGACGGGCGAGAGGAGGGGCTGTCCGCAGATGATGTTATACAAGGCATAGCGGTTCAGCTTGACAAAAAGGGGGATGGAAGCATTTTTCTCTATTATCATAACCGAGCCATTGACGTTACAGATTACTTGATTGATAATGCCTGCAAAATTTATATCATTGAGGGCAATCAAAACATATACTTCGATATTGAGATGGATGACGATGGATTTTTACTTACCAGTGGGCCAAAACCGGCCGGTCTTTTGGAAGAATATGTTTTTGTTGGTTAACCACAAAAAAGCAATTATAAGGGCTCAGTCATTATCTATAAGGCATAAGAAAGGTATCGTTTCTCTGTTTCATAAATAACGGAGAAGCAGTTTATATGGTGATTTATGAAATATTTAATTCGGGGAATCGGGGGGCTTACCGCCGTTTTTGCTCTGTTTTTCTTTCTTCTTGTAGCAGATAAATTATATTATCAAAACGATACAACGACCTATGATATATCTCTGGATCGTCGTCTTACAGGCGGAGAGGTGCAGGCCATAGCAAAAAGCGCCGGGGTTACATTTCGTATTACGTATTATCATAACACAAACTTTGGACGCCATGATTTAGAAATGGCCTTTATCAATCCAGAACATATAAAAGAGGGAAAGCAGGATTCCATATTTCCCGCATCTAATATTATCCACTCTGTTTTTGATGTAAATTCCGATATAAAACTGCAATACTTCACTCTTATGAGCGGGAATGAGTCTGACGCCGGCAAGGTTGCGGAATTATTCGCCCTGCAAGGAGTCAAAGCTGACATGATGCGGAACGAACCAATCCAATTTCATGTGGGTATGCTGTTTTCTTCCCTTAATCTCTCGTTCTTTTTGTTTTTAACCGTTCTGATGTTTTTGAGTATTGCATCCTATTATGTGCAGAGATTAAAAGAGATTGGCGTGCGCAAGCTAAACGGATGGACGGGCTTGGGAATTACCTGCCGCCTGATTGCTCCGCTTATGGCACAGATTTATATCGCTTTTTTTGCGGTTCTCATTCCCGTTGGCTGCTATGTCCTATATAAAGATACCGGGATGATAAAGACATTTTTGGCATTGATTCTGTTGATCTGTCTTTTTATGGCGCTTGTTTTTCTGATCGCTGCGCTTGGAGGATTATATTTTATCCGCAAGATTGACCGGGTGGGCGCCATCAAAAACCATCGTAACAGCAGATTGATTTTTAGAATCCTTTTATTTTTTAAAGCCGCCGTTACTGTGATGCTGATTTTCTCCATGAGCGCGGCACTGGCCGAAACGCGGTCGCTTCAAGCCGCAAACACCGCAATCGACAAATTAAAGCAGTATAATTTCTACAAATTGTCTACCCCTGTTGTCCCGGAAGAATCCGTCATGGAGCAAATCAATCATATAATCGGAACGTTTGGCGACAGCGATATTTTCAACTATACCGTTTCATCCGCAGCTTACTCAGCTGAAAAATTAAAAACGGCAGTTTTGAAAACCGCCGATGAATTGATTGAAAAGGATCAAATGTGCTTCACCGTAATCTCTGCCAATATGCTGTCTGTGATCAAAGTACAGGACGAAAATGGCCAGACAGTGCATCCGGCGGATTTCAAAGAAGATGAGGCCGCGCTGCTGATACCGGCTCATTTCCAGAATGAGCTGCCTGAAATCCTGAGTTATTTTGACGTTTCAAACGATATAAGGATTTTATTCCTCCAGGACGGTCAGACACAAAATATTCTCACACGGCCCGGCTATTATACGTTCGACTCGATTTATTCTATCCAACCACTGCAAAAACTGCTGTATCTGAACCAGGGTGACGTGCTGTTGACAGAGAATTGCGCAAAACAGCTGCAGCAAAAGCTGCTGTCTGTTGATACAGATGGCGCAAGCGTCCGAATCGAATCTCAAAATATGGAATACGGGATTTTTCAGGGAAACATTTCCCTGGCTCTTTGCGAATCATTGTTCCGTGTCGTAATAAACTTTGCGTCCTTTGCTCTATGCGCGTCAGCGGCCGCAATCATCTTTTTGGAATTGAGGAAAAAGGAGTTCGGAGTTTATCGTCTGTTAGGGCGTTATCCGATGAAAGCAATGATTCGATTTGCGGGCATCAATTTGATCAGCACATTCTTATCCGCAATTATTGTATGGCCCGGGTTTCTTTGGGTTGTCTTATTGGAAGGCGTACTATATTGTTCGTTAATGAGTTCTTATCTGCGTCAAAAGGCAGTATTGGTCCTTAAAGGCGCATGATAGCTGGGAGGGAACGGGTATGAGCGCAATCCGCTTGGAGCATATCAACAAAAAATACGGTGATAAATTTATATTTCGTGATCTTAGTCTGGATGTTGATAAGGGCGAGTTTCTTGGGATTCAAGGTGAAAGCGGGAGCGGAAAATCCACTCTGTTAAATGTGATCGGCTTATTGGAGGAATGTACAGGGACAATCATGATTGACGGCAAGGTGATTGACCGCAAAAACGAGCGGCAAGTGCTCCTCCTTTTGCGGCAGAAAATCGGATATTTATTTCAGAATTTTGCCCTTATTGACGACCAAACCGTAGCGGAAAATCTTTATCTGGCGATGCCTCAAATGTCAAAGGGACGGCGGTATCAGCTCTGTCTGGATGTACTGTCGGATGTGGGGCTTGGCAATATTCTGAATAAGACAATCTATCAGCTTTCTGGCGGAGAACAACAGCGCGTTGCTGTTGCCCGCCTGATACTCCACAAATGTAAAATTATCCTGGCGGATGAGCCGACAGGCAGCTTGGATAGAGAAAATGCGGATCAAATTATCAGCCTGCTGCGGGAATTAAATCTGCGGGGGCGGACTGTTATCATGGTCAGCCACGACCCCCGCGCATTCCGATATTGTACCCGTATCGTAAAAATTACAGGTCAGGGGCTTGCTGAAATACAGGCAAACAGACCTTGATGTCATCCGATGGGAAAAGCCTCCGGATGATATACAATCCCCTTCCGGCCACGGTAATCCTTCAATGCCATCCGAACCGCCTTCCTCTCCTTATCCCTGTGTCACAGCGGCAAAACCCTTTTCCAGGTCGGCGATGATGTCGTCAATGTGCTCTGTGCCGACGGACAGGCGGATGGTGTTGGGTTTAATGTTCTGCTCCAGAAGCTCCTCGTGGGAGAGCTGGGAGTGGGTGGTGGTGGCCGGATGGATCACCAGAGACTTTACATCCGCCACGTTGGCCAGCAGGGAGAAAATCTCCAGATTGTCAATAAATCTGTGGGCCTCCTCTTGGCCGCCCTTTAGCTCAAAGGTGAAGATGGAAGCGCCGCCATTGGGGAAATATTTCTCGTACAGGGCGTGATCCGGGTGGGTAGGCAGGGAGGGATGGTTGACCTTCTCCACCTGGGGGTGGGCGGCCAGAAATTCCACCACCTTTTTTGTATTTTCAGCGTGCCGCTCCAGGCGCAGAGAGAGGGTTTCCACGCCCTGGAGCAGCAGAAATGCGCTGAACGGGGAAAGGGTTGCCCCCGTGTCCCGCAGAAGGATGGCCCGTATGTAGGTGACGAAAGCGGCCGGGCCGACGGCGTCCACAAAGGATACGCCGTGATAGCTGGGGTTGGGCTGAGCGATGGGGGCATACTTGCCGGAGGCCTTCCAGTCAAATTTCCCGCTGTCCACAATAATGCCGCCCAAGGTGGTGCCGTGACCGCCGATAAACTTGGTAGCGGAGTGGACCACAATATCCGCCCCGTGCTCAATGGGCCGGATGAGATAGGGTGTGCCGAAAGTATTGTCAATGACCAGGGGCAGGCCGTGGGCGTGGGCGATTTCGGCAATGGCGTCAATGTCGGGGATATCACTGTTGGGGTTGCCCAGCGCCTCCAGATAGACGGCCTTGGTGTTGGGCCGGATGGCGGAGGCGACAGCGTTCAAATCATGGGCGTCCACAAAGGTGGTGGATATACCATACTGAGGCAGCGTATGGGCCAGCAGGTTGTAGCTGCCGCCGTAGATGGTCTTTTGGGCCACGATGTGATCCCCCGCCTGGGCCAGGGCCTGGATGGTGTAGGTAATTGCCGCGGCGCCGGAGGCGGTGGCCAGAGCCGCCACGCCTCCCTCCAGAGCCGCGATACGCTTTTCCAGCACATCCTGGGTGGAGTTGGTCAGCCGGCCATAGATGTTTCCGGCATCAGCCAGCCCAAAGCGGGCGGCTGCATGGGCAGAATCCCGAAACACATAGGAGGCGGTCTGGTAAATGGGTACCGCCCGGGCATCGGTGGCAGGGTCCGGCTGCTCCTGGCCCACATGGAGCTGCAATGTCTCAAATTTATAGCGCATGGGAAAATCCCCCTTTTTCTAAAGTGACGCCATTATATTCCTATTAACCAACTTTGTCAATGGGTATATCTGCGCCGCTTGAATTCCTATCAACCTCGTGGTATAATAGGAGAAATTGGAGGGATTTTTATGATGATTTCCACAAAGGGCAGATACGCGCTTCGATTTCTGGCAGATGTTGCGGAACATCAGGGAAACGGCTTTGTGCCGCTGAAGGACGCAGCTATGCGCCAGGAGATTTCAGAGAAATATCTGGAGATTCTGGTAAAGGGACTGGTAAAGGACGGATTGGTTGACACTCTGCGGGGAAAGGGGGGCGGCTACCGGCTGAACCGGCCCCCGGAGGCATACAGCATAAGGGACGTCATCGAGCTAATGGAGGGGCCGCTGGCCCCTGTGGCCTGTCTGGCGCCGGGCCAGGGAACCTGTCCCCGGAGCAATCGCTGCCGGACGCTCCCGCTCTGGCAAGGTTTGGACAACGTGATCTCCGACTATCTGGCCCAGTTCACGCTTGCGGATCTGATACCAGAAGAGAGCTTCAGAGAGGAACGGCTGCCATGACGTTCCGGCAATTAAAATATGTCATTGCCATTGCGGACAGCGGCTCAGTCAATTCCGCCGCAAAAAATCTTTTTATCTCCCAGCCCAGCCTGTATGTGGAGCTCGCGCTGTTCTGGCTGGGAAAAGACACATAAAACAAACCCGGACAGTCTCTCCGCTGTCCGGGCTTGCTTTATTATACTAGCGTCCAATTCTGGCTTTCTGTTTGTAGCTTGACCATCCGGAAAAAGGCCCTGCCCTGTTTCATCAGCTCCGCAGGGGTCCCCGTTTCGGCCACGGTGCCGCCGGACAGCACTACGATCTTGTTGGCGTTCTCCACCGTCCTCATACGGTGGGCGATGATCAGCACCGTCTTTTGCTCCACCAGCCGGGAGATGGCCTGCTGGATCTCCGTCTCGTTCTCGGCGTCCAGGGAGGCGGTGGCCTCGTCCAAGAGGATGATGGGCGCGTTCTTCAAAAGGGCGCGGGCGATGGAGATACGCTGCCGCTCACCCCCAGAGAGGGTGGAGCCGTTTTCTCCGATCATGGTCTGATACCCCTGGGGGAGCTTGGCGATGAACTCCTCGCACATGGCCTCTTTCGCCGCTTGGATAACTTCCGCGTCCGTGGCGTCCTTTCTGCCGATGCGGATGTTCTCCATGACGGTGTTGTTGAACAGCGTCACATCCTGGAACACGATGGAGTAGGCGGTCAGGAGCTTCTCCGGGTCTACCGTGGCAACATCCACACCGCCCACGGTGATCCGGCCCCGGTCAATGTCCCAAAACCGCGCCGCCAGCTTTGCGGCGGTGGACTTGCCACCCCCGGAGGGGCCGATCAGGGCTGTGACCTCGCCCTGCTTGGCGGTGAAGGACACATCCTTCAGCACTGTCTCACCGCTGTTATAGGCAAAACCCACATTTTCAAAGGCTATGTCGTACCCCTTGGGTGCAAAGGCTGTCCCACCGGACTGCTCCTGGCAGTCGTTGATCTCGTTCATGCGGTCGATATTCACCTGCATGGAGTTCATTGCCGCCAAATTTTGTAGGGCAAAGGACATGGGTTCATAAATGCGGGAGACAACCAGCAGGAACAGGAAGAAGGTCACGAGTGAGAGTTCACCGCTCATCAGCCGCATACTTCCTACCAGGGCAACAGAGACGATCCCCAGCTTTAGGAGCATCTGCGCGGGGACAACAAACAGGGCGGAACCCAATTCGCTCTTGAACTGCCGGTCCTCGAATTTCTCAATTTTCCGATACAGACCGTCCAAATAGACCTGCTCCGCTTTGTTGCTTTTCAAATCGCGGATCGTCTCCAGGCACTCCTGCACACCGTCCGCCATGGAGATCAGGGCGGCATTCTGTCTGCGGGTAAAATAATTCTGCGCTCTCTTGGAAAAGCCAACAATCACCAGCGTAATAGGCAGTACCCACAGGGCGGCGAGAGCCATCTGCCAGTCGTAGCACAGCAGGCTGACCGCCACAAGGCAGGTGGACAGGATAGAGCCGTAGAACTGCGGAACATAATGGGAAAACATCTGCTCTGTTATCTGCACATCCCCCATGATGGTGTTGGTCAGGTCGGCCAAATCCTTTTTGCCGAAGAAGGACAGGGGGAGCCGCCGCAGCTTCTCCGCCAGCCGGATGCGGCAGGCCCCGGATTCCCGGTAAGTGGAGAAGTAGGTGGCATTGTACTTCCAAAACTCCGAGAGCAGGATCAGCAGCAGCGCCACAACGATGCCCAGGCCGTAGAGTGGATAGCGCCCCGACCGGACGCTGCCGCTCAAAAAATCGCTTGCCAGCAGGTAGAGAAGCCCCACCGGGAGCATCAGCATCAGGTCGGCCACTGTGCAGGCGGCAACGGCCCGCACAAGCCCTTTCGCTCCTTCTTCGGAGAGGGCAAAGCGTTTCATCAGTCGTTCAATCATTTCGCTGCACCTACCTTCCAGCTTACAGAGGTCTGATAATCCTGCCACATCTTGGCGTAGAGGCCACCTCCGGCCACAAGGGTATCGTGGGTCCCGCTCTCCTCCACACGGCCCTCTCGCAGGACGAAAATGCAGCCGGCGTTCTTGATGGTGGTCAGCCGGTGGGCAATCATAATAACGGTCCTGCCCTGAGAAAGCCGTTCAAAGGCCCGCTGGACCAGAGCCTCGTTCTCCGGGTCCGCAAAGGCTGTCGCTTCGTCCAGAATGAGGATGGGCGCATTTTTCAGCATGACACGGGCGATAGCGATACGCTGCTGTTCACCCCCGGAGAGATACACGCCTTTTGTGCCGATCACCGTGTCGATGCCCTGGGGCAGCTTCTGGATGATGTCGTCGCACTGTGCCTCATGGAGTACCCGCTCCACCTCCTGCCGGGAGGCATTGGGCTTGGCCAGCCGCACATTTTCCAGAATGGAGGCTTTCAGCAGGCGGCTGTCCTGGAATACATAGGCCACGGTGTCCATCAGTGTCTCCTTGGGTATATCCTTTACATTGATGCCGCCAATCTGAATGGCTCCGCCGCCCACATCCCAAAACCGGGAGATCAAGCCAGCCACGGTGGTCTTGCCGCCGCCGGAGGGTCCCACCAGAGCCACCGTCTCGCCTGCGCCCACCCGAATGGTCACATCACGGAGCGCGTCCGTTGTTCCGCCTGTGTAGCGGAAGGTCACATTTTCCAGGACAACGTCGTTGTCCATGGGGACCTTGCCGTTGCGGGGTTCGGGCAGAGGCTCCACATCCAGAATGGAGTGGATACGGCTCATGGCGTCCGCCACAATCATGCCGTTTTCGCTCATAAACATCACCTTCGTCATGGCCGTAGCAATGAGGGGCGTGAAAATCACATAGAAAATGAAGTTCAGCAGCACTGGCTGGGCCACCGGCCCACCGCCCGCCAGAATCAGCGCCAGTACGATCAGGAACGCAAAGGCGCTGTTGACCAAGACCGTGTAGGACAGCATGGAGGGGCGGCATTTTTTACAGTACGCCATAACGAAATCGTAGTAGCTGTCAATGGTGCCCTTAAACCGCTTGAAGGAGTGGACGGTCTGCCCAAAGGTCTTGACCACGGGAACGCCCCGCACATATTCCACCGCCTCATTGTTCATATCCGCCAAGGCGTTTTGGTAGAGCTTCATGTCCTCCGCCATAGAAGGTCCGGCCATCTTGAACATAGCCGCAAAGCCCAGAATCACCGGCAGGAGGCTGACAAGGCCAAACCGCCAGTCAAACAGAAACAGCATGACGATCATGCACACCGGCGTGGTGACCGCCGCCGACATATCGGGAAGCTGGTGGGCCAGATAGGTTTCGGTGGCCGCGCTGCTGTCGTTGACGATGCGGCGGATCTTTCCGCTGCCCATCTCCCCGATGAAGCCCAGGGGAAGTTCGGCAATATGGGCCATCAGCGCCTTGCGGATATTTCCGGCGATACGGAAGGCCGACAGGTGGGAACTCATCAGAGTGCAGACATAGACGAGAATGGAGAGAACAGCGAACAGCACCGCCATCCAGCCGTTGCGGACGATGTGCGTGGCCTGTGCGTAGTTGGGGGCCACCTCAATGACCTCCCGGATAATTCGGAACAGGAAAACGAAGGGGAACAGAGCCAGGACTGCGCTGACGGCGGACAACAGCAGGGATAGGTAGGTCAGATACCTGTGTCCCCCAGCGTAGCCCATCAGCTCCCGGAGATTACTGTTTTTCTTCAAGTGAATACCTCCTTGCGAACAGATGATATATGATACAGAAAGCGCCGCGGACACTTTCTCATATCCATCCCTATAAGTTAGTTATAGCTAACTTATGGGCTGAATGAAAGGGGTCTTAGACCCCCATCATACTGTGCCAGCCAGCAAGGAAAAAATCCTGGAGCTGTTTGACATAGTGCTTTGCCCGGTCATAGGGCATATCGTGGACCACGACCTCGAATATCCCGTGGAACATCCCGCTGGCAATGATGTGGCAGAGCTGATCGTCCAGCTCTGGGATGTCCCGGCCCTGTCTGCGGTGGTAAGAGGCCTGAGCAGACTCCGCTGCCCATGCCTCCTTACCATATCTTACAAAATTTGAAGTTTTAGTGACAGCCTCGGCAGTTTCCGCAGTCGCCGCCGCAGCTTTTTCCGGACTTGTGGGATTTCCACAGGGACCGGACCGCCAGTCCTATCACGCCTGCAAGCGCCAGCAGAACGACAATTTCTCCAAGAGTCATGTTTCGTTACCCCCTCACTGTGCGGCGGCCACGGAGGTCAGCCGCCGGGCATTCTCCTCGCCCTGATAACCCTTGCGGAACAGCAGGTAGAGGATACCGGCCAACAGAACCAAGGCCACAACGGTCCACAGGCTGAAGCTGGCGGCACCCGTGATCAGCCCACCGAGCTGGTAGACAATCAGGGAGATCACATAGGCGAACACGCACATATAGCCGATGGCAAAGGCGGTCCATTTGGTGTTGTTCATCTCCCGCTTGATGGCTCCCATGGCGGCGAAGCAGGGGGCGCACAGCAGGTTGAAGATCATGAAACTGTAGGCGGTGATGGCACCGAAGTCCGCCCCCACCAGGGCCCAGATCTCCTCGCCGTTCTCACTGACCTCACCGGCGAAGTGGTAGAGGGTGCCGAAGGTCCCTACCACGTTCTCCTTGGCAATCAGGCCGGTGAAGGAGGCCACGGTGGCCTTCCAGGCCATGTCGCCCCTCCAGCCCAGGGGATAGAAAATCCAAGCGATGGCGTTGCCGATGGCGGCCAGCAGGGAGGTGTTGTTATCCTCCACCGCTCCAAAAGCCCCATCTGTGAAGCCGTAGCCCTGGAGGAACCACAGCACGATGGTGGACAGCAGGATCACCGTCCCGGCCCGCTTGATGAAGGACCAGCCCCGTTCCCAGGTGGCCCGCAGGACGTTGGAGGCCGAAGGAGCGTGGTAGGAGGGCAGCTCCATGACAAAGGGGGCAGGCTCCCCCGCGAAAGCCTTAAACTTTTTCAGCATGATGCCGGAGATCACCACGGCGGCAATGCCGATGAAGAAGGCGGAGACGGCCACCAGAGCAGACCCGCCGAACACCGCGCCCGCAAACAGGCCAATGATGGGCATTTTGGCCCCGCAGGGGATGAAACCGGTGGTCATGATGGTCATTTTCCGGTCCCGGTCCTGCTCAATGGTCCGGGAGGCCATAATGCCGGGGACGCCGCAGCCAGTAGCCACCAGCATGGGGATGAAGCTCTTGCCGGACAGCCCGAAGCGCCGGAAGATGCGGTCCATGATGAAGGCGACACGGGCCATATAGCCCACGTCCTCCAGGATTGCCAGCAGCAGGAACAGCACCAGCATCTGAGGCACGAAGCCCAGCACCGCGCCCACGCCGGCCACAATGCCGTCCATAATCAGGCCGTACAGCCAGCCGCTGACGCCCAGGGAGGTAAGGATACTGTCAAAGAAGCCGGGAACCACTTCGACAAACAGGTTATCGTTGGCCCAGTCGGTGCCCCAGGTGCCGATGGCGATGCCCCAGGCCTCCTCGGAGCCATCGAAAAGGGCTGCAGGCGATGTGCCCATGGCGATGGAGTAGATAGCAAACATGATCGCCGCGAAGATGGGCAGGGCCAGGACGCGGTTGGTCACCACCTGGTCAATTTTATCGGATACGGACAGGCTGTGCTTCGCCGCCTTCTTCTTTACGGCCTTGGTGACTACAGAATTGATGTAGGAGTACCGCTGATTGGTGATGATGCTCTCGGCATCGTCGTCCATTTCGCGCTCACAGTCCGCAATGTGTTCCTCCAGGTGTGCTCTCAAATCGGAGGGGAGGCCCAGTTCCTCCATGACCTTTTGATCCCGCTCAAAAATCTTGATAGCATACCAGCGGAGATACCCGTCCGCCACCCTGCCCTGGATGGATTCCTCAATGTGGGCCAGGGCGTGTTCCACGCTGCCGGTGAACACATGGGGCAGCTCTCCGGCCTGATGGCGCTGGGCCAGGGCCACAGCCTTTTCCGCGGCGGCCATGCCGCCCTCGCCCTTGAGGGCGCTCATCTCTACCACCTCGCAGCCCAGGGTATTGCCCAGCTTGGCAAGGTCGATGGTGTCGCCGTTCTTCCGAACTAAATCAATCATGTTCACCGCCACCACCACGGGCAGGCCCAGCTCGATCAGTTGGGTGGTGAGGTAGAGGTTGCGCTCAATGTTGGTCCCGTCCACGATATTGAGGATGGTGTCCGGCTTCTCCTTCACCAGATAGCTCCGGGCCACCACTTCCTCCAGGGTGTAAGGGGACAGGGAGTAAATACCGGGCAGGTCCTGGATGACTACATCCTTGCGGCCTTTCAGCCGGCCCTCCTTCTTTTCCACGGTAACACCGGGCCAGTTGCCCACATACTGGCTGGAGCCAGTGAGGGCGTTGAACAGCGTGGTCTTGCCGCAATTCGGATTGCCCGCCAGGGCAATTTTCATGTCCATTTTGATGCTCTCCTCTCAGATGTTAGATACAGCTAACCTATAGCCAAAAAATTCAGCGGACTTCAATCATTTCCGCGTCAGCCTTCCGCACGCTGAGCTCATAGCCCCGGACATTCAATTCCATAGGGTCCCCCAAGGGAGCGACCTTGCGCACAAGGATTTCCACGCCTTTGGTGATGCCCATATCCATAATCCGGCGCTTTACCGGCCCCTCCCCGTGGAGCCGCGCTACAGTAGCCGTTTCGCCCACCTTTATGTCTTTCAGTGTTTTCATACTGTTTCCCTCCTTCGTCTTGTCTCAAACCATGATTCGATTTGCCATGGTCTTGTCCAGCGCAACCCGGCTGTCCTTCACCCGGACGATCAGGTTTCCCGCAATTTCGCTGACCACCATTACATCGCTGTCCACCACAAAGCCCAGCTCCGCCAGGTGCTGGCGCACCTCGTCTTTGCCGGAGATTTTGCGGATGGTAGCGGTCTCCCCCGCCTTTGCCATTGTCAGCGGCATCATTCCTTCGCCTCCTTCCGCAACGCAGTTAGTAAATTCTAACCTCGAAGCCGAAGCTAGTTTACCACCACTAACCAATCTTGTCAAGCCCCTTGGCAAAAACTCTGCTCCTCTTATGCCGGCACAGCCAGCTGCTCGATTGGGGTTCCCTGCTCAAACAGGGCCATGTAGGTCTGGATACACCTGCGGTAACAGGCAAAGCACGCCTGCATCTCCGCCGGATCGCCATAGGATTTCCAGAAGCCGCAGCAGGTGAAATTCTGCCCCTGGTTTTTGATGAAGCCGATCACATCCCGGAGCGGGTAGCCCAGGAACAGGCCGATCTCATGGGGAAATTCCGGCTGGGTTCGCAGGCGGCGGGCCAGCTGTTCCAGCAGTCCGTCCAGATTTGTCCCCGCATATCCAACCCCTTCCAAAAAATTCCGGCAGGCATTGTCGGACAGGAGCTGCTCCAAATGCTTTCGCCGGTACACATAGACAATCACCGAGCCGGGGCTGGAACGCTCCAAAAGAATCCGGACCGTCAGGCCAAAGGGCGCTAACTGCTCATTCCATTGGCGGACCTTCCGGCGGGAAACCTCCAGCGAGGCATGACAGAACATGTTCCCCGGCTTGAGCCCTGCCAGCGTGGGGGCGCACTGCCGGACCAGCACGGCCTCGAACGTCCGTGAGATGCCCTGGCTCACCACGCGGCCAGCCTCCGGCCCAGCTTCTTACAGGCTTCCTCACCCTCTGCGTCCGGGGCTTCGTTGACTGTCAGGCCGTTTTCGTCCAGGAGGTTGGCCCCGGCGTCGTCACAGCGTTTGCACCAATCCCGCATCCACTGGCCGTCTCCCCAGCCGTAGGAGCCAAACAAAGCGATCCGCTTGCCGCTGAGAGAATGTTCCAGGGCGGCGAACATAGGCTCGAACTCCATCTCCTCCAGCACCTCGCTGCCCATGGCGGGACAGCCGAAGGCCACGGCGCTGTAAGCGGAGAACTGACCGGCGGAAAAATCCCCAGGCCCCATCAGCTCCGCCTCGCCGCCGGCGGCCCGGACGCCCTCGGCAATGTAATTGGCCATAGCCTCCGTGCTGCCGGTTCCGCTCCAGAATACGATTGCGATCTTGTTCATGTCGAACACTCCTCCATCAAAAATTTTTGGCTGTAGTTAGCTTCAACTAACTTATGCGGCCAGAGAAGCCCCAAGGAGAGCAGGCCTTGGAGAGAAGAAAGTGGGAGGTCATGCTGCCGCATTAGTTAGATATAGCTAACTATAGGGCATACATTAGCACAGGTGGGGGCTTTTGTCAAGAGATAAATTGGATCTGGTTTTAACTGCGGCTCCAAAGCCAAAATGGAACCTGCCGTCCGGCCGGCGCATAGAGTATCTTGGGCACGGTGACGAAAAGGATTTCTTTCCCCCCACCGTGTTCGTGCGCTTTCACTGTGCAATCCTCAATGTGAAAGGAGCTTCTCACCTATGTCTCTGCCCAGTTTTCCCAAGGTTGACCCGCCCATCCAGCGGGATGACGCCGTCAACCAGATTCTCTCCTCCATCGCTATGGAGGAGCTTGGCCTGAGCCATATCCTCAATGCCGAGGGCGAGAAGATGCAATATATTCTGGGGACGCTGCCCGGTCTCAGCGGCCCCGCCGCTACGGTGAAGGACGTGCTGAACGCCAACGAGAGCGTCCGCAGCCTGCTGGAGACCGCTGTGCAGAACCAGCTGTTCCTGAAGGCAAAGATGCAGGGCGCTCTGGACGCCTCTGATCCCGTGCAGGGCCCCGCCGGCCCCACTGGGCCAACCGGTCCCACGGGCCCCGCCGGCGGTCCTGCCGGTCCCGCGGGTGCTCCCGGACCCACAGGCGCCACAGGCCCCGCGGGTCCCACCGGACCTATTGCGACCGCCACCTCCGCCTATGCCGCCAACACCCAGGGCACTTCGCTCCCCCTCACCTTAGACGGCCTGCGGATGCCTCTGCCGGACAACCGGCTTCTGTCTCCGGGCATCACCATCAACGATGCAAACGACACCTTCACGGTGAAGGAAGCCGGGCGCTATAAAATCTCCTACGCCGTCCACATCACCGAGGCCTTGTTCACGGGCACCTATCTGATGATCGAATCGACGTCCACGAACTACGAAGCGTTGCCGCTGAGGGAGTCCTGGACCAGCTTTGCCGGCGAAATCCTGTTGGATCTGGAAGCAGGGGACGATGTCTCTTTGTGGGTATACGGCGTGTCCACCGTCACGCTGCTGCCGCAGTCCGTTGGGGCGTTCGTGTCCATGGTCCGCCTGAGCTGAGGAGGGGTGATTTATGCTGATGCCCGCATTTCCCAAGAATGATCCTCCCCTGACCCGGGAGGGAAGCCTGAACGAGATCATTTCCTCCATCGCCGCCGAGGATCTGAGCCTGAGCCACCTCCTCAACACCGAGGGCGAACGGCTGCAATACGTTTTAGGAACCCTGCCCGGCTTAGACGGGGTGGCTTCCCTGGACGAGGTGATGCAGGTCAACCAGAGCGTGAAGGACACCCTGTCCGGCATTGTGGAGCAGCAGATGCTGCTCTCCTCCAAGCTGGGCGCGGCGATGAAGGCCCCTGTCCGCCCCGGCCCCACCGGCCCAACAGGCGCTATGGGCCCTGCCGGGCCCGCCGGCGGCCTCCCCGGGCCCGACGGCCCCACCGGGCCAGCCGGCCCTACCGGCCCCATGGGGGATTCTTCCGCAGCTATCGCCGCCTTCGCCGCCAACACCCGAGGCAGCACGATTGAACGCAGCCCGCAGGGTAAAAGCATTGGCCTGTCGGAGGAACAGGTCCGATCCCCGGATATCCTCACCAATAACGACGGCACGGTATTCACCCTGACAAAAGGGGGCGTCTATGAGAGCTCCTACCATGTGAACCTCCTGGCCCCGCAGAGGGTAGGGGCCCGTCTGGAGATCAACGGCGGTTTTCCCGAGGGCGGGGCGGTGGCTCCGACCGTGCCTACCGCCCAGTTTGCGCATACGCTCACCGCGAACCTGCCGGCCGGCGCCACTGTCAGCCTTCAGCCATACTCCCTCCCTGGGCAGCCTCCCAGCACAGATAGCGTCAAACTGATCACTGAAGGTGTGGGCGCGTCTCTGATGATTATCCGGCTCAGCGATTAAAAACGGCTATTTCTTCAAAATAGAGAATAGATAGAAGGGGCCTCCCGCCGGTTCATCATACGCGGGAGGCCTTTTCTCACCCTCAGCGTTGAGGATATGGCTCGGTACAAGCTTCTCTACCGCGCCTGAGATGCTCTAGCGCCCAGCCCCTGGCGCGCCCCTGCCGGAACCAAACGGGCTCCGCCGTCATAGGGTGGGGCAATGGCAGGAATGCCCCCGCGCATCCCAGTTCCGGCCTCACCGGGCGGCGTTATGGAGAAAGTCTTTCTACGGGCTCTAACCTCCTCGATTTTTTGGTCAAAATGATGTAAAATAAAATTTATACAATTTCCGCGATAGAATGCTACAGATTCTTATCTCTAATTTGGATGTGTCCGGGCTTGAAATTCAGGCGCCGCACACTTGAGCCAATCAAACGAAGGCGAAAGGAACCTTGTCCCATGTCCAAAAAACTTTTGCATCCCTTATGGTGTCTGTCCGTTGCAGCGGTCCTGCTGCTGTCCGCCTGTTCCCCTGGGATGGCCCCCTCCGACTCTGACACCGACAGCAGCGCTTTGACCTGGACCACCTGGCGGGGATATGACAATTTTCTTTCTCTGCTGCATGAGACCTGCCCAGATATCGCTCTTGAGTTCACCTCCTACGCCGGAGCCAACCGCACCGGCTACAGCTGGGCCAGGATGCGGGCGGACGATATCTCGGATATCTTCATCACCTCTCAGATTTTTGATGAGGAGCTGGCAAGCGAACGTCTGATAGACCTGTCCAGCTATGATTTCATCAGCAGCTTTTCCACCTCGGCGTTGGATCAGGTGTCCATCGACGGCGGGATATACCTCCTGCCTGTCAACTACACCATGTATGGTATTCTCTACAACAAAACGCTGATGGATGAGAAAGGCTGGGCCGTACCCTCCAATTTCAGCGAGCTGGAAGCCCTCTGCCGGGAGATTGAGTCTGCCGGCCTGATTCCCGGCGTGATGGGCACGCAGCTTACAGGCGCGACATTTTCCACTGTATTTAACCTGGCCAAAACCGATTGGTTCTCAACGCCAAGGGGTATAAGCTGGGAGCGCGAATTTTTGTCTGGGGACGCCGCGGCGGCCGGGACCTGGAAGGCTACCATGTCCTATGTCCAGCGGTATATTGACCTTGGCATGTTCCACACCGACCCGGAGGACCGGCACAGCGAGGAGCTGCTCCTGGAATATCTGGGCGGACGCAAAGCCGTATTCTTCACGGGGACATTGGCGCCCGCCTATACCACGCTGCCCGGAAGCGGCGACGAACTGGGCATGATGCCCTATATCAGCGAGGACGGAAGCAAAAATATCTATATGTACAGCCCAAGCAGCTACACCGGCCTCAGCAGGCGGCTTTTGGAGCCGGGCAATGAGAAGAAACTGGAAAACGCCCTTCAGCTGCTGTCCCTGCTGTTCTCTCCGGAGGGACAGGCGGCCTTTCTCACAGAACAAACGCCCTGCGTGCTGGGCGTGCGCAGCGCCGGCGCGGTCGCTGAGGACTCCATCCTTTCCGACGCTCAGCAGGCCATGTGGTCGGGGCGGGCGTTTCCCATGACCTATGCCGGCTGGCTCGATATCCTCCCCGACATCGGGCAGGCGTATAAGGAGTGGTTCCGGGGAGAGAACGATATGGACGGCCCCGCGTGCATCGCCCGGATGGATGAATTACAGCGGAATCGTTTGGACCACCCTGACCGGCTCTATTTCTGCGAGAGCACGGAGGACTTCACCTTGGAGGAGACAGCGTCCCTGATCGCGAAAGCCCTGGGCAGCACCGTGGACGCTCACGCGGCTATGGTTCCGGTCGGGGAATACCATGAGGGCGGCGTCAGCTTAAAAGCCGGTGTTACCGGCAAGCTTTACAAGGGCAAGATCGATTTGGATACCGCGAACACGATCTGTCCGGGGCTGGACGGTGAGTACGCCATCCTGACCATGACCGGCGCGCAGGCAAAAGAGTTGGCCCGGGCGGGCTTTGATGCGGGAGACGGCACGCCCTTCCCCTATGTTCTGGAGGTCCGGGGCGGCGGGGAACTGGAGGATGGCGGGACCTATCAAATCGCCTTCCTGATGCAGTCCTACACCGAGGAGGCCGGCGCGGCTTACAGCGCCCAGGTGGAAACGGGATCGATACGCGCTATCCTTCGGGACTGGCTGGAGGCGCAGAAAACCGTCTCCCCCGGCGGAACCGTATGGCGCTGACGCGTATATCCTTTCACCTTTGAACCGATATGAGAGAGGGACTGGACATGAATGACAACCGTAAATAGAAGCTCATTTTGCCAGCGGCGCTGGTGCTCTGCCTGCTGCTGTTTCTGCTGGCGGGCGGGATATTCTTTACCAGCTCCCTTCAAGACCGGATTTTTGAGGAACGCACCACGCAGCTTGTGGAGATCACATCACAGGTCCAGGTCAATTTGGACCTTGCGCTGGACGCCCACTGGAACTATCTCACCGCGGCCGTTAACATTCTTCGTCATCAGCAATTCGACACGGCGGAGGATGTGATCTCGTATATCGGCACGCTGGACCGGCTGTTGGAGACGGACGCTTACCACTCAAAGCTTATGCTGCTGGACGACCAGGGGAATTGCTATGACGCTGACGGAACGCATGGCGTATGGTCTGACATTGGCCTGATTTCCGGCGGCGGAAAGCGAAACACCTTTATTTCGGACAGCTATGACCAGCAGAGCAGCTACTGGACCTTTGTCCAAACCTTGGACGCGCCCCTGGAAACGTCCGACGGCCTTGCGGTTTTGACCCACGCGGTGCTCCTGAAAAACGTATATACGCTTTCGGAATATTACGACAGCGCCGCCTACGGCAGTCAAAATGAAACCTATATCCTGAAAAGCGACGGGACCCGTATGCACGACAACACCCAGCAAAACCATACCATCCCGGCGTATAATGTGCTCAAAGCCCTGGAGGAGATGGAGGGGCAGGACATTCCGGACATCCGGGCGGCGCTGGAGGAGACCGACACCATCAGCAGCAATTTCAGTTACAACGGCACGGAGTATTACTACTGCGTCACCTCACTGGAGGAGTACGGCACACTGCTCCTGTTCCTGATCCCCGCGGAGTTTGTGGCCACCGGGTCGGTCAACATGATGGGAACTACGGTCCGGACGATGCTGGTGCTGGCGGCTATCCTTGTGGTGCTGCTGGTGCTGGCCCTTGCGGCTGTTCTCCGGCAGCAGAGCGGCGCGCGCTTGTACCGGCAGGAGCAGGAGAACCTGCGCCGGCAGGAGGAATTGAACCGGCAACTGGAGGAGAGCAATGTCATGCTGGCCCGCTCCAAGGAGGCCGCAGAGCAGGCGTTCCAAATCGCGGAGGGGGCAAACCGGGCAAAGAGCGCCTTTCTCTCCAATATGAGCCACGATATCCGCACCCCGATGAACGCCGTGGTAGGCTTTGCCACGCTTATGTTCCGGGACGCGGAGAATCCGGAGAAGGTGCGGGAATACGCCAGGAAGATTTCCGCCTCCAGCCAGCACCTGCTTGGCCTTATCAACGATATTCTGGACATCAGCAAAATCGAAGCCGGCAAAACGGTGCTGAACCTGTCTGATGAAAATATCGTCGATCTGATTGAGGGGATCGACTCCATCATCCGCCCACAGATGAAGGCGAAGGGCCACACATTCGAGGTCTACAGCAAGGGGATCCGGCACGAGCACGTGGTGATGGACCGGCTTCGCCTCAATCAGGTTCTGCTGAATCTGCTGTCCAACGCGGTAAAATACACGCCGGATGGAGGTCATGTAAGCCTGACCGTGCAGGAGCTGCCCCAGCATACGAATCAGCTGGCCAGATATCGATTTATTGTCAAGGACAACGGCTATGGGATGACACCGGAGTATGTCCAGAAAATATTCCACGCCTTTACCCGCGAGGAGGACAGCGTCACCAACAAGATTCAGGGGACCGGATTGGGCATGGCCATAACCAAAAACCTGATTGATTTGATGGACGGAAAGATTTTGGTGGAAAGCGAAAAGGGGAACGGCTCCACCTTTACCGTAGACCTGGACCTGCACATCAGCGAGCACGCCATCGACTATGATTTCTGGTCAAAGCATGGGATCACCCGGCTTTTGACGGTGGATGACGAGGAGGTGATCTGCCAGAACATCCAGATGGCGATGGAGGGAACAGGGGTTTCGGTCGATTACGCGCTGGATGGGCAGACCGCCGTGGATCGGATAAAAAGTGCGGAACAGGCCGGACAGCCGTATCATATTGTTCTGCTGGACTGGAAAATGCCGCTGTTGGACGGCGTGGAGACAACAAAGAAAATACGCCGGGAGATTTCGCAGGATGTCCCCATCCTGATTCTGACCAGCTACGACTGGCCGGAAATTGAGGAGGCGGCAACACAGGCCGGTGTGGACGCTTTCCTTCCCAAGCCCTTCTTCCTCACCAGCTTCCGTCAGAAGATTGGCCTCATGCTGAATCAGACGGCCGCCGCGCCGGAGACGGCGGAGGAGGATGAGCGGAGCATTTTGGAGGGTCTGCACATTCTGGTCGCGGAGGACAACGAAATAAACGCGGAGATTCTCAATGAGCTGCTGAATATAGTGGGAGCCACCTGTGACGTCTGTAAGAATGGGGCGCTTGTGGCGGAAGCCTTTGAGAAATCGGAGCCCGGAGAATATCAGCTGATTCTAATGGATGTACAGATGCCGGTCATGAATGGATATGAGGCGACAAAGACCATTCGCGGGCTGACTCACCCGCTGGCACAGAGCATCCCTATCATCGCCATGACGGCCAATGCCTTTGCCGAGGACATTCGGGACGCGCTGGAGGCGGGCATGAACGCCCATGTCGCCAAGCCGGTGGATATGGCCGTGCTGGAGCAAACCGTCCGAACAATACTGAAAAAGAGCTGATCCGCCGACCGCCGCGTTTATGCGGCGGTCGGCGGATCTTTCCCCGCTTTAGCTGGCGATACAGCCAAAAAAGCATTCAAAAATTCATGCGGTATTTGCTATGATTTCAATGACTGATATCGCAAAGCTGTCGGTTATCTCCAGGATGTCCAGACCCAGGGTGCGGCCAGCGCAGTCATCTACACCCGCCAGTCCGCCGATGCCATCACCTTTGAGGCAGGCGGCTCCGCACTGATGGATGTGGAAAAATACAATTTGGTCTTTTGTTGAAATTACCATAAAATTCCTCCGGTTACTCCTCTTAATACCGCAGATAGTAGAATCCTGGGGCGGCGTTCATACTCCTATTGACAAGCTAGGTTAATCAGGAATATAATGGCATCATTTCAGGGAGAGGAATCATCCCATGTATAAAACATGGGAGTTCCTGTATCTCTGTCCGCGCGGTATTTTTTACCAGTTTAATATGATTGGAGGTCAGCCCTATGGAATACTTAAAGCAGGCAGCCGCCTGTCCGGTTGGGGAGACGGAGGAACGCGGCAAACATGTTGCCGAAATCATCCATAATATCCGTACCATTGGCGACGCTGCTCTGATCGAGTACAATACCCGATTTGATGGTAATACCCGTACCGCTTTTCGAGTCACCCGAGAGGAGATCGACTCTGCCTATGCCAAAATGACCCAGCAGGAGCTGGATGATCTGCACCGGGCCGCAGAGCACATCCGCAGGTTTGCGCAGGCACAGAAGGGCTGCCTGACTGAGCTGGATGGCTTCTCCAATGTTGCTGGGTCGTCCCTGGGCCATCGAATCATTCCCGTCACTTCCTGCGGCTGCTATGTTCCCGGCGGCTCCTATCCGCTGTTTTCCACTGCGCTGATGCTGATTATTCCTGCCAAGACAGCGGGCGTTGCTCGCGTAGTTGCCTGTGCTCCGGCAGTAAAGGGAACAGTCTCAATCCACTACAAAACGCTGGCAGCGATGGATATTGCCGGCGCGGATGAAATTTACACTGTCGGCGGTGCTCAGGCTATCGCTGCCTTGGCCTATGGGACAGAACAGATTAAACCAGTGGATGTAATCGTGGGCCCGGGCAATCAGTACGTAGCCGAGGCCAAGCGTCAGTGCTATGGACAGGTTGGTATCGACTTTTTTGCCGGTCCCAGCGAGGTACTGGCAATCGCGGATGATACGGCCAACCCTAAAATCCTTGCCGCCGATATGCTGGCCCAGTCTGAGCATGACCGTCTTGCCAGGGGTATCCTGGTCACCACCAGCCGGACACTGGGACAAGCGGTTATCCATGAGGTTCAGGAGCAGCTGTCCACTTTGGAAACGGCGGAGATTGCCCGTGTCTCCTGGGAAACTTATGGCGAAGTCGTTCTTGCTGACAGCATGGATGAGGCCGTCAGCCTTGCCAACGACTATGCCCCTGAGCATTTGGAGGTCATTGTGGCGGATGAGCGCATTCTTCCCAAGCTGGTCAACTACGGCTCTCTGTTCATCGGCCAGGAAACCGGTGAGGTCTTTGGGGATTACGCCTCCGGCACCAATCATACCCTGCCTACGGTTCGGGCCGCCCGATATACCGGCGGCGTGTGGGTCGGCACCTTCCTCAAGGTTTGCACCTATCAGCGTTATCAGCCCTCAGCCATGCGGGACATTGCCCCTTTGGTTTCCCGCATGGCACGGGGTGAAGGACTGACCGCCCATGCAAAGGCCGCAGAGATCCGTATGGACTTGCTGTAATAAGAATGGGCGGCAGGGTTTCTGCCAAGGGCAAGAAGCCGTATTTGTCTACATGTTCCGGCGCAGTTAAAGGAGGTATTTATGGAGAACAAAGAGAATAGCAGATCAGGCGACAGCCTTCAGCTGAGACGTTCCTTCGGGATGAAGGAATCCGTCACCATTACGGTAGGACAGGTAATCGGCGTAGGTCTGTTTGTAACCGGCGCCAATGTGGTTGGCCTGATGGGAAATCACATTATTCTGGCCACACTTGCCGCGCTCCTCATTACGGTCTACCCCTCTCTGCTGTATGCGGAAATGGGAGCTGCGGTTCCTTACTCTGGCGGCACTTATTTGTACGCTTTGTTAGGTCTCTCAAAGCCGATGGGCTTTCTGGCCGGCTGGAATTATATTATCGCAATTATCAGTGTGGCCAGCAGCGAGGCATTTGCCTTTACTTTCTATTTTAAAACGATGTTTTCTGCCTTCGGGATTGAACTGCCGGTAAGCGATGTTATTTTGGCCTGTCTGTGCATTCTGGTTTTTACCGTTATGAATGTCAGAGGCGTGGAAATGACGGGCCGTATGTCCAACGCCTTTATGTTCTTTTTCTGGGGTGTTGCCATTGTCTGGTTTATTATGATGATTCCCAACATCAGCCTGCCACATTTTGTTCAAAAGCCCAGCTTTATGACCGGAGGTCCTCAGAGCTTTATTCAAAATATCGCAATGGTCTGGTGGTGCTTTGCCGGATTCGAGGCCTGCTGTTCCATGAGCGAGGAGATTAAATATCCCCACATCAATATTCCTCGCGCTATGATGCTCTCCCCCTTTATTATTCTGTCCGTCAACCTGTTTTTCCAGTGGTATCTGGTAGGCATTGTTCCTCCTGAAAACCTGGACAAGCTGGCCGTCGCCACTGCTCCCTATGCGGAGGCTATGATGACGGCGGGCATCCTGGGCATTCCTCTGGCCCTGCTGGCAGCCGGAATTGCTTTTGGCGGCGGACTGTCGACCATGAACTCCTGTATTACGACCCCTCCCCGAACCCTATTTGCAATGGCACGGGATGGAATGCTGCCCCAGGTGTTCACAAAAATCCACCCCAAATATAAAACTCCTTACATATCTATTCTGTTCCTGGGCGTGATTGCGCTTCTGCTGACAATGACGAACTCTGTCCAGTATGTCGCGTCCCTGAGCCTGTTTGCCGACTTGTTTTTCTATGTAATCGGTATTATCTCCGCAGCCGGAATGCGCAAAAAGCACCCGGAACTTCCACGCCCTTACAAAGCGCCCGCTGCTGGTATCGGCGTTCCAGTTTCTGCGGTCATTTACATCATCATGATGACCCAGCTCGGTTTCTCTGCCATTATCAGTGGAGTTGCCTGGGCGGTATTCGGTATGATTCTGTATTTTGGATACCAAAAATACACAGGTGTTGCAGCGAGCGAGGAACTGAAGCTGCTTGTGGATACGTTAGAGGAGCCAACGGCGGAAGAAAAACGAAACATGGATCGGGAATACAAGCTGTGGCGCAATATTGTAATCCTTGCGGTCATCTTTTCCATTGCACTGTACATTTTCCCTTATTTTACATCTTAATCACTTGACTGATTTCCACACAAGCAGATTAACCCTAAAATTCTGGAAGCACTTCGCTGGGTGTACCAGTTTTTCAGGAGTAGAGAATTTAACGTAAAGCACAAGGAAAGTAAGCGGCCGGCGTCAGCCGGCCGCACTTGTTTCTTTAATTTCCTGTCCTCCACTCCGAAATAGAAGCTCCAGAATGCCTTTATAAATAAAGCGATTTACTCAGAATATGATATTGCACATCCACGGCCAGATGTATTTTGGTGTTGAGCCCCCTTTTGTCTTGGACATATCCTGATTCCCCCCTTTCGCTCCCGCTACGTGGGGATGTACCTTGACATGGCTGGCGTCGATCATCAGCCATTCATAATCCGGCTCATCGATCAAAATTTCCAAGAGCTTTTCCCAAACACCTTTTCTACGCCAACAGATGAACCTCTGATGAACGCTGCCCCCCTTCCCGTAATCGGGAGACAGGTCACGCCAGGGTGCTCCAGTCCGCAATACCCAAAACACTGCGTTGATAAAACGGCGGTTATCCTGAGCAATCCCACCCCACTGGCCTCGTTGTCCTGGCAGATGTGGTCCAAGCAACTCCCATACTTTGTCGTTTATGTCGTGTCTGTGATAGGATGCTTCCATCTTGCTGTCCCCTGTCTTTTAAGATAGTTCCATTCTATCATAATACCTGTCTCTTGGGCAGACGCTATCTAACCATAAGGGCAGAATATTATAAAAACGACAGCTCAGGAGATGCCAGGACAGGAGAGATATTTGGATAAACATTCTCAAAAATTAGTATATCAAGCTCGCTTTGCCGCAGCCACAAAGTCCCGGAACAGCGGATGGGCCCGGTTGGGCCGGGATTTCAGCTCCGGGTGGAACTGCACCCCCACAAACCAGGGGTGGCCGGGCAGCTCCACCATCTCCACCAGCTGCCCATCGGGGGACAGCCCGGCCAGGACAAGGCCGGCCCCGGTGACTGCCTCCCGGAAGTCGTTGTTGAACTCGTAGCGGTGCCGGTGGCGCTCGCTGATTTCGTCCGCCCCGTAGGCGGCGAAGGCCCGGCTGTCCCGCCCGGTGAGCCGGCAGGGGAAGGCCCCCAGCCGCATGGTGCCCCCCTTGTCGGTGAGCCCCCGCTGGCCGGCCATCAGGTCGATAACCGGGTGGGCGGTGTCTGGGGAGAACTCACTGGAGTGGGCGTCCTCCATACCGCAGACGTGGCGGGCAAACTCCACCACCGCCATCTGCATCCCCAGGCAGATGCCCAGAAAGGGCACACTCTGCTCCCGGGCGTACCGAATGGCGGAAATCTTGCCCTCGATCCCCCGGCTGCCGAAGCCGCCGGGCACCAGAACACCGTTCACGCCGTCCAGAACCTGGGCGGCGTTTTTGTCGGTGACGGTCTCGCTGTCCACCCAGCGGATGTTTACCTTCACCCGGTTCTCAATGCCTCCGTGGGTGAGGGCCTCGGCCACGGAGAGATAGGCGTCGTGGAGGGCCACATACTTGCCCACCAGGGCGATCTCCACCGCTCCGACGGGGCATTTGGCCCGGCGGACCATATCGGCCCACTCGGTGAGGTCGGGGGCGGGACAGCGCAGCCCCAGCCGCCGGACCACCACGTCGGCCAGCCCCTCCCGCTCCAGCATCAGGGGAGCCTCGTAGAGCAAAGGCGCATTCAAATTGGGGATGACATTCTCCCGGGGGATGCCGCAGAACAGGGAAATCTTGTCCCGAATCTCCCGGGGGACCGGGGCGTCGCTGCGGCAGACAATCACATCGGGCTGGATGCCCAGAGAGAGCAGCTCCTTGGCCGAGTGCTGGGTGGGCTTGGACTTCAGTTCCCCGGTGCCGGGGATGGAGACGATGAGGGAGACGTGGAGAAACATGACGTTGTCCCGGCCCCGCTCCGCCGCCACCTGGCGGATGGCCTCCAGAAAGGGCTGGCTCTCGATGTCACCCACCGTGCCGCCAATCTCCACAATGGCCACATCGGCCTCGGGACCTTCCAAAGAGTAGACCCGGCCCTTAATTTCGTCGGTGATGTGGGGGATAATTTGGACGGTGCCCCCCAGGTAGTCCCCCCGCCGCTCCCGGTTCAGGACGCTCCAATACACCTGCCCCGCGGAGACCGAGGAGTTTACGGTGAGGTTTTCGTCAATAAACCGCTCGTAGTGGCCCAGGTCCAGGTCGGTCTCCGCCCCGTCGTCGGTGACAAAGACCTCCCCATGCTGATAGGGGGACATGGTGCCCGGGTCCACGTTGAGGTAGGGGTCCAGCTTCTGCACCCTCACCCGCAGTCCCCGCTGCTTCAGCAGCCGGCCTAAGGAGGCCGCCGTAATCCCCTTGCCCAGGCCGGACACCACCCCGCCAGTGACAAAAATGTATTTGGTCATAGCTCTCCCTCCGCCGTTCACAGGCCGTTGGTCAGTCGCTCCATCACCCGGACATAGGCTTCCTCCACACCGCCCAGGTCCCGGCGGAACCGGTCTTTATCCAGCTTCTCCTTTGTCTTTGCATCCCACAGGCGGCAGGTGTCGGGGCTGATTTCATCGGCCAGGACGATGGTCCCGTCCCCCAACCGGCCAAACTCCACCTTGAAGTCCACCAGAGTGACCCCGCAGTCCGCCCAGATCCTTCCCAGCACCTCGTTGACAACCAAAGCATATTTTCGGATGAGCGCCAGCTCCTCCCGGCTGGCCAGCCCCAGGGCAACGGCGTGGTCGTCGTTCAGCAGGGGGTCGCCCAAAGCGTCGTTCTTATAGGAAAATTCCAGAGTGGGGGCGTTAAATACCAGCCCCTCCTCCACACCGTACCGTTTGGAGAAAGAACCAGCGGCGATGTTGCGCACAATGACCTCCAGGGGGACGATGGATACCTTTTTTACCAGTGTCTCCCGGGCGCTCAGTTCCTCCACCAGATGGGTGGGAATGCCCTCCCGCTCCAGCCGGGACATAAGCAGGTTGGTCATCCGGTTGTTGATGGCCCCCTTGCCCTGGATAGTGCCCTTTTTCTGGCCATTGAAGGCGGTGGCGTCGTCCTTATAAGCAACAATCAGAAGTTTTGGGTCCTGAGTCGTATATACCTTTTTCGCCTTGCCCTCATAGAGCAGCTTTTGTTTTTCCATAACACACCTCCATATGTTTATTGTCAAGCGGACGCGGCGAGAATTATACCCCGCTCTCCCCATAGTTTGCCAGCACCCGGGCGGAGGGGTCGTCCACATCGCAGCCCGCCCAGGACCGGTTGGGCATCCAGAAATCCGCCACCATGCCGCTCTGGCCCGGGTAGAACTTCTCGAAAATCTCCCGGTAGAGGAGGGACTCCCTGGTGAAGGGCCGGGCGTGGTCATACTTCTGCCGCAGCCGTTCAAACTCCCCGTCGGTGTACCGGCCCTCGGCGTACTCCTTCAGGTCGTCCACCAGGGAGTGGCCCACCGCGTCGGAGAAGGCGGCCTTCTCCCGCCACAGGATGCTCTCGGGGAGCCAGCCCCCCTCAAAAGCCTTCCGCAGCAGGTATTTCCCCTTGCCGTAGGTGTTTACCTTCCGTTTGGGATCAATAGCCATGACATACTCCACAAAATCCAGGTCGCCAAAGGGCACCCGGGCCTCCAGGGAATTCACCGAGATGCACCGGTCGGCCCGGAGGACGTCATACATATGCAGCTCCCGCAGCCGCTTCTCCGCCTCCTCCTGGAAGGCCCGGGGCGAGGGGGCGAAGTCGGTGTATTTGTAGCCAAAGAGCTCGTCGGATATCTCCCCGGTGAGCAGCACCCGGATATCTGTCTGTTCATGGATGGCCCTGCACAGCAGATACATGCCCATACTGGCCCGGATGGTGGTGATGTCATAGGTGCCCAGCAGCTCCACCACCCGCTCCAGGCTGGACAGCACGTCCTCTCTGGTGATGATGACCTCGGTGTGGTCGCTGCCGATGTAGTCCGCCACCTGTCTGGCGTATTTCAGGTCGATGGCGTCGGTATCCATACCGATGGCGAAGGTTTTGATGGGCGTTTTACTCTGGCGGGCGGCGATGGCGCACACCAGGGAGGAGTCCAGCCCGCCAGACAGGAGAAAACCCACCTTAGCGTCGGAAACCAGCCGCTTTTCCACCCCGGCCACCAGCTTCTCCCGGATGTTTCTGCAAACCTCCTCCAGCCCGTCATAGCAGAACCGGTCCACCCTGGCAATATCGCGGTAGCGGACAAATCGGCCATCTTTATAGTAGTGCCCCGGAGGAAATGGCATCATTCGCTCCGTCAGCCCCAGCAGGTTTTTGGGCTCACTGGCAAAGAGGATGGTCCCGGCGCTGTCATAGCCGTAGTACAGGGGCCGGATGCCGATGGGGTCCCGGGCGGCGATGAATTCCCCCGTCTGCCCGTCGTAGAGGATGCAGGCAAACTCCGCGTCCAGCATGGCGAACATTTCTACGCCATACTCCCGATAGAGGGGGAGAAGAATCTCGCAGTCGGAGCCGCTGCGGAAGGTATACCCCTTTTCCTCCAGCTCCCGTTTCAGCTTCTCAAAGCCGTATATTTCGCCGTTGCAGACGGCCCAGCTGCCCTCCAGCTCGAAGGGCTGCATCCCCTCAGGGGTCAGACCCATGATGGCCAGGCGGTGAAAGCCCAGCAGGCCCTCCCCCGCCGGGACCACCCGGCTGTCGTCGGGCCCCCGGCTTCTGGTGCGGCCAAAGCCCCGCTGAAACGCCTCCAAATCGGCCACAGGGCCGCAATATCCGATGATAGAACACATAATGTCTCCTCCAAATCTGGGCGTAAATTCCCCCGTCCCCCGCAGGGCAAGGCTCCTTTTGAAAGGAGCTGTCAGCCGCAGGCTGACTGAGGATTGTATTTTGCCGGAGGCAAAATGTATGAAATAATCCCAATCCTTGTTTACTTCGTATGTTTTGCTTCGCAAAACGCAATCCTCCGTCACGCCCTTCGGGCGTGCCACCTCCTTTCAAAAGGAGGCTTTTCGTCACCGCACCCCAAACAGCAGATCGCCGTAGGTGGGGAAGGGCCAGTATTTCTTCGGCGTGAGGGTCTCGGCCCGGT
>CAJUFJ010000013.1 GCA_910585815.1 uncultured Oscillospiraceae bacterium | reverse complement strand
TAGCCGGTGGGTAATCTTCCGCTGAACCCACCGGTCGAAATTATAGCAGGATAAAAATTATGAGATGGCCGAGTACCTGCTGAGCCGTCCCGGGGTGGAGTTCCAGGACGTCACCCCCAGCATGGATGACCGGATGGACAGCATCCTGGTCCGGGGCGGCTGCGACATTTTTACCCCCCGGACCAGTATCCTCCATGCCTGTAAGCGGCCCTTCCTGGACGGCTGGCTGAACTGGCACCAGGGGAAGGGGGACACCGTCCCCTGGATGTCCTGCTGGAAGGACTTCTCCCTGACCCTGGCCGCTGTCCAGGAGAGGTATCCCGACCGCCTACCTGAGATTCCGCCCTTCTATCTGGACACGGTGGAGTATGACTTCCTAATGCAGGACTTTTCCGACTTTACCGCTAAGCCCTACGCCAGCAAGAAGGCGATGACCGCCTTTCTCAAGGGGCTGGAGAAGGGGCTGGACAGTCGGGACGAGATGGGACGGAACCTGCTGTCCTGCTGTGCCCTGCTCTACCGGCACTACAGCGGGGACAGGCACTTCCAGGCCGACGCCCGCCGGGCGGCGAAGCGGGCGGGGGAGCTGCTCGCTATGGGCATCTCCCTGACCCAGCCGGATTTTGCCGGCAAAACCCCTCAGGACCACCTGAGGGAGGCGGGGCTGACCGGCTTGCAGCCATAAAAAGACGGGCGGCATGTAGGGACGCTTCATGAAGCGTCCGGCACGGCTGCGGTAACAAATAACGGACGCATCATGATGCGTCCCTGCAAACGGGAGAGAGCGAATTATATGTCAGAATTGCAATTTACCGTCCCCACCCTGTTCGGTCTGGAGGGGGTGTGTGCCGACGAGGTTCGGCGGCTGAATCTGCCCCAGGTGAAGGCGGAGAATGGCCGGGTGCTGTGTACCGGGTCGGCGGCCGACCTGCCCCGGCTCAACCTGAACATCCGCACCGGGGAGCGGGTGCTGCTCACCCTGGGGACCTTTCCTGCCCGGGACTTCGACGCCCTCTTTGAGGGGGTACGGGCTCTGCCCTGGGAGCGGTTTATCCCCCGGGACGGCCAGTTCCCCGTGAAGGGCCACTGCCTCAACTCCGCTCTCCGCTCGGTGCCCGCCTGCCAGTCCATTGTGAAAAAGGCCATCGCCGCCCGGCTGGGGAGTAAGTACGGCTTGCAGACCCTTCCGGAGACGGGGGCGCTGTATCAGGTACAGTTTGCCATCATGGGGGACGAGGCCGCCCTGATGCTGGATACCTCCGGCCCCGGCCTCCACAAGCGGGGCTACCGGGCCCAGGGGGTGGCCGCCCCTTTGCGGGAGACCCTGGCCGCCGGGCTGGTGCTCCTTTCCCGGTACAAGGGCCGGGCCCCCCTGTGCGACCCCTTCTGCGGGTCGGGGACCATCCCCATCGAGGCCGCCCTCATCGCCAGAAACCGGGCCCCCGGCCTGAACCGGTCCTTCTCTGCCCAGAAGTGGAGCTGGCTGGACAAGCAGCACTGGATGTCCGCTGCCGACGAAGCAGAGGACCGTGAATTTGAAGGCGAGTATGAAATCTGGGGCGGCGATATCGACCGGTCCGCCGTGGACCTGGCCCGGCACAACGCCCAGTTGGCCGAGGTGGACGACATCGTCCGCTTCGACGTGGACGACGCCACCCGCTTCCACTGGGGCGGGCTGTACGGCCGGGTGGTCACCAATCCCCCCTACGGCGAGCGGGTGATGGAGCGCAAGGAGGCCGAGGAGCTGTACCGCTCCTTCGGAAAGGCCTGGGACAAGCTCCCCGAGGGCTGGAAGCTCTACCTGCTGTCCTCCCACACCGAGTTTGAACGCACCTTCGGCAAAAAGGCGGACAAGAAGCGCAAGCTGTACAACGGGATGTTGAAATGTGATCTGTTTATGTATCTGTGAGAGGTTGTGCGCAAACGGACATCATGTAGGGCAAGGGCTCTGCCCTTGCCTGGGATGGGTTTCCGCCTCTGTTCAGAAGGCAAGGGCAGAGCCCTTGCCCTACATGACGGAAGGGTAAATTGACCTGCAAACAGCCCAAAGGAGAGACCCGACATGCGCCATCTGTTCATCATCAACCCCGCCGCCGGAAAGAGAGGGACCACCCCCCAGCTGGAGGCCCTGCTGGAAAAGCTGACCTTTCCCCACGAGGTGGTCTACACCCAACAGGAGGGGGATGCCCGGCGCTTTACCCAGGAGGCCGCCCGGTCCGGGGAGGCGGTGCGCATCTATGCCTGCGGGGGCGACGGTACCCTCAACGAGGTGGTCAACGGGGCGGCGGGCCTTTCCCATGTGGCCGTGACCAACGTCCCCAAGGGGACGGGAAACGATTTTCTAAAAATTTTCGGCCCCCATTACCGGACGCTGTTCTACGACCTGGAGGCCCTGGCAGTGGGACCTCAGACCCCCTTCGACCTGATAGACTGCAACGGCCGCCTGGGCATCGACGTGGTGTGCGCCGGGGTGGACGCCCGCATTGCCGCCGACGTCCACCGGTATAAGGACTGGCGGTTTGTGTCCGGTATGGGAGCCTATGTGCTGGCCCTGCTGGAAAACATCTTTTTCAAGGGCATCGCCCGGCCTATTTCGGTACATATGGGGGATATCCACTGGGAGGACAGGCCCGCCTCCCTGCTGTGCGTGTGCAACGGCCGGCACTACGGCGGGGGCTTCATGCCGGTGGGGGAGGCTATGCCCGACGATGGGGTGTTGGACATGCTGCTGGTGCGGAAGGTGAGCCTGTTTACCTTTCTGCGGCTGGTAGGGCAGTACGCCAAGGGGCTGTATAAGCAGTTCCCGGAGCTAATTCTGGACTACCACGGTCAGGGGGTGTCCTTCTCCGCCGGGGAGCCCATCACCGCGGTGGTGGACGGGGAGGTCATGCGGGACACCGCCTTTACCGTCCGGCTGTCGGAGAAGAAGGTAAATTTCTTCTACCCCGCCGGGGCCGGATATCAGCCGGCCAGCGCGGAAAGGAGCTCTAGGCAAATATGACAAAATTTTCTGAACGTGGGAAAGCCTTTCAAAATACCGAACGGTACATCCTGTAAGGCAGGGGTTCTACCCCTGCCTATCCCCGTAAGGGGATAAAACCGCGTGTGTTAATGCAGGAGTGCCCCAAGTCGCCCCAGCAAAACAGCGCAAAAAGAAGGCAAAACAATAAAAATTTAATCATTTCCCCCTTGATATCGAACATTGGTTCTGATATAATAAAGGCCCCCTTATGAAAAGGGGGCCTTTTGAGCAAACTGAATTATTCGAGGTGAAGATCATGCCCAAATTTAAAGTGGTATCCGAATACACCCCCAGCGGCGACCAGCCGGAGGCCATCGAAGCTCTGTCCAACGGCATCGAGATGGGGCTGGACGAGCAGACCCTGCTGGGTGTCACCGGCTCGGGCAAAACCTTCACCATGGCTAAAATCATCGAGAAGGTCCAGCGGCCCACCCTGGTGCTGGCCCACAACAAGACCCTGGCCGCCCAGCTGTGCGCCGAGTTTAAGGAGTTCTTCCCCAACAACGCAGTGGAGTACTTCGTCTCCTACTACGACTACTACCAGCCCGAGGCCTACATCCCCCACACCGACACCTTTATTGAAAAAGACTCCTCCGTCAACGAGGAGATCGACCGGCTGCGGCTGTCCGCCACCGCCTCCCTGCTGGAACGGCGGGATGTGATTGTGGTGTCGTCGGTGTCCTGCATCTACGGCCTGGGCGAGCCGGAGGACTTTGCCAAGATGATGGTCTCCCTTCGGGTGGGGGCCCAGCTGGAGCGGGACGAGATGTTGAAGAAGCTGGTGGCCATCCGCTATGAGCGCAACGACATCGCCTTTGAGCGGAATATGTTCCGGGTCCGGGGGGACACGGTGGAGGTCTGGCCCGCCTACTGGAAGGACACCGCCATCCGGGTGGAGTTCTTCGGGGACGAGATCGACCGCATCAGCGAGATCAACGTGGTGACAGGCTCCCCCATCCGCCGGCTGAACAATATCCCCATCTGGCCTGCCACCCACTACGTCACCCCCAAGGAAAAGATGGACGCTGCCATCCGGGAGATCTACCAGGAGATGGAACAGCGGGTGGCCTTCTTTGAGAGCGAAAACAAGCTCATCGAGGCCCAGCGCATCAAGCAGCGCACCCTGTATGACATTGAGATGATGCAGGAGCTGGGCTACTGCTCCGGCATTGAGAACTACTCCCGGGTGATTGAGGGCCGGCCGGTGGGCTCGCCGCCCAACACTTTGATGGACTACTTCCCCAAGGACTTCGTGCTGTTCATCGACGAGAGCCACGTGACCCTGCCCCAGGTGCGGGCCATGTACAACGGCGACCGGGCCCGAAAAACCACCCTGATTGACTACGGCTTCCGCCTGCCCTGCGCCTTCGACAACCGGCCCCTGAAATTTGAGGAGTTCGAGAAGCGGGTGAACCAAATCGTCTACGTCTCCGCCACCCCCGGGGAGTACGAGCGCACCCGGTCGGGACAGATTGTGGAGCAGGTCATCCGGCCCACCGGCCTGCTGGACCCGGTGATTGAGGTGAGGCCGGTGGAGGGCCAGATTGACGACCTCATTGGCGAAATCAACACCCGCACCGCCCGGAACGAGCGGGTGCTGGTGACCACCCTCACCAAGCGGATGGCCGAGGATCTCACTACCTACCTCCAGGGGGCGGGCATCAAGGTGCGGTATATGCACCACGACATCGATGCCATGGAGCGCATGGAGATTATCCGGGACCTGCGCCTGGGCACCTTCCATGTGCTGGTGGGCATCAACCTCCTCCGGGAGGGCCTGGACCTGCCCGAGGTCTCCCTGGTGGCTATTCTGGACGCGGATAAAGAGGGGTTTCTGCGCAGTGAGACCTCCCTCATCCAGACCATAGGCCGAGCTGCCCGGAACGCCCAGGGCATGGTGGTGATGTACGCCGATTCCATTACCCCCTCCATGCGCCGGGCCATCGACGAGACTGAGCGCCGCCGGGAGAAGCAGGACGCCTTCAATAAGGCCCACGGCATTGTGCCCAAGACGGTTATCAAATCGGTGCGGGACCTGATGAGCATCTCCGCCGGCGAGGATACCGCCGAAAAACGGGGGGAGGTCCAGGGTCTCACCAAACAGCAGAAGGCGGAGCGAATCGCCCGACTGGAGAAGGAGATGCGGGAGGCCGCCAAGATGCTGGAGTTCGAGCTGGCCGCCGCCCTGCGGGACCAGATTATCGAGCTGCGGGGGAACTAGGGAGGCGACGTTGTGGGCGGATTGATTATTGTGGTCATGTGGCCCATGGTTCTGCCAATTCTGATTTTGAAGTTTCTGGGGTTCGCTTTACCTGTAATCGCCCCTGTCCTGCTGGCACTGAACGCCGCTGGATTGGCGGGGCTGCTTCTGATCCGTAGGCTGTGGAAACGCAGCGGCACCATGGACCAGACCTGTATCGAGGCGCAAACCGGCTGGAGACGGACAATTCTGCGCGTTCTGCGGTGGATTCTGTGGGTCTGCATCGCCTGGGAGGCCCTGCTGGTAATTCTATGCGGGGCCTATGTCCTTTGGATGAATGGTCTGCTATGAGGGATTCCTTTCTGGACCCGCCGAAACGAAAACAAAACCGGCTGCGGGGTTACGATTACGGTCGGGCGGGGTATTATTTTATTACGGTTTGCGTTGCGAAACATGCAGAGATGTTGGGGGAGATTGCGACGGAATGTAGGGGCGCACATTGTGCGCCCGCATATACAGAACTGTCCGATATTGGACGCATTGTAGAAAAATCTATATTGCAGATACCCAAATACCACAAAAATGTTTGTGTAGACAAGTATGTGGTTATGCCCAATCATATCCATATGATTTTAAGGTTAGAGCGCAAGGGCGGGCGCACAATGTGCGCCCCTACATGCCGTTCAACCATTCCGGGAATTTTGCATGGAATGAAGGAAGCCGTTACAAAATCAATTGGGTTTTCCATTTGGCAAAAGAGTTACCACGACCACATCATCCGCGACGAAGCGGATTACCGGCGGATATGGGAATACATCGACACAAACCCGGCCAAATGGCGGGAGGATTGTTATTACGAGGAAGGAAAACAATCAATGGCAAAAAAAGAGGAAAAAACCAACGTAATGCGGATCCTGGAGCAGAAAAACATTCCATACATTCCCCATGCCTACGCCCCGGACGCGGGATTGGACGGGGTAAGCGTGGCCCGGCAGCTGGGGCAGGACCCGGAGACGGTGTTCAAGACCCTGGTGGCCCGGGGAGCTTCCGGGGGGCTGTACGTGTTCGACATCCCGGTGGGGGACAGCCTCGACCTGAAAAAGGCGGCCAAAGCGGTGGGGGAGAAGTCCATCGCCATGATTGCCCAGAAGGAGCTGCTGCCTTTGACGGGTTACATCCACGGGGGCTGTTCCCCAGTGGGGATGAAGAAGCAGTACCCCACAATTTTCCACGAGACGGCGGAGATTATCGACACCATCCTGGTGTCGGCTGGAAAAATCGGGTTTCAGGTGGAGCTGGAGCCCGCCGCGCTGATCGGACTGGTGGGCGGGACCACCGCCGATTTAACGACGTAAGGAGGAAACTATGGCAAGCAGTCCTGATTTTGTCAACTACATCTGTGAGCAGCTGGAGGGCCTGGGGGCGGTGCGCTCTCGGAAGATGTTCGGGGAGTATATGGTCTACCTCAACGACAAGCCGGTGGTGATTATCTGCGACGACCGGCCCATGGTGAAGATGCTGCCCTGTCTGGAGGAGCTCCTCCAGGGCCGGCCCACCGAGCCCCCCTACGAGGGGGCCAAGGACCACTACCTCCTGGACCCCGACGACCGGGACACCCTCCGGGAGGCGGTCCGGCTGGCAGAGGAGGTCACCCCTCTGCCCAAAAAGAAGGCCCCGAAGAAGAAGGACCCCGCCAAAGTGGAGGGCCCGGTGCCCTGGGATATCGCCTGGCCGCAGCAGATGAAGCCCAGCCTGGCCGACATTGGGGAGTGGGTGAAAAATCCCCTCTTTGAGGATCTGACAGCCTGGATTGAGGCGGCCTACCATGTGGAGCCCTCCATCGAGTTCAGCAGGTGCTCCATGGATAAGGGATGGAATGTGAAGTACAAGAAGGGGAGCAAGTCTCTGTGCGTGCTCTATGTCCGGTCCGGGTGGTTCACCGCCATGGTGACCCTGGGGGCCAAACAGGTGATGGAGCTGGAGCCCCTGCTGCCCACCTTTTCCGCCGCATTCCGCAGAATGTATGAGGGGACCCCTCTGTTTAACGGCGGTAAGTGGCTGGTGGTAGACGTGAAGGATGATAAGCAGTTTATAGAAGTACAGCGGCTGATGCTGCTGAAAGCGGGGCCGGTGAAAGCGGCTGGCAAGTAGGGAAGCTGCTATTTGTCTTGAAAGACGCTCAGTTCCTGCGCAAGAGACAATCCCAGACATAAGCCCAGAGAAAATGCGTGGCAGGCTTTGGCATGATGAAGAACCTCGAGGCTGTCGGTCAATAGAAAGATAATATGACGATATTTTTTGGGAAAATGTTTGATTTTGCTTTTTGATTCTGCTAATTGTTCAACATGAAATTGTTCTGTATCATCGGCAGGAGAAAATGGGAATTGACGTGAAAGGTTTTCATAGAGAATATGGTTACAGAATTGCATGTGGAACCTCCCTTGCACGAGATTTCATCTCGTTACAGGGTGATTATATCACGAGATAAAATCTCTGTCAATAGGGGCGGTGTCAATATGGAAATAAAAATGCCGGAATTCGGCCAGCGGTTAAAGCTCCTGAGAAATGAACGGGCCATAACCCAAAAGGCAATGGCGGAATTGTTGGGGAAAACGGAACGCCATTACCAGGATATGGAGGCCGGAAAAATCAATGTCCCCGGCTTGACATTGATAAAGCTTGCGGATTATTTCGATGTCAGTATAGATTACATGGTGGGCCGCAAAGATGAAAAATAGGCTTGACATTAAAAACCAGTTCCGTTAGGCTGTAGGGGCGGCCTGTGGCCGCCCGGACGGGAGGGTGAGAATTGTGGCGTTTATGGCGCTGTTCGGCTGGATAGTTCTTCTGATGATTCCGGCCTTTTACATCGGTATGGTCCTGGAAGCGGTCCTGACCTGGGCTGCGGCCCACGTCCTTTTGTTCAATGGAATTATAGTCCTTCTGCTGGCACCGAATCTGCTGATTCTCTGGGCGCTGCTGAAGCTCCGAGCGAAATGGAAGGGGGAGGGGAAGCTGAAGGCGTCCTACGCCAGGCGGGACCCGACCTTGAAGGGCTTTTTGGGGCGGTTTATTCTGTTTTGCGGCCTGGCCTGGGAGTTTTTTGTCGTCATTGCCTTTTTAGCGATTTTGATTTTTCAGCCTATCCCCCGCTTGGCGGCTCTGCTGCTGTAAATCCGATATTTGCGTACAAGGAGAACAACATTATGCACACACACATTTCCGTCAAGGGCGCACGGGTAAACAACCTGAAAAACATCGACGTCAAAATCCCCCGGGACAAGCTGGTGGTGCTCACCGGGCTGTCGGGCTCGGGAAAATCCTCCCTGGCCTTCGACACCATCTACGCCGAGGGCCAACGGCGGTATGTGGAGTCGCTGTCCTCCTACGCCCGGATGTTCCTGGGCCAGATGGAAAAGCCGGATGTGGACTACATCGACGGCCTGTCCCCGGCCATCTCCATCGACCAGAAGACCACCAGCAAAAACCCCCGGTCCACCGTGGGCACCGTCACCGAGATTTACGACTACCTCCGCCTGCTGTGGGCCCGGGTGGGCACCCCCCACTGCCCCATCTGCGGCAAGGAGATCAAACAGCAGACCATTGACCAGATCATCGACCAGGTCCTTGCCCTGCCCGAGGCCACCCGCATCCAAGTGATGGCCCCGGTGATCCGGGGGAAGAAGGGCGAGCATGCCAAAATCTTCGAGGACGCCCGAAAGTCGGGCTACGTCCGGGTCCGGGCAGACGGCTCTCTCTATGATCTTAGCGAGGAGATCAAGCTGGACAAGAACAAAAAGCACCACATCGAGATTGTGGTGGACCGGCTGGTCATCCGGGAGGACATCGCCCGGCGGCTCACCGACAGCGTGGAGGTGGCCTCCAACCTGACGGGGGGCCTGGTGATCGTCAACATCGTGGGGGAAGACCGGGACATCATGTTCTCCCAGAACTACGCCTGCGAGGACTGCGGCGTGTCCATTGAGGAGCTATCCCCCCGGATGTTCTCCTTCAACAACCCCTTCGGGGCCTGCCCCACCTGCATGGGGCTGGGCTCTCAGATGAAAATTGACCCGGAGCTCATCATCCCCAACCGGGACCTGTCCATTGTGGAGGGGGGGATCACCGCCTCCGGGTGGAACAATATCAAGTCCGACGGTATCTCACGGATGTACTTCGACGCCCTGGCCAAGAAGTACAAATTTAAGCTGAACACCCCCATTAAGGACCTGCCGCCGGAAGTGCTGGACGTAATCCTCCACGGCACCAACGGGGAGAAGCTCACCCTCCACTACGACCAGCCCCGGGGCAAGGGGACGCTCTACCAGCCCTTCGAGGGGATTATCAACAACCTGGAGCGCCGCTACCGGGAGACCCAGTCCGACGCCATGAAGCGGGAACTGGAGGAGTGCATGTCCCAGTGCCCCTGCCCCGCCTGCCAGGGCCGGCGGCTGAAAAAGGAGTCCCTGGCCGTTACCGTGGGCGGGCTGGACATCGACAGCTACTGCCGCAAGAGCGTCACCGAGGCCCTGGACTTTGTGGAAAAGCTGGTGCTCAACGAGACCCAGACCATGATTGCGTCCCAAATTCTGAAAGAAATCCGCAACCGGCTGGGCTTCCTCCAGTCGGTGGGCCTGCAATACCTCACCTTGTCCCGGGAGGCGGGCACTCTCTCCGGCGGCGAGAGCCAGCGCATTCGGCTTGCCACACAGATCGGCTCCTCCCTCATGGGGGTGCTCTACATTCTGGACGAGCCCTCCATCGGCCTGCACCAGCGGGACAACGACAAGCTGCTCCAGACCCTGAAAGAACTGCGGGACCTGGGCAACACCCTTCTCGTGGTGGAGCACGACGAGGACACCATGCGGGAGGCGGACTATATCATCGACGTGGGCCCCGGCGCGGGGGTGAACGGGGGCACCATCGTGGCCGCCGGAACCCCGGAGGAGGTCATGAACAACCCCGCTTCCGTCACCGGGGACTACCTCACCGGGCGGAAAAAAATCCCCGTTCCGTCCCAGCGGCGGAAGGGGAGCGGGCACTATTTGAAGGTGTTCGGCGCGGCGGAGCACAACCTGCGCCGGGTAGATGTGGCCTTTCCGTTAGGGACTTTTACCTGCGTGACAGGGGTGTCCGGCTCGGGAAAGTCCTCACTGGTGAACGAAATTCTGTTCAAGAAGCTGGGGGCCGACCTGAACCGCACCAAGACCCGGGCGGGCAGACACGACCGCATCGAGGGGGAGGAATTTCTGGACAAGGTCATCAACATCGACCAGTCCCCCATCGGCCGCACCCCCCGGTCCAACCCGGCCACCTACACCAACCTGTTCAGCGACATTCGGGACCTGTTCGCCTCCACCCCCGACGCCAAGAGCCGGGGCTACGGTCCGGGCCGGTTCTCCTTCAACACCCGGGGCGGGCGGTGCGAAGCCTGCACCGGCGACGGCCTTCTCAAGATTGAAATGCACTTCCTGCCGGACATCTATGTCCCCTGCGAGGTGTGCAAGGGCAAGCGGTACAACCGGGAGACCCTGGAGGTGCGGTACAAGGGCAAGAACATCTTCGAGGTGCTGGAGATGACGGTGGACGAGGCCCTGCCCTTCTTCGAGAACATCCCCAAGATTTACAACCGCCTGAAAACCCTGGAGGAGGTGGGCCTGGGCTATGTGAAGCTGGGCCAGCCCTCCACCGAGCTGTCCGGCGGCGAGGCCCAGCGGGTCAAGCTGGCCACCGAGCTGAGCAAGCGGTCCACCGGCAAGACCATCTATATCCTGGACGAGCCCACCACCGGCCTGCACTCCGCCGATGTCCACAAGCTGATTGAGGTGCTCCAGCGGCTGGTGGAGGGGGGCAACACCGTGGTGGTGATTGAGCACAACCTGGATGTGATCAAGACCGCCGACCACATCATCGACCTGGGTCCCGAGGGGGGCGACGGCGGCGGGAATGTTGTCTGCACCGGCACCCCCGAGGAGGTGGCCGCCTGCCCGGGGTCCTATACGGGGCAGTATTTGCGGAAGATGCTCTAAACCCAACGTCCCGCCCGCAGGCGAAAAAGCCTCCTTTTGAAAGGAGGTGCCCCAGTGGGCACACTGGGGCGGAGGATTGTATTTTGGCGAAGCCAAAATGTGCGAAGCAAACAAAGCTTTGCAAACTTGGGTTTACTGCGTATGTTTTGCTTCGCAAAACGCAATCCTCAGTCAGCCTTCGGCTGACAGCCCCTTTCCAAAGGGGCCTTGCCCTGCGGGGGACGAGGGATGTCCCTCTTACCCCGTTCCCACCCACCCGGCCAGTTGGGCGCCCAGGCGGAAGCCGTGGGCGAAGGACAGGAAGTTGCTGGTGTCCAGAAGGTGAAACAGGGCGGCGGGGAGTTCTTCCCCTTCCCAAAGGGCCTCCGCCTGTGTATAATAGGCTTGGTACTCCGGGTCGCTGTCGAAGTCCAGGCCATCCCGGCTGGTTTCCCGGATATAGAGCTCTCTCAGGTTTTCTTCCATGACTACACCACCACGTTATCTAATGATGGGTTTATTATAACACAAACTTTGATAACGTGTCAAGGGGGATTTCAAAAAAATGAAAATTGTTTTGCCCAGTTTTGCGGAACGCCTAAAGCCTCTGCGAAAAGCGAAAAAAGTAACGCAGAAGCAGATGGCAGGGCTGATGGACTGCACAGAGCAGCATTATCAGAAAATCGAGTACGGGCAGATCAACGTCCCCGCCACCACGGTGATTTTTCTGGCCGACTACTTCGGCGTGACCGCCGACTATCTGCTGGGGCGGGAGTGAGGAAATTTACCGCTCAGAGGCAAGGATTTCTTCTATCTGCGCCCGCAGGACGGGGATATCCTGCTCAACGGTGTCCCGGACCATGCCCAGGTCGATACCGGTGTAGTCGTGGACGATCAGATTGCGCATACCTTTGATCTGTCTCCAGGGGGTGCCGGGGTACCGGGCCTGAAGCTCAGCGGACAGGCGGCCGGACAGCTCGCCGATCTGGGCCAGGCTGAAGGCGGTCAGGATTACAGGGTTGGAAAAGGGCCCCGGCTCATATTCGGAGCGGACGGCCTGATAGTCTATCTCCGCCTTGCGGGCCCACTTGGCCATCTTTTCCAGAAGGACGCGGTCTTTAGCGGTCATAGACGATTACCCCCGTCTCCTGAATTTCCTTTGCCGCCGCCTGGCCGGGGAGAATTTCGCTTTTCTCAAACAGCTCCACCGGGACGGAAAAGGCCTCCCGGAGGGTCTCGTAGACGCCCCAAAAGGCGAAATTACGGGTATTGCCGCCCATATCCACCACAAGGTCCAGGTCGCTCTCCTCCCTGGGGCAGCCCTTGGCGTAGGAACCAAACAGAATTGCCTGCCTCACCGGAGTGGCGGCCAGCTGCCGGGCCAGGATGGACTGGATATCCGAGATGGAATAGATCATAGGCTGATTCCCCCTTTCTGTGCTGTTATCCTATTATACCATAGAATGCACACATTTCAACGACAAAACAGGAGATTTCTATGGAACTCTACGAATTTTTAACCACCACCACCGGGGGCAAGTGCCTGTTCACCATGCTGGTGTCCATGCTCCCCATCATCGAGCTGCGGGGGGGCGTCCCCTTTGGAATGGCGGTGCTGGGTCTGCCCGCCTGGCTGGCCTTTCCGGCGGCGGTGGTGGGGAATCTGATCCCCGCCCCCTTCATCATCGTATACATCCGGCGGATCTTTGAGCTGATGCGGAAATATCTGCCCAGCCTCAACGGGCTGGTGGACAAGCTGGAGAAAAAGGCCCATCTCAAGGGGAAAAAGGTGCAGAAATACCAGTATTTGGGCCTGTGGCTCTTTGTGGCCATCCCCCTGCCGGGCACGGGGGCCTGGACGGGCTCGCTGGCGGCGGCGTTTTTGGGGATGCGGCTGAAAAAAGCCATGCCTGCTGTGGTGCTGGGGGTGCTCACCGCCGGCTGCATCATGCTGGGGCTGACCCATATGGGGATTAACCTGTTTTCAGGGGCAATCTGACCCTCCGTTGCATAGAATACCCCGGAGGTGTTGCTGAGTGGGTACATTCTGGGATATTCTGCTGGCCGTGGTCTGCGTGCTGGGGCTGGCTTTTGTGGGCTGGTGGCTGTTTGGGATGTTGCTGCGTCCTCTGCCGGGCGGGACGGCCAAGGTGGTCATCCCCGGCCGGGGGGAGGGGGAGGACCTGGAGCAGCAGGTGCGCTCCTTCCTGTGGCTGCGGGGACTGGGACTGCTGCGGTGTCCCATCCTCATCGCCGACGCCGGCCTCACCCCCGCTGGCTGGGAGCTGGCCCTGCGCCTCACCGCCCGATGGCCCGAGGTAATCCTGTGGCCGGCCAGCGATTTGGGGGACTATATTGCACGGACATAAAAGGCCCCCTTATGAAAGGGGGCTGTCGCCGCCGCAGGCGGTGACTGGGGGATTCCGTTCGATGGAAAACGTTTCTGTCCATCGGAATCCCCCGCCACTGGGCTTTGCCCAGCGGCCCTCTCCCCTTTGACAAGGGGGACCTAAATAAAGAGGTGAAAGGAGGCGGCGCCCATGTCAGACCAGGAGTTGGAGAAGATCGAGGGCGCCGTCTCCGCTGTTATTTTTCAGAATGAGGAAAACGGGTATACCATCCTCAAGCTGGATGTCCATGGGGAGGAGGTCACGGTGGTGGGCCCCATGGCCGGGGTGGCGCCGGGGGAATACCTGTCCATCCGGGGCCGCTGGACCCGGCACCCCACCTACGGCCCCCAGATGAAGGCGGAGGTGGTGGACCGCCGCCTGCCCCAGAGTATGAAGGAAATTTTCCACTACCTCTCCTCCGGGGCCATCAAGGGGGTGGGCAAGACCACCGCCAGGCTGATTATCGAGGCCTTCGGGGAGGAGGCACTCACCGTCATCGAGGAGGACCCGGAGCAGCTGACCAAGATCAAGGGCATCACCAAAAAGCGGGCCTGGCAGATCGGCGAGGTCTTCCGCCAGCAGATGGGGGTCCGCCGGCTGATGGAGTTTCTCTCCAAGCACCAGCTGCCCCTGGAGCTGGCCGCCCTCCTCCGCCGGGCCTACGGCGATGTGGCCCTGGAGGTGGTGAAGGCCAACCCCTACCTGCTGGTCAATGAGGAGTTTGAGGTGGAGTTTTCCCAGGCGGACGCCCTGGCCCTGTCCCTGGGGGTGGGGCCGGAGGACCCCCTCCGGCTGGAGGCGGGGCTGATTTTCGAGCTGGCCCACAACAACTACAGCAACGGCCACACCTTTCTCCCCCGGCGCAAGCTGGTGGAGGCCACCTCCACCCTGCTGGAGGTCTCCGGCGAGCTGCTGGAGGACTGCCTGGAGGCCCTGGTCCGCCGGGGAGAGGCGGACTGCGAGCGGGTGGCGGGCCAGGAGGCGGTGTACCTCCCCGCCCTCCGGGAGGCGGAGGCCTACATCGCCCAGCGGATTACGGAGATGGGCCGGGCCGAGCTGCTGCCCCCCGAAGGGCTGGACGGGCTGGTGCGGCGCATCGAGCAGGAGCAGCGCATCGCCTACGCCCCCCAGCAGAGGGAGGCGGTGGAGCTGGCGGCCAACCGGCAGGTGATGCTCCTCACCGGCGGGCCGGGCACGGGCAAGACCACCTGCCTCCGGGGGGTGCTGGCCCTCTTTGAGCGGATGGGGCTGGATACCGCCCTGGCCGCTCCCACCGGCCGGGCGGCCAAGCGGCTGGGGGAGCTGTGCAACACCGAGGCCTCCACCATCCACCGCCTGCTGGAGACCGGCTTTGACCCCCACACCGGCAAGCTGGTGTTTACCCGCAACTCCTACGACCCCCTGAAGGCGGACGCGGTGATTGTGGACGAGACCTCCATGGTGGATGTGCCCCTCATGGCCGCCCTGCTGGACGCCCTGGGGGACGACTGCCGCCTGGTGCTGGTGGGCGACCCGGACCAGCTGCCCTCGGTGGGGCCGGGGGCCCTCTTTGCCGACCTGATCCGCAGCGGGGCGGTGCCCACCGTCCGGCTGACGGAAATCTTCCGCCAGGCCGCCCAGAGCGCCATCATCCGCAACGCCCACCTCATCAACCACGGCCAAGTGCCCGACCTGCGGCGCAACGAGGGGGATTTCTTCTGTCTGGCCCGCCGGGACCCGGAGGCGGTACTGGACACCGTTGTGGACCTGTGCCGCCGCCGGCTGCCGGAGCGGATGGGTATTCCGGCGGATCAAATTCAGGTGCTGTCCCCCACCCGCCGCCGGGGGACGGGCACCCGGGCCCTGAACCAGGTGCTCCAGCAGGCCCTGAACCCGCCCCTGGAGGGGAAGGGGGAGCGGCGCTTCGGCGACTGGGTGTTCCGGGCGGGGGACCGGGTGATGCAGGTGCGCAACAACTACGATATCCTCTGGCGGGAGGAGGGGGGAACCGACTCCGGCATGGGGATGTTCAACGGGGACATCGGGGTGATCCGGTCCATAGAGAAGGAGGTCATCACCGTGGATTTCGACGGCAAGGTGGTGGAGTACGCCCCCGACATGTTGGGGGAGCTGGAGCCCGCCTTTGCCGTGACGGTACATAAGGCCCAGGGCAGCGAGTACCGGGCGGTGATTCTGGCCGCCCTGGAGGGGGCCCCCTTCCTCATGACCCGGGGGGTGCTGTACACCGCTGTCACCCGGGCCCGGGAGCTGTTCATCGTGGTGGGCGACCCCGCCGCCGTGGCCGGGATGGTGAATAACAACCGCCAGACCAGGCGGTACTCCGGACTGAGGGCCAGGCTGGCGGAGGAATAAAAAAGGCTCCCCTTCATTGTAAAAGAGAAGGCTTTCGGTTAAGCGAAAAAGCCTCCTTTAGAAAGGAGGTGCCCCAGTGCGCACACTGGGGCGGAGGATTGTATTTCGCCGCAGGCGAAATGTGCGAAGCAAACACAGTTTTGCAAATCCTTGTTTACTTCGTATGTTTTGCTTCGCAAAACGCAATCCTCAGTCAGCCTTCGGCTGACAGCTCCTTTCCAAAGGAGCCTTGCCCTGCGGGGGACGGGGAGTTATACCCCCAGCCACTTGGCCAGCGCCGGGTCGTCCCAGCGGGTGATGTAGCAGTCAGCCAGGGCCTTGAGCTGGGGCTGCTCGCCGTTGGAGTTGACGTCGTAGATGACCCCCAGGGAGAAGCCGGCCTGTTTGGCAGTCTGGGCGGCCACCAGGATATCCTCGAAGACGGCGGTGTTCTCCGGTCTGCCCCCCAGCCGACGGGCGGCCTCCAGATAGACGGTGGGCCGGTTTTTCCCCTCACCCACCTCCTCGCAGGACAGGAGGAACTCAAAGCAGTCCCGCACCTCCAGCCGGCGCAGGCAGAGGTCGATGAGGGCCGGGTGGGTGGAGGAGGCCACGCACATCTTCACCCCCGCCGCCTTCAGCCGGGCCAGCAGCTCCGCTGCCCCCGGCTTCAGGGGCACGTCGGTCCGGTAGTGCTCCTCCATCAGGGCGTTGATCTCCCCGGCGATCTGCTCCGGGGTGCCGGGCAGGCCGAACTCCCGGATAAACAGCTGGGCGGACTCCAGCATGGTCAGGGCGATGGACTCCTCCTTCAGGGCGGGGGACAGTCCGGGCAGGCCGAAGCGGGCCAGATACTCGTCCGCCAGCCGGTTCCAGTAGCCCATGGAGTCCACCAGGGTGCCGTCCATGTCAAAAATTGCAAATTTTATCTCCATATGTTATCCCGTCCTTGCGTGAAATAGTCAGAGGTATTATAATGGATGCAGGCATAATGCGCAAGCTTTTTGTGGACAATAAAAGGAGGTATGCTCCATGACCGACCAGGAGCTGGTAAAAAAAGCCTTTGACATGCACCAATTTTCCTATGTGCCCTACTCCCATTTTCCCGTGGGGGCGGCGCTCCTCACCGAGGACGGCCGGGTGTTCACCGGCTGCAATGTGGAAAACGCCGCCTACGGCTCCACCATCTGCGCCGAGCGCACCGCCATTGTGAAGGCGGTAAGCGAGGGCTGCCGGGAGGGCTGGACCGCCATCGCCATTGCCGGGTTGGGGGAGGACTTCTGCTGGCCCTGCGGGGCCTGCCGGCAAATGCTCTACGAGTTTGCCCCCGGCCTTCGGGTGCTGGCCGCCAGAGGGGACGGGGAATTTAAGGCAGTCACCCTTTCGGAGCTGCTGCCCTGCGGCTTTGGGCCCAAATCGCTGGAATAAAATTTTTCCAGCCGTATAAACCGGCAAAAAACGTATAAACTACCCCCGGAACCCGAGACAAGGAGGTGGTTTGACGTGATGATGGACAAAATCGCCCTGACACTGCTGATTATCGGCGGCCTGAACTGGGGCAGCGTGGGCCTGTTCCAGTTTGACCTGGTGGCCTTTGCCTGCGGCGGGTCCGGCAGCATGATCAGCCGGGTGATCTATACCCTGGTGGGCCTGTCCGCCGTGTGGTGCGTCTCCCTGTTGTTCCGCGACCGAGACCCCGTGGAGGAGCGCCGCTGACCCTGGCGAGAATTTCCTCATTTGAAAAGACGAGACCCGGAGCTGCGGCTCCGGGTCTCCGTTGTTTATGTGGACAGGATATCCGCCAGCCCTTCGGCGGTGAGTCCGGAGAAATACCGGGAGACCTCCACCCCCTCCAGCCGGGCCAGCAGGTCCTCCCGCCGCAGGGGACAGCCCAGAAGGCGGCGGGCCAGCTCCTCCGGCTCCACGGCGGAGAAGAAGTCCCCAAAGAAGGCCAGGCCGGCGATACACCCCTCCTCCAGGTGGATGTGGGCCTCCACCATGCCGCAGCCCTCCACCCGCCGGCGGCGCAGCAGGTCGCAGGGGGGAGAGATACCATAGTTCCACTCCCAGCGGTCATACCGGTCCCGTTTGATGGCCTCCACGGCGGCGATGTCCGCCTCGGTGAGGGTATAGGGCTCCATGGGCCGCTCCCGGGCGATCTCCTCCAGCAGGCGGGCCTTGAACTGGGCCAGGGGGACGGGACGGGCCATGTGGGCGCGGACGGTGGTCACCCGGGCCCGGACGGAGCGCACCCCCTTGGCCTGAATCTTCTCTGGGTCCACCCGGAGGACCTGCCCCACCGTCTCCAGGTCGGAGCTGTACAGGATGGTGCCGTGGTGCATCACCCGTCCCTCCCGGATGTACTGGGAGTTGCCGGAGAACTTCCGGCCGTCGATGGTGATATCGTTGCGGCCGTTGACCTGGGCGTCCACCCCCATGGCCTGGAGGGCCTGGGCCACCGGACGGCAGAACAGGCCCATGTCCAGCTGGCCGGCCTGGCCGGCGTCCTGAATAAAGGTGAAGTTGAGATTGCCTAGGTCGTGGTACACCGCCCCCCCGCCGGACAGCCGGCGGACCACCGTGACCTCCCGCTCCCGGACGGCCTCCTCGTTGATCTCGGCCAGGGTGTTCTGGTGCCGGCCGATGACAATGGCGTTGTGGTTGCGCCAGAGGAGGAACCAGCTCCGGTCCCGGGGCAGGGTGTCGAAGGCGTACTGCTCCAGGGCCAGATTAAAGGCGGGGTCGGTGCTTTTTACGTCGATAAAGGACCAGGGCATGAAAAAAACCTCACTTTTCCAGGCGGAGCGGGCGGATGCTCCGTCTTTTTAACCAGTATAGTGGATTTGCGGGCCGGTTGTCAATAGCCTTATCCACAAGAAACCACATAATCACAAATAATACCTGTGATTATGTGGGGTTTTGGTTGACAAATTTGTGGGTTTGTGGTAGGCTAAGAGGGTAAAACTGGATTACTGGAAAGGAGGGAAGGCCTGTGCTGTTGGCAGAGCGGCGCCAGGCGATTATGGACCGGGTGCTTGCCACCTCTCGGGTGGTGGTGGGGGAGCTGAGCGCGGAATTTGGCGTGTCGGAGGAGACCATCCGCCGGGACCTGGAATGGCTGGAGCAGGAGGGGGTGGCCATGCGCACCTACGGCGGCGCGGTGCTCAAGCACAGCGCCCAGGCCCCGCCCCCCTACGCCACCCGGAAAAACACCAACGTGGAGGGCAAGGTGGCCATCGCCCGGCTGCTGGCCGGGATGCTCCAAAACGGCGACACCCTGATGGTGGACGAGAGCTCCACCGCCCTCTTTGCCGTCCGAGCGGTGCGGCACCTGAAGGAGCTCACCCTCATTACCAACTCACTGAACATATTGCAGGAGGTGAGCAGCCAGGACTCCTGGCATATCATCTCCACCGGCGGCCGGCTCAAGCCGGACATTATGGCCCTGGTGGGGCCCAAGGCCCTGAGTACCATTCAGGGCTACCACGTGGGGTATGCCGTCCTGTCCGCCCGGGGGGTGAACACCCAGCTGGGCATCGCCGACTCCTCCGACGAGGTAGTGGAGGTGAAGCGGGCCATGATGGCGGCGGCGGACCGCACCGTCCTGCTGGCCGACCACCGGAAGTTTGACCGGGCGGGCTTTGTCTCCCTGGGCCGGCTGGAGGAGATCGACCAGATCATCACCGACCGACCGCCCCCGGAGGAGTGGAAAAAGCGGCTGGAGGACAGCGGAGTCGAGCTCCTCTGCCGCAGTGAACAGGCGCAATCTTAATGTTTCCATATAAATATTTTATTTAGGAGGAATGGTCATGGCAAACGCAGTCCTGATGCCCAAAGCGGGCATCACAGTGGAATCCTGTATCATCGGCAAGTGGGAGAAGAAGGTGGGCGATCAGATTGCCGAGGGCGACATCCTGTTTACTTACGAGACCGACAAGGCCGCCTTCGAGTGTGAGTCCACCGCCGCTGGCGAGCTGCTGGAGATCTTTTTCAGCGACGGCGAGGAGGTCCCCTGCCTGGTGAACGTGTGCGCCATCGGCACCAAAGGGGAGGACGTGTCCGCCCTGCGGCCCGACGGCGCGGCCCCTGCCGCCGCTCCCGCCGCGGAGGAGGCCCCTGCCGCCGCCGCTCCTGTGGCTGCTCGGGCCGTTGAGACCACCGCCGCCGCGGGCACAGGAAAAATTTCGCCCCGGGCCCGGAACCTGGCCGAGCGCGCCGGGGTGGACGGCTCCCTGGCCATCCCCACCGGTCCCGACGGCCGGATTATCGAGCGGGATGTGCGTAAACTGATGGCCGAGGGCGTCCCCGCTCAGGCAGCCGCCCCTGCTGCCGCTCCTGCCGCCGCTGTGGCTGCCGGCCCTGAGTATGAGGACGTGAAGTTCAGCGGCATCCGCCGGGCCATCAGCAAGTCCATGCACAACTCCCTCACCTCCATGGCCCAGCTGACCCACAACTTCTCCTTCGACGCCTCCGCCATCCTGGCCTATCGGAAGATGCTCAAGGAGTCGGGCGGCGAGTGCGCCGGCATCACCATCGGCGATCTGATTCTCTACGCCGTCTCCCGGGTGCTGCCCGGCTGGCCCGACCTCAACGCCCACATGCTGGACGACGTGAGCATCCGCAAGTTCAACCACGTGAACCTGGGCGTGGCGGTGGACACCCCTCGGGGCCTGATTGTGCCTACCATTATGCACGCCGACGAAAAGAGCCTGCTGGAGATTTCCAACGAGCTGAAGGTGCTGGCCGCCGAGGCCCGGGACGGGGCTATCAGCCCGGACAAGCTCACAGGGGCCAGCTTCACCGTGTCCAACCTGGGCGGCTTCGGTGTGGAGAGCTTCACCCCCGTTATCAACCCGCCCCAGACCGGCATCCTGGGCGTATGCACCACCGTCCAGCGGCCCCGGAAGGGGGCTGACGGCTCCATCCAGCTCTACCCCGCCATGGCCCTGTCCCTCACCTACGACCACCGGGCCATCGACGGCGCTCCCGCCTCCCGCTTTGTGCAGGAGCTGTGCAAGCAACTGGAGCATTTCACCGTACTGTTGGCCAAATAAGGAGGTTGCGATATGGAACTGTTTGATCTTATCGTCATCGGCGGCGGCCCCGGCGGCTATCTGTGCGCCGAACGGGCCGCCCAGGGCGGCATGAAGGTGGCCCTGTTTGAGGAGCGCGCCCTGGGCGGCACCTGTCTGAACGAGGGCTGCGTCCCCACCAAGACCCTGCTCAACTCCGCCAAGCTCTACCGCCACGCCACCGAGAGCGAGGCCTTCGGCGTCACCGCCGAGAAGGTGACCCTGGACCACGCCAAGGTGGTGGAGCGGAAAAATAAGGTGGTGCACACCCTGGTGTCCGGCGTGAAGGGCACCATGAAGGGCTGCAAGGTCACCGTCATCGACAAGAAGGCGGCCATCGAGGGCCGGGCCGAGGGCGGCTTTGCCGTCAAGGCGGGCGACGATACATACACCGCCAAGCGGCTGGTGCTCGCCTCCGGCTCCGAGACGGTGGTGCCCCCCATCCCCGGCCTGAAGGAGGGCATCTCCTCCGGCTTTGTGGTCACCAACCGGGAGGTGCTGGACCGGAAGGAGCTTCCCCGTGAGCTGGTGGTTATCGGCGGCGGCGTGATTGGCCTGGAAATGGCCTGCTACTTCGCCAGCGTGGGCGTCCACGTCACCGTGATCGAGATGATGCCCAAAATCGCCGGCTCCACCGACCCCGCCATCTGCAAGGTGCTTATGGACGAGTACGGCAAGCGTGGGATGGAGTTTAAGCTCTCCTGCAAGGTGCTGGAAGTCACCAAGGACTCCGTCCTCTACGAGGAGGCCGGGGAAAAGAAGGAGGTCAAGTGCGACCTGGTGCTGCTGTCCGCCGGCCGCAAGCCCTTCACTCAGGGGCTTGGCGTGGAGAAGCTGGGCCTGGAGATGAACCGGGCCGCCATCGTCACCGACAGCCACGTGTGCACCAACGTGGCCGGGGTGTACGCCATCGGTGACTGCAATGGCAAGCTGATGCTGGCCCACACCGCCTACCGGGAGGCCGAGGTGGCTGTGAACCACATGCTGGGCGTGAAGGACGAGATGCGGTATAACGTAATCCCCTCCGTCATCTACACCGACCCCGAGGTGGCCAGCGTGGGCGAGACCGCCGAGAGCGCCAAAGCCAAGGGCCTGGACGTGAAAGAGGTGGAGCTGCCCATGCTCTACTCCGGCCGGTATGTGGCGGAGAACGAGAACGGCAAGGGCTTTATCAAGCTGGTGGTGGACACCAACAAGAACTGCCTCATCGGCTGCCACATGGTGGGCAGCTACGCCTCCGAGATTATCATGACTGCCGCCATGATGGTGGACACCGAGCTGCCCCCCCAGCGGCTGAAGAAGCTGGTCTTCCCCCACCCCACCGTGGGCGAGATTATCCGGGAAGCCATGTTTAAGATTTAAGGAAGCGCCAAAAAGCCTCCCTCCTTGAGGGAGGTGGCACGGCGAAGCCGTGACGGAGGGAGTCCGTCAACGGAAAACTCCCTCAGTCACCGCCTGCGGCGGTGACAGCTCCCTCTCTGAGGGAGCCTTTGAAAAGACAATAAGGAGGAAAATCACCATGCCCAAGAGCATTTTTGTCGATCCCGCTGCCACCCGGGCCCCGGGCAAGATTACCTTTGAGGATATCCCCGTAAACGCCTATAACAAGACCGTCGCCGAGGAGCGCAAGAAGTTCAGCGACGACGACCTGATGCGCATCTGGCGGGACATCACCATCCTGCGGGAATTTGAGTCCATGCTGAACCAGATCAAGACCCAGGGGGTCTACAACGGCATCGAGACCACCTACCCCGGCCCCGCCCACCTGTCCCTGGGCCAGGAGGCCGCCGCCGTGGGCCAGTCCTATCTGCTGGACCGCAACGACTTCAACTTTGGCAGCCACCGCAGCCACAGTGAGATCCTGGCCAAGAGCCTGAGCTGCATTGAGAAGCTCACCGACCAGGAGCTGATGGAGGTCATGGAGAGCTTCCTGGGCGGCCGCACCCTCCGGGCGGTGGAGAAGCTGGGTCCCGTGAAGGACACCAAGGAGCTGGCCATCCGCTTTGTGGTCTACGGCGCCCTGGCCGAGGTCTTCGCCCGTGAAAACGGCTTCCACCACGGCATGGGCGGCTCCATGCACGCCTTCTTCCTGCCCTTCGGCGTCTACCCCAACAACGCCATCGTGGGCGGCTCCGCCACCATCGCCACCGGCGCGGCCCTGTTTAAGAAGTGCAACGAGAAGCCCGGCATCGTGGTGTGCAACATCGGCGACGGCTCCCTGGGCCGGGGCCCCGTGTGGGAGGCCATGAACTTCGCCTGCATGGACCAGTTCCGCACCCTGTGGGAGAAGGGCCAGGACCAGGGCATGCCCATCCTGTATAACATCTTCAACAACTCCTACGGCATGGGCGGCCAGACCCGGGGCGAGACCATGGCCTATGACATGCTGGCCCGCATGGGCTCCGGCGTGTCCCCCACCCAGCTCTACGCCGAGCGGGTGGACGGCTACAACCCCCTGGCCGTCATCGATGCCATGGAGCGCAAGCTGGAGCTGCTCCGGGCCGGTAAGGGCCCCGTCCTGCTGGACACCATCACCTACCGCCTGTCCGGCCATTCCACCTCCGACCAGAACGCCTACCGCACCAAGGAGGAGATCGAGGCCTGGCGGGCCATCGACCCCATCGTCACCTACCGCCAGAGCCTGGTGGAGGCCGGTGTGGCCCCCGACAGCAAGTTTGAGGAGATCATGGCTGAGACCGTGGAGCGCATGACCATGATCTGCCGCCACGCCGCCGACCCCGCCGTGTCCCCCTACGCCGACTTTGACAACGACCCCGCCTATGTGGAGCGGCTGATGTACTCCAACGGGAAGGTGCCCTCCTTCGACACTGAGCGCACCCCCGACGCCCTCACCCCCAAGGAGGAGTGCCCCCTGTGGCAGAAGATTCAGGGCAAGGAGCGGGCTCCCTTCACCAAGGACGGCAAGCCCGTGAGCAAGATGAAGCTGTTCAACCTGCGGGACGGCATCAGCGAGGTGCTGCTGGATAAGTTCTATGAGGACCCCACCATGATCTCCTACGGCGAGGACGTCCGGGACTGGGGCGGAGCCTTCGCCATCTACCGGGGCATGGCCGACGCCCTTCCCCACAGCCGCCTGTTCAACTCCCCCATCTCTGAGGCCGCCATTGTGGGCACCGCCGTGGGCTACGGCATGTGCGGCGGCCGGGCCGTGGTGGAGCTGATGTACGCCGACTTCATCGGCTGCGCCGGCGACGAGATTTTTAACCAGCTGTCCAAGTGGCAGTCCATGTCCGCCGGCATTTTGAAGATGCCCGTGGTGGTCCGGGTGTCGGTGGGCTCCAAGTACGGCGCCCAGCACAGCCAGGACTGGACCGCCCTGTGCGCCCACATCCCCGGCCTGAAGGTGTGCTTCCCCGCCACCCCCTGGGAGGCCAAGGGCCTGATGGAGACCGCCCTCAACGGCACCGACCCGGTGATCTTCTTCGAGAGCCAACGCATCTACGACGTGGGCGAGCAGTTCCACGAGGGCGGCGTGCCCGCCGGCCGGTATGAGATTCCCTTCGGAGACGTGAACGTGATTCAGACCGGCAAGGACGTGACCATCCTCACCATCGGCGCGGTGCTCTACCGGGCGGTGGAGGCCGCTAAGGAGCTGAAGGAGAAATACGGCATGGAGGCCGAAATTATCAACCTCCACTCCCTGGTGCCCCTGGACTACACCAAGATTTTGGAGAGCGTGAAGAAGACCGGCCGGGTGGTGCTGGTGAGCGACGCCTGTGCCCGGGGCTCCTTCCTGGACGACGTGGCCCGGAACATCGCCGAGCTGTGCTTCGACGACCTGGATGCACCTCCCGTGGTGGTGGGAGCCAAGAACTGGATCACTCCCCCCTACGAGTTCGACCACTATTTCTTCCCCCAGCCCTCCTGGATTATCGACGCCATCCACGAGAGAATTGTACCCATCCCCGGCTATGTGCCCCAGCAGAGCTTTACCGACGCCGAGCAGCTGAGAAAGGCCAAGGCAGGTGTGTAAAAGTGTGGTGCTCCCACCCCCTGAGGGGGTGGGAGCACCGCTCCGATTTACCCGGACGGCCAACGCCGGCGGACTGCTGGAGCTGGATGGGATTGCCGTCCTGCTGGACGGGGTCTGCGGCGGGGTGGGCCCCTATCTGCCCACCCCACCCTCCCTGCTGGAGGAGCTGGCGGGCCGCCGGGTGGACCTGGTGGCCTTCACCCACGCCCATCCCGACCATCTGGACTCCGACGGAGCGGCGGAGTGCCTCTACGCCTGGGGCGGCCCCCCGGTGCTGGGCACCCGGGCGGTGGCGGAGGCCCTGTCCCCCTGGCCGGTGACGGTGGGGGAAGGGGTGTCCGCCGGAGGCGTTGCCGTGACCCCCATCCCGTCCCGGCACATCGGGGCGGCCTACCGGACAGTGGAGCACAGCAGCCTGCTCATTGAGGGCTCACGGCGGCTCCTCTTTGCGGGGGATGCCGCCCCCACCCAGTGGGAGGGCAGTTCTATTCGGCCGGACGTGCTCTTTGCCCCCTTTGCCTACGCTGCCACCCCCGCCGCCTGGCGGATTGTGGAGCGCCTGGCCCCTGAGCGGCTGGTGCTCCTCCACCTGCCCGCCCGAGACAACGACCCGGAGGGCCTGTGGCAGGCGGTGGAGACCACCCTGTCCCGCTGCCAGGGCATCCCCGTGACCTTACCGGATATGGGGGAGACTTTGACCATCTGAATGATCGCAAAAAAGGACCGCAGGCATCGCCTGCGGTCCTTTTCACGCATAGAGCTTACTTGATAACGCCCTTCTGCAAAATAATGTTGGCGTAGATGGCGGTCTCGCCGGACTGGAGGATGCAGTAGCACTGCTTGGCGTGGTCGTAGAACTCGAACCGCTCATAGGTGCCGAAGGCGGCTTCGCCCCGGTCGTCGTACTTGGCCACAATGTCCTTATACTCCTTGATGATAGGGATATCTAGGTCCTTGTCGCAGGCCATGGGCTCCATGGTCATGGCGGGGGTCTCCACATAGGCGTCCAGGGGGATTACCTGCATGATGGCGTCCAGCAGTTCAGGGACGCCGTGGCCGTCGGCCCGGACCAGAACGGCGCCGCCCGCCTCGGCCATGGACTTGCCGGGGAAGTTGCCGTCACCGATGCAGATGCGGTCGCCGTGGCCCATCTCAGCCAGCACCTTCAGCAGCTCGGGGGAGAGGATGGGGGGGATATTTTTCAGCATAGGGATAACCTCCTTATTTAATATCCCCTCCCCCGTGGGGGAGGGGATGAAGCGCAGGCTCAGCGGATATTCTTATACATGGGGCCGTAGGCGGCGCAGGCGCGGTAGTCCTGGCCCTCCTTGTCCATGCCGAAGGCGTTCCAGGCGGCGGGACGGAACACGTCGGCGTCGGGCACGTTGTGCATGCACACGGGGATGCGCAACATGGAGCACAGGGTAATCAGGTCGGCGCCCACGTGGCCATAGGAGATGGCGCCGTGGTTGGCGCCCCAGTTGTTCATCACGTCGTAGGCCGAGCGGAAGGGGCTGCCCTCCACCCCGTCGCACCGGGGAGCAAACCAGGTGCAGGGCCAGGTGTAGTCGGTGCGGCGCATCAGCTTCTCGGTCACCTCGTCGGGCAGATTGACGGTCCAGCCCTCAGCGATCTGGAGGACGGGGCCCAGGCCCTTCACCAGATTCAGGCGGATCATGGTGGCGGGCATCTCGGCCCGGGTGATGTAGTGGCTGGAGAAGCCGCCGCCCCGGAAGTAGCCGAAGTCCGCGGAGGGCCAGTCGGTGGCCTTGGTCATCTTCTCGATATCCTCCTCGGTGACCTCCCACCACTTCTTCATAACGGGCTTGCCGTTCTCGTCCACGCATTCGCCGCAGGCGTCCAGGCAGGCGGCGCCGGAGTTGATCAGGTGGATAAAGCCGCCGTTCTCCTTGGCCACGCCCTCCAGCTCATAGCCGGTGGCCCGCTTGGTGGCCTCGGGGGACCAGTAGGTGCGCACGTCAGCGAAGATCTGAGCCCGGTTGGTGAGCAGCTTCATGAACAGCATCCCCAGGCCGTTGAGCACGTCATTCTCGGTGGCCAGGATGTAGGGCTCCCGGGCGCCGCTGTAGTCAAAGCTGGAGTTGAGCAGGGCCTCGGGGTAGTCGCAGTTGGGGTAGAAGTCGGTCCACTGGCGCTGGCCCTGGAAGCCGCCGGCGATGGCGTTGTGGCCCACCATCTCCTCCTCCCGGCCCTCGGGCAGGTTGGGGTTGCCGTTCATCAGGTCCTTGATGATACAGTACATCTTAACGGTGAACTCCCACGCTTCCGCCTTCTTCTCCGGGGAGGCCTTGACAAAGTCGGGATTCTTGTCCCAGCCCTCCTTGCAGTGCTCCTTGGTCCAGGCCAGGGCCTTCTGGAACTCGGCCTCGTCGTAGATGCCCTCGGTCATGCGGCGGATAATCTCCACCTCGTCCACGCTTTCCACCCGCATGCCCAGGTAGTCCTGAATAAAGTCCTGGTCGATGATGGAGCCGCCGATGCCCATGCACATGGAGCCGATCTGGAGGTAGCTCTTGCCCCGCATGGTGGCCACGGCCACGGCGGCCCGGCCGAAGCGGAGCAGCTTCTCCCGCACGTCGGCGGGGACGTCGGTGACCTCGTCCAGATTCTGCACCTCATGGCCGTAGATGCCGAAGGCGGGCAGGCCCTTCTGGGCGTGGGTGGCCAGCACGGAGGCCAGATACACCGCGCCGGGGCGCTCGGTGCCGTTGAAGCCCCACACGCCCTTGATGGTCATGGGGTCCATGTCCATGGTCTCGGCGCCGTAGCACCAGCAGGGGGTGACGGTGAGGGTGATATCCACATTTTCCTTCTTGAACTTGGCGGCGCAGGCGGCGGCCTCGGCTACCCGGCCGATGGTGGTGTCGGCAATGACCACCTTCACCGGCTCGCCGTTGCTGTAGAAAATGTTCTCCTCAAACAGCTTCTTGGCGGCCTGGGCCATGGCCATGGTCTGGTCCTCCAGGGACTCCCGGACCTTCAGGGGGCCGCGGCGGCCGTCGATGGTGGGACGGATGCCGATGACGGGATACTCGCCGATGTACCGGTTCTTTGCCATAATAATCTTCCTCCTTGTATTGACTGTTCCGCCGTGTCCGGCGGGGGTGTATGGAATTTATAAGACGCTCCGGAAAGCGTGATATACTAAAATTGCAGGCTGCACTTCAGCCGGACGGTACGGGGCGGGTCCCCGTCCCCCTCCAGCCGCCGGATAAGCCACTGGGCGGCGGTGCGGCCGATCTCCTGCTCAGGCTGGTAGACCACCGGCAGGGGGGGCGTCATCATAGAGCAGACGTCCACGCAGTCGTAGCCGAACACCGTCACGTCGTTGGGGATGTTCACCCCACGCTCCCGGGCGGCGGTGATTACCCCGATGGTGATGTCGCTGTTGGTGGAGAAGATGGCGGTGGGGGGTGCGGCCAGGCCCATCATGTGCAGAAAGCCCTGGTAGCCGGTGGCGAAGATAAGCTCCCCCCGGAGGACCAGAGAGTCGTCGTAGGGGATGCCGTTTTCCTCCAGCGCCCGGAGGTAGCCGGCGATGCGCTCCCGGGCCGTCTGGATGGAGCCGGGGCCGGTGATGGCGGCAATACGGCGGTGTCCGCTGCGGATCAGGTGGCTGACCGCCTGGCAGGAGGCCTCGGTATTGTCGGTGAGCACCGCATCGGCGCAGACACCGGGGATGGCCCGGTCCACCTGGACCACCGGCACGCTCCGGTTGGCGATGATCTCGGAAAATTCATCGGCGGTGAGGTTTTCTGGCAGATAGATCAGGCCGTCCACCCCGGTGCTGACGAGAAAGTTGAAATAGTCCCGCTCCAGCCCGTGGTCGGAGGAGTAGCAGGAGATGATGGTGTGGTAGCCCCTCTCTCGGAGCACCTTGTCCAGGGCGGTAAAGATCTGGCTGTAGAAGGGGACGCTGAGGGTGGGCAGCAGGATGCCGACGGAATGGCTGCGCTGGGTCTTCAGGCTCCGGGCAAAGGGATTGACCCGGTAGTCCAGGGCGGCGATGGCCTGCCGGATGGATTCCAGATTGGCCGGACGCACCTGTCCGCCGTTGATGTATTTTGAGACGGTGGACTGGGAAACCCCTGCCATCCGGGCCACATCCTTAATTGTCGCCATATAACCTCCCCGAAAACGAATCGTTTCGCGTAAAAAACTCTGTTTTGCTTGCGCTCCTTTTATGATATAGAAAAAGCTTTGTGCTGTCAATACAAAAATTTATAAAAAATAACTTGCAATTTGTGCGGAAGTCTATTATAATAGGAAACCGAACAGAGAAAACGGCCCAAAATTACCCCCAAAAAACGAAACGATTCGAGTTTTGAGTAGGGGTTTTGGCGATTGAAGCTAAAAATAGAGAACAGAATTTGTACAGAACGACGGGAAAACCGGCGGACATGTGCCCGCCGTGAAAGCAGGACGAGTTTTATTTAAGATTGGGAGGGAAGAACTGGAATGGGTGAAGTGATCCTTAAAATGGACGGCATCCAGAAATACTTCCCCGGCGTCCACGCGCTGGACAACGCGCACCTGGAGGTGCGGGCCGGAGAAGTGATGGCCCTGGTGGGAGAAAACGGGGCGGGCAAGTCCACCCTGATGAAAATTCTCACCGGCATCTACCAGAAGGACGGGGGCTCCATTGAGTATTTCGGCCAGGAGATCGAAATTCAAGGCCCTCGGGACGCGCAGAGCAAGGGCATCTGCATCGTCCACCAGGAGCTGAACCTGATGCAGGACCTGACGGTGGCGGAAAACATCTTCATCGGCCGGGAGCCCAGCCGGGGCCTGTTCCTGAACCAGGGGGAGCAGAACCGGATGACGGAGGAGCTGCTCTCCTCCCTCCACCTGAACATCGACGCCAGAACCCAGATCAAGCGGCTGACGGTGGCCAAGCAGCAGATGGTGGAGATCGCTAAGGCCCTGTCCTACCAGAACACCAAGGTGCTCATTATGGATGAGCCCTCCACCGCCCTTACCGCCAGCGAGATTGAGGACCTGTTCACCTTCATCCGCCAGCTGAAGGCCACCGGAGTGGGCATCGTCTACATATCCCACCGCATGGACGAGCTGAAGCAGATCACCGACCGGATCACCGTCATGCGGGACGGCCAGTACGTGGACACCGTGAACACTGCCGACACCACCATCGACCAGGTGGTGCAGATGATGGTGGGCCGGGTGATCTACGAGGAGCCCAAGAGCCATTCCAACGTGCCCCCGGACGCCGAGGTGGTGCTGGAGGCCGAGGGCCTCACCTCTCTGGACGTGAAAAACGTCTCCTTCAAGCTCCACAAGGGTGAGATCCTGGGCTTTGCCGGCCTGATGGGCGCGGGACGCACCGAGACCATGCGCCTGCTGTGCGGCGCCGACAGGCGGGACAGCGGCACCATCAGGGTGCGGGGCAAGGAGGTCAATATCCGCAGCCCCAAGGACGCGGTGAACGCCGGCATCGGTTATCTGTCGGAGGACCGGAAGCTCTTTGGCCTGTGCCTGGGGCTGAGCGTGGCCGACAACACCGCCCTGCCCTCGCTGGATAAGCTGTCCGGCCCCCTGTTTGTGGACGACGGCAAAATCCACAAGGCCGCCACCGAGTACGTGGACAAAATCCGCATCAAGACCCCCACGGTGAAGACCCTGATCCGCAGCCTGTCCGGCGGCAACCAGCAGAAGGTGGTTATCGCCAAGTGGCTCCACCGGGACTGCGACGTGCTGATTTTTGACGAGCCCACCAAGGGCATTGACGTGGGCGCCAAGAGCGAGATATACAAGCTGATGAATCAGCTGGCAGCGGAGGGCAAGTCCATCATCATGATCTCCTCCGAGCTGCCCGAGCTGCTGCGTATGTCCGATCGGGTGGTGGTCATGTGCGAGGGCCGGGTCACCGGGGAACTGGATATCTCCGAGGCCACCCAGGAGCGGATTATGACCTTTGCCACAAAACGTGAACTGGAGGAAGCAGTATGAAACTGAATGAAAAAAAGATTGACATGCAAAAAGTGCTGGCCCCGGCGGCACTGGTCATCCTGTATGTGTTCTTCTCCGTTGTGGGCGACGGATTCCTCAGCATGACTGTCTTCAAGAACATCCTGGAATCCAGCTACTACATCGGCTTCATGGCCTTCGGCGTCACCTTTATCATCATCACCGGCGGCATCGACCTGTCCCTGGGCACCGTGATGATGTGCGCCGCCCTGCTGGGCGCGTATACCTTCAAGCAGCTGCACTTCCCGCTGATTGTCTCCCTGCTGGTGGCTGTGCTGGTAGGCGCCGTGTTCGGCTTCCTCAACGGCGTGATGGTGGCCAAGCTGAAGCTGCCCCCCTTCATCGCTACCCTGGGCACCATGATGATGAGCCAGGGCTTCGGCTCCATCATCACCAAGGTGCAGTCTCAGACCTGGCCCACCGCCACCGAGCCCGTGGGCGGCTGGTTCAAGAAGGTGTTCATCCGGGCCGATCTCTTTGGCGTAAAGGGCTTCCCTGTGGGTGTGTTCTGGCTTATCGGCTTCTTTGTCATCGCCGCCCTGATCCTCCACAAGACCAAGTTTGGCCGCTATGTGTTTGCCATCGGCTCCAATGAGGAGGCCGCCCGGCTCAGCGGCATCAACGTGGACAACTGGAAGATCGCCGTCTACACCCTGAGCGGCATCTTTGTGGGCCTGTCCGGCATCATGTACGCCGCGGCCTACACCACCATTACCCCCGGCACCGGCAACGGCCAGGAGATGAACGGCATCACCGGCGTGGTCATCGGCGGCACCTCCATGTCGGGCGGCTCGGGCACCATGGTGGGCACCCTCATCGGCGTGTTTATCATGTCCGTGCTGAAAACCGGCCTGTCCAACCTGAACCTCCAGGCCCCCTGGCAGACCTTCTTCACCGGCCTGGTGGTCATCGGCGCCGTCCTGCTGGACATCCAGCGCACCAAGGCGGCCAACCGGGTGAAGAAGTCCTGATTTGGTATTAAGCGGGGCGCAATCGTCCCCTTAATAGATAACGAACCGAAATTTTTAAGGAGGAAATGTAATGAACAAGAAAAGACTGTTTGCAGCGATCCTGTCCGCGGCCATGATGCTCTCCCTCGCCGCCTGCGGCGGCGGCGACAAGGGCGGCACCAGCGCCGGCCAGCCTTCCAGCGGCAGCCAGCCCTCCGGCGGCTCCAGCACCAGCCAGCCCTCCGGCGGCGACGGCGAGAAAATCTTCATCCCCGTTATGGCCAAGGGCTTCCAGCACCAGTTCTGGCAGGCCGTTAAGCAAGGCGCTGACGCCGCCGCTGCTGACCTGGGCGTTGAGATCTACTTCGACGGCCCCGCCTCTGAGACCGATATCGACAAGCAGGTGAACATGGTCAAGGACCAGATGGCCAAGAACCCCAAGGCCATGGCTCTGGCTGCCCTGTCCACCGACGCCGTGAAGGAGATTCTGGCTGAGTGCGCCGAGAAGAACATCCCCGTCATCGGCTTTGACTCCGGCGTGCCCGACGACACCAGCGGCGCCGTGAAGGCCACCGCCGCCACCAACAACGAGGCCGCCGCCGCCCTGGCCGCCGAGAAGTTCAACGAGCACGAGGGCCTGGTTGCCAAGATGCAGGCTGCCACCTCCGCTGAGCCCGTTGTCATCGGCTGTATCTCCCAGGACGCCGTGTCCGCCTCCGTCACCGACCGCACCACCGGCTTCGTGAACAAGATGGCCGAGATCGCTGAGAAGTATCAGCCCGGCAAGGTCTCCGTCGAGGGCCACACCCTGTGGGAGAAGAAGGTTGCCGACCCCGCCATCATCATCCGCGTTGAGATCTCCGCCACCACCGAGGCCACCGCAGTGCAGACTGCCGCCACCTCCCTGCTGGGCGTTAAGGGTCTGGCCGCCGTGTTCTGCTCCAACGAGGGCGCTGTGACCGGCTTCCTGGCCGCTGTCTCCGACGGTGAGGACCTGGCCGAGGGCGGCCGCTACGCCGACCTGGTCGTGGCTGGCTTCGACGCCGGCGCCGCTCAGAAGAACGCTGTCCGTCAGGGCTGGTTCTATGGTTCCGTCACTCAGGACCCCTATCAGATCGGCTACAACGCCGTTGAGATGGCCTACAAGGCCGCCAATGGCGAGGCCGTCTCCGACGTGGATACCGGCGCTCAGTGGTACAATGCCGACAACATCGACGACGAGATGATCGCCCTGCTGGTCTATGACTAATTCAGAAGACTGAACATCCTAACCGATTGTCAGGCTGAACGAATCCCGGCCGGCGCCGCAGCCTCTGCGGCGCCGGCCCTTTCCATGAGACATCCCCCGCGAATTTACTCCGAACAGGAGGACTAATTATGATCCGCAACATGATCGCCTTCGACCTGGGGGCCAGCAACGGCCGGGCCATCCTGGGCCGGTTTGACGGGGAGCGGCTCACCATGCAGGAGCTGCACCGGTTTGAGAACAATTACATCGAAATGAACGGGGTGTTCTACTGGGACACGCCCTATCTATACAGCCAGCTGAAGCAGGGCCTGCTGGCCTTCCGCCAGGGGGGCTTTGGCCCGCTGGACTCCTTCGGCATCGACACCTGGGGGGTGGACTACGGCCTTCTGGACAAAAACGGCCACCTGGCCGGGGTGCCCCGGTCCTACCGGCTGGGGGTCCAGGCCGATGTGGACGCTGTCACCGCCAAAATTCCGGCGGATACCCTCTATGCCCGCAGCGGCATCGATCCCTCCCTCACCTTCAACACCCTGTATCAGCTCTGCCGCCGCCAGCGGGAGGGGGACGCCGCCCTGGCCGCCGCCGAAAAGCTGCTCCTCACCCCCGACCTGCTGGGCTACTTCCTCACCGGCGCGGCGGGGACAGAGTACACCATCGCCACCACCACCCAGCTCTACAACCCCACCGCCCGGGACTGGGACTGGGCCACCATCGACGAGCTGGGCCTGCCCCGGCACATCTTTACCGAGATCCAGCCCAGCGGCACCATCCGGGGCCACCTGCGTCCCGAGCTGTGCGAGGAGCTGGGCCTGAATCCCGCCGCCTTTGTGGCGGTGGGCAGCCACGACACCGCCTCCTCGGTGGCGGCCATCCCCGGAGAGGGCAGCTTTGCCTTCTGCTCCAGCGGCACCTGGTCGCTGTTCGGGGTGGAGACCGACCGCCCCGTGCTGGAGCTGGGGGCGGGCTCCGGCTTCTCCAACGAGGGCACCATCCAGGGCGGCTTCCGGCCGCTGAAGAACATCATCGGCCTGTGGATCGTCCAGGAGTGCCGCCGGGACTGGCAGAAGGAGGGGAAGGACCTGTCCTGGGACGATATTGTGACCCAGGCCCGCTCTGCCGCCCCCCTGCGCTCCATCATCGACACCGACAGCCAAGAGTTCTACGCCGGCGGCGGCATGGTGAAGAAGATTCAGGACTACTGCGCCCGGACAGGCCAGCCCGTCCCCGAGACGGTGGGGGAGATTGCCCGGTGCGCCTACGAGTCCCTGGCCCTGAAATACCGCAAGGCCCTGGAGGGGCTGGAGGAGATGAAGGGGGAGCCCATCCGCTCCCTGAACATCGTGGGCGGTGGCATCCAGAACAAGCTGCTTAACCAGATGGCGGCCGACGCCACCGGCCGGCCCGTGGTCACCGGCCCCATCGAGGGGGCGGCCATGGGCAACCTGCTCACCCAGGCCATGGCTCTGGGGGACATCCCCGACGTGACAGGCCTGCGCCGGATCGTCCGGAGCAATGTGGAGGTGGACACCTATACCCCCAACCACACGGAGGAGTGGGAAGCGGCCTATCGCAAGCTGGAAGCTCTAATGAAATGAGAGGTGCAATTCAATGAGCGTAGACATGACAAAGTGGCAGGAAATAGCCAAAGCGCGTATCCACGACCGGCCCGCCGGAGCGGGACGGCTGGCGGGAAAGATCGCCATTGTTACCGGCGCGGCCCAGGGCTTCGGCAAGGGCATCGCTGAGGAGCTGTATAAAGAGGGGTGCACGGTGGTCATCGCCGACATGAACCAGCCCCTGGCCGAGACGGTGGCCGGGGAGCTGGGGGAGCGGGCCTGCGCCATCCCGGTAAACGTCTCCGACGAGGAGAGCGTGGCCAATATGGTGGCCCAGACAGTGGAGAAGTACGGCGGCCTGGACCTGATGCTGGCCAACGCCGGCGTGGTCCGCTCCGGCCCCCTGGCCACCTTTGAAAAGAAGGACATGGAGTTTGTCACCTCCATCAACTACACCGGCCTGTTCCTGTGCTGCAAATACGCCGCCATCATCATGCAGGCCCAGCACGAGGCCGACCCGGCCGCCATGTTCGACATCGTCGCCATGTCCTCCAAGTCGGGGCTGGTGGGGTCCAACAAGAACTTTGCCTATGCCGGCTCCAAGTTCGGGTCCATCGGCCTGGTCCAGAGCTTTGCCCTGGAGCTGTGTACCTACAACATCAAGGTGAACGCCATCTGCCCCGGCAACTACCTGGACGGCCCCCTGTGGACCGACCCGGTGCGGGGCCTGTTCGTCCAGTACCTGGAGGACGGCAAGGTGCCCGGGGCCAAGACGGTGGACGACGTGCGCCGCTTCTACGAGGCCAAGGTGCCCATGAACCGGGGCTGTCTGCCTCTGGACGTGGCCCGGGCGGTGATGTACTGCGTGGAGCAGCAGTATGAGACCGGCCAGGCCATCCCCGTCACCGGCGGCCAGGTCATGCTGGCGTAAGGAGCGGACATGATCGACATTGAAATTCTGAACCGCCTCAACGCCCCCACCCGGGGGTCGCGGCTGGCCAACCTGAAGGCCCTGCTGGGGGAGGCGAAATTCCCCCCTGCGGTGCCTGAGTACATCAACAACCACATCCACACCACCTACTCCTTCTCCCCCTACTCCCCCACAGCGGCGGTATACGCCGCCCGGGCGGAGGGCCTGTGCACGGCGGGGATCATCGACCACGATTCCATCGCTGGGGCGGAGGAGTTCCTGGCGGCGGCGGAGCTGGCGGGGATGCCCGCCACCATCGGCATGGAGTGCCGGGCGTCTATGGCGGGCACCCGGCTGGAGGGCCGCCGCACCAACAACCCGGACCAGGCGGGGGTCAGCTATATGACCATCCAGTCGGTGCCCCACGACAAAATCCCGGTGCTGGACAAATTCTTTGCCCCCTACCGGGAGGCGCGCCACGTGCGGAACCGGAAGATGACGGACAATATCAATGGTCTTCTGCCCGGTATCGGCCTGGACTACGACCGGGATGTACTCCCCCTGTCCCTGGCCCATGAGGGGGGCGGGGTGACCGAGCGACACCTGATGTATGCCCTGGCGAAAAAGCTGGTGGCGCAGACGGGCAGGGGTCAGCCTGTGATAGAGCGGTTGACGGGCATGGGCATCGCCCTGTCGGACAAGCAGCGGGCCCTGCTGGAGGATGTGGAATACCCCTTCTACGAGTATGACCTGCTGGGCATCCTCAAGGGGGCCTTTGTGGGGAAAATCTACGTGGACGCAGATGAGGAGTGCCCCAAAGTGTCCCAGCTGGTGGAGCTGTGCCGGGAGGTGGACGCCTGCCTGTGCTACGCCTACCTGGGGGACGTGGCCGACAGCGTCACCGGGGACAAGAAGGCCCAGAAGTTCGAGGACGACTACCTGGAGGATGTGTTTGAATGTCTCCGGGAAGATGGGGTGTGGGCGGTGACCTACATGCCCACCCGGAATACCCCTGCCCAGCTGGAGCGGCTGCGGGGCCTGTGTGAGAAATACGGCATGTTCCAGGTCTCCGGGGAGGATATCAACACCCCCCGGCAGAGCTTTGTCATCAAGACAATGGAAAATCCCCTGTTTGCCAACCTGATCGACGCCACCTGGAAGCTTATCGAGCACGAGAAGACGGGGGCGGCCCTTATGGAAAAACGAACCTGAGCAGGAACGCGAAAGCCTCCTTTTGAAAGGAGGTGCCCCAGTGTGCACACTGGGGCGGAGGATTGTATTTTGGCGAAGCCAAAATGTGCGGAGCAAACACAAGGTTTGCAAAACTTCGTTTACTTCGTATGTTTCGCTTCGCGAAACGCAATCCTCAGTCAGCCTTCGGCTGACAGCCCCTTTCAAAAGGGGCCTTTGGCAGAAACTTGAAGTGTTACAGCGAAAATGAAAACGACAGCAAGGAGGAATGCGTTATGAATACCAAAGCGGTGCGGCTCTACGGCAAGATGGACCTGCGGCTGGAGGAGATGGCCCTGCCCGAGGTGGGCCCCGACGACGTGCAGGTGAAGATCATTTCTGACAGCGTGTGCATGTCCACCCACAAGGCCGCCCTGGAGGGGGCGGAGCACAAGCGGGTGCCCGACAACGTGGCGGAAAACCCGGTGATTGTGGGCCACGAGTTCTGCGGTGACATCATCGCCGTGGGGGACAACTGGAAAGAGAAATATAAGGTGGGGGACAAGTTCGTCATCCAGCCCGCCCACTACTACAAGGGCTCCCAGGCGGCCCCGGGCTACTCCTACCCCAACTGCGGCGGCTCCTCTCAGTACGCCAACATCCCCATCGAGACCCTGATCATGGACTGTCTGCTGCCCTACCACTCCGACACCTACTTCTACGGCTCCCTGGCCGAGCCGGTCTGCTGCGTGGTGGGCACCTTCCACGCCATGTATCACACCAAGGCGGGTTCCTATGTCCATGAGATGGGCATCAAGGAGGGGGGCAAGATGGCCCTGCTGGCCTCGGTGGGTCCCATGGGCCTGGGCGCCATTGACTACGCCATCCACAACGACGACCGCCGCCCCTCCCTGCTGGTGGTCACCGACATTGACGACGCCAGATTGAAGCGGGCGGAGTCCATTTTCACCGTGGAGGAGGCCAAAAAGTGCGGCGTGGAGCTGCACTACGTCAACACCCGCATGGACAACGCCACCGAGTACCTGCGCCAGCTCACCGGCGGCACCGGGTATGACGACGTGATCTGCTTTGCCCCCGTCCGGCCGGTGGTGGAGCAGGCCGGCGACATCCTGGGCTACGACGGCTGTCTCAACTTCTTCGCCGGCCCCACGGATTCCCAGTTTAAGGCGGAGTTCAACTGGTACAACGTCCACTACCTCTACACCCACGTGGTGGGCACCTCCGGCGGCAACAGCGACGACCTGCGGGAGGCGGTGGAGCTGATGAACGCCGGCAAGCTGAATCCGGCGGCCATGGTCACCCACGTCGGCGGACTGAACACCGTGGTGGACACCGTGTGCAACCTGCCCAAAATTCCCGGCGGCAAGAAGCTGATCTACAACCACATCGACCTGCCCCTCACCGCCATCGACGACTTTGCCGAAAAGGGGAAGGACGACCCCCTCTTTGCCGAGCTGGATAAGCTCTGCAAGGCCAACAACGGCCTGTGGAACCCCGAGGCGGAGCGGTATCTGCTGGCCCACGCCAAGGCGATCTGATAAACGAAATTTCCCCGCCCACCGGGCGGGGAAAATCATCATAAAAGGAGGCGCTGCATATGAAACCCGATCTGGAACAGGCGGTGCTGGGGCTGGAGCTGGGCTCCACCCGGATCAAGGCCGTCCTGATCGACGAGAACCACCGGCCCATCGCGTCCGGGGATTACGCCTGGAAGAACAAGCTGGAAAACGGCATCTGGACCTATGACTTGGAGGAGGTCATCAAAGGAGTCCGGGCCTGCTACCGGGCCTTAGCCGACGACGTGGAGAAGAAATTTGGCCAGCGCCCCCGGCGGTTTGCCGCCATGGGCATCTCGGGCATGATGCACGGCTATCTGGTCTTTGACAAAGCGGGGGAGCTGCTGGTCCCCTTCCGCACCTGGCGCAACACCATCACCGGCCAGGCGGCGGCGGAGCTGACGGAGCAGTTCCGCTTCAACATCCCCCAGCGGTGGTCCATCGCCCACCTGTATCAGGCCATCCTAAACAGGGAGAAGCATGTGAAGGACGTGGCCCTGCTCACCACCCTCAGCGGCTATATCCACCTGCGGCTCACCGGCCGGAACGTGGTGGGGGTGGGGGAGGCCAGCGGCATGTTCCCCTATGACCGGGAGAGCGGGGACTTCTCCGCCGCCCATGTGGAGCGGTTCGACGCCCTGGTGGCGGACCGGGACTTTCCCTGGAAGCTGCGCGATATCCTCCCCGGCGTCCTGCCTGCCGGAGCCCCGGCGGGGGTGCTGACGGCGGAGGGGGCCGCCCTGCTGGACGAGACCGGTCTGCTGGAGCCCGGCATCCCCCTGTGTCCCCCGGAGGGGGACGCGGGCACCGGCATGGTGGCCACCGGCGCGGTTCTGCCCCGGACGGGGAGCATCTCGGCGGGGACCTCCTCCTTTGCCCTGCTGGTGCTGGAGCGGGAGCTGAAGGGCTGCTACCCGGAGATCGACGTGGTGGCTACCCCGGCTGGGCGGCCCACCGCCCTGGTACACACCAACACCTGTACCTCTGACGTGGACGCCTGGGTACGGCTGTTCGGGGAGTTCTACGAGCTGATGGGCCAGAAGGCCGACCTGGGGGAGCTGTTCCCCAAGCTGTTCCGGAAGGCCCTGGAGGGGGAGCCGGACTGCGGCGGGCTGGTAAGCTTTAACTACTTTTCCGGCGAGCCCGTTACCGGGACGGAGACGGGCCGGCCCATGTTCGCCCGCCTGCCCGGCGAGGGGTTTACCCTGGCCAACTTCATGCGGGCCCAGCTCTACGGCGCCATTGCCACCCTGAAGCTGGGCATCGATCTGCTGGTGGAGCAGGAGCATGTGGAGACCGACCGGCTGCTGGGCCACGGCGGCTTCTTCAAGACCGAGGGGGTGGGCCGGCAGATCATGGCCGACGCCCTGGGGGTGCCCATCTCCACCATGACCACCGCCGGGGAGGGCGGCCCCTGGGGGATGGCCCTACTGGCCGCCTACCTGTGCCGGAAGGGGGAGGGGGAGACCATGGAGGACTATCTGGAAAAGGTCTTTTCCCAGGCGGACAGCCAGACCTCCCGCCCCGACCCCGCCGGAAGCGCGGGCTTCCAGGCCTATATCCGGCGCTACGTCGCCTGCCTGCCCGCCGAGCGGGCGCTGGCCGCGATGGAATGAGAACGGCCCCCCGAAAGGGGGGTTCCTTATCGTCCTATCCTCGTCCCCTCCGCAGAGGACAAGCCTCCTTTCGAAAGGAGGTGCCCCAGTGGGCACACTGGGGCGGAGGATTGTATTTCGCCGTAGGCGAAATGTATGAAATAAACAAGGTTTGCAAAACTTTGTTTACTTCGTATGTTTTGCTTCGCAAAACGCAATCCTCAGTCAGCCTGCGGCTGACAGCCCCTTTCGAAAGGGGCTTTTTGGAGCGGCAACGGACCAGCCAGCGCCGAAAAAGCCCCCCTTGCCAAAGGGGGGGGCGCCGGACGCAGTCCGGTGGCGGGGGGATTCTGTGTCCCCGCACCCCCGTCGAAAAGCCGCAGGAAGTAATTCTTCCAGAACCACCACAAACGGAAACGGAATCGAAGCCGTCCCAGGAACCGGCTCCCCAGCCGCCTGCACAGCAGGAGCCTGTCGAACAGCAATCTGCCCAGGAGCCTCAGCAGCAAGATGATGAACCGCAAGGCGGCGGAGATTCCGCAGCAGATATAGAAGCAAGAAAGAAAGCCTTCCTCGAAAACATGGAGCAAATGTTTGAGGACCATGGATACACAACAGATGGTTCAGATCATGATATGACCGATGAAGAATTCAGAGCCTTACAAAAAGCAATGGGAATGTATGGTGGATAATCACCTTTACATCAACATACCGTATAAAATGCACCCTGCCAATCAAGGTAAGGTGCATTTTATTGCATTCAAGATACATTTGCGAATCAATCGCACCCGGGGGCTCAGGAGGGGCTTGAACTGCTCAGTCCGGGTGATAGAGCCGCCGCTCCTCCTGGAAGATGTAGCTGCGCAGCTGGGATTCCTGCTGCGGGGTCAGGTTGAGGAAGCGGCAGCCGTAGCCGTAGGTGACGCGGCCGTACCGGGCGGGCCGCAGCTCCACCCGCAGCACCTCCGCCACCAGGGAGATGGGAGGACTGATTTTGGGGAAGTCGAAGGTCAGCTGCTCCCCCGACTTGGCCACCAGGTCAGAGACCAGCAGCACCCCGCTGGCGCTGATATTATAGATGGTGGCGGGCCAGTGGCCGCCGTTATAGGAGACCTCCACTTTGGCGGACAGGGAGATTTTCAGGTCCTCCCGCCTCTGGGTCTGTGACAGCTGCTCCAGCACCTCACACCGGTAGGAGCGCATCTCGCCGGCGGGAATGGGGGCAAAAAGGCTGCAACGGCAGCGGACCACGCCCAGAAGGGGGTCGTAGAAGGTCACTTCAATGGGGGTACGCAGGGGGAGCTCAACATCCCGGGGGAGGGTGAGCAGCAGACCGCCGGTAGGGGCGTTGCCCACCGTCGCACGGATCGGCGCGCCGCCTTTCGTATCCGGGAGCTCCGCTTTTTTGCAGTGATAAAATGGAGTCATCTCGATGCACCTCGTTTTCATTTCCAGGGCTGCGCCTGACAGCACTTTATCTATTATAATGGAAAATCCTCCCCCGTGCAACGGTCAATTGAAAAATTACAGACAGGGCCGGAACAAAAAAATTTCCGGTCCTATGTTATTTTTTGCCCGCAACGGTCCGATAAAAGTAATACAGAATATTTTTTGACTTGATCACAGCGGGGTTCTGCCCGGGGGCAGGACCACAGGAGGTTACGATATGTGGGTCACAAGACGAGACAGATTTTCCGCCGCGCCCATCACCACGGCAGGCGGCGTGCGCTCCGCCGGGGCCAGGCGCACCCAGGGGTCGGCGGCTGCTGAGAGCAGCTTCGACCAGATCACCCTGTCCGCCGGACAGGCGGCCAGCCCCACCTTCCGGGACCTGGCGGCCAGCCTGTCCCAGCAGGTGCGCACCTTTAACACCACCGGCAAAATTCAGGAGCTGCGCAGCCAGGTGGCGTCGGGGGACTACCGTCCCGACGCCCGGGAGACCGCGGCCCGGATGCTGCTGCTGTCGGAGGACGAATAAATGGCGACTTGGCAGGATTATTTAAAGCTGATGGAGGGCCTGGGCCGCACCCTGGAGCAGCTTACCCAGGTGGAGCTGGACAAGAACGCCGCCGCCTCCCGGGGCGATGTGCTGGGGGTGGAGGAGTGCATGAAGCGGGAGCAGGTGCTCAGCCTGTCCCTGCGGGGATGCGACCAGAAGCGTGATGCCATGCTGGCCCAGCTGGGGCTGCACGGGGTCAGCCTCAGCCAGCTGGAGGACCGCAGCCCCCCCGAGCTCCAGCTGGAGACCAAGCGGGTGGTGGAGGAGCTGCGGCGGCAGTATGCCCTGTTCCAGAACGCCAGCCAGGTGGCCCGGGACACCCTGGAGATTAACCTCCGGGCCATTGAGCGCATGCAGGCCGTTCAGGCCGGCGACGCCGCCGAGGCGGCGGAGCAGCGCAGAGACCATCAAACAGACTTCCGGGCCTGAGGTCCGAGTGATATAAAGGAGAACGAAAGACTATGGCTGTTATCGGTACGTTTGGTTCCTTCACCGCCGCGCGGCTGGGCATTTATGCGTCTCAGTCGTCTTTGAACGTGACGGGCAACAATATTGCCAACATCAACACCAAGGGCTACACCCGGCAGCGGATGGACCTGGTGTCCCTCCATTCCGACGGAAATATCCGCTATGCCAACAGCTACAACCTGAATATCGGCTACGGCGTTCTGGCCGAAGGGGTGTCTCAGCTGCGGGACCCCTTCCTGGATATCCGTTTCCGCGATGAGAACTCCAAGGTGGGTTCCTACGAGGCCAAGCTGGACTGCCTGGACCAGATGGCCAGCATTCTGGACGAGGTGGGCAAGGGCACCGGCGAGTTCGGCATTATCGAGGCCCAGTTCAACGACCTGCTCGCCCAGCTGGAGAATTTCAACGGCAACGCGGGCGTGGATGTGTATGACACCACCGTCCGCGGCTCGGCGGAGAGCCTTACCAAGCTGTTCCGGGACTACGCCGAGGGCTTGAAAACCGTGGAGAACAACAAGCTCAACCAGCTAAAGGAGGACGTGAAGACGGTTAACTCCCTGCTCACCCGGATTCGGGACCTGAGCGAGCAGATTCGTGAGGCCGGCATCCACGGGGACAAGGCCCTGGAGCTGCGGGACGACCGGAATGTGTATATCGACGAGCTGTCCGCCTATATGAAGATTGATGTGAGCTACGATATGGAGAAGATTGACGAGTTCTCCTCGGTGGAACGCATCAACATCTCCATTGCCGGCTCCGGCAACCCGCCCATCAAGCTGATTCAGGGCATCTACGGCACACAGCTGACTATGCCGGATACAACAGCGAAGCGGAATCCGGCCTATGACCCCAGCAAGCCGCAGAGCAACCGCTATATCAGCCAGGAGAGTACTCCCGGAAATATCAAATATACGAATGTTGAGCGGGAGGCACTGAGAAATGAAAACGGAGATATTATCACCAATGATAATGCTGGTGAGGCTCTGATTAAAGCGATGGACGGATTTGCCGGCGGCATCCCTGAGGTCAACAAATACAATCCCGACAATGCCCGTTATCTGGATAAAGACGGCAACCCCACTGACGACCCCGAACTGGCCGCCCAGGTGGACAACGCCGTGGAGGGCTCTGAGGAGAACCGGCTGTGGATGTCGCTGGAGCCGTTGAAGGACGCCCGGGGCAAGTTCATGAAGGACCAGTACCACAAGGATATCACCGAGTCGGTGGACCTGACCGACAACCAGCTCTACGGCTCCCTCCAGGCCATCCGGGAGTTCCTCACCGAGAAGGGCGAGTTTTCCAGCGCCGACGACCGGCTGTTTGACCCCGAGGCCACACAGAAGCGGGGGGTGCAGTACTACAAGAAGTCCCTGGACGCCCTGGCCAAGAAGTTTGCCGACGAGCTGAACAAGGCCAACCGGCTGGACTTTGGCCAGGTAAGCGAGGCCTATAAGCAGAATGCTAACGGGGAATTTATTGACAAGGACGGCAATGTAATTCGGGATAAGGATGGCAACGCGATTACGGCTGCCGAATTTGATGATCTGGCCGATGACATTGCAGAATTGGATAGTCTGCGAGAAGAACTGAAGAAGGTTCTCGCGGATAAGACACTTGACGAGACAGCCAAAGAGACGGAGCGGCAGAGAATTCAGACTGCAATAGATGCTTTGGAGCAGACAGACATCCCTGGCCGGTCCGAGGCGCTGTATGAAAAGATGGAGCTGCTGCGCCAGAGTGGCGACCTGACCACCGAGTGGGCTTTTTACAATGGCGGCGTGCTGTTCAGCAACCACGGCGACACCAACGACCCCACCGGCATCAACGCCAGCAACATCACCATCTCCTCCGCCTGGTCCACCGGCGACGTGCGCATCCTGAACACCAAGAAGCCGGACACGCTGATTGAAGACCCCAACGGCGGCCCGGACAAGGTTCTCAGCCACACCACCGCCGACGACAACATCTACCACATCATCAACCTGATCAACAAGGACTTTGACTATCTCCCCAGCGAAATCGTGGACAACGCGGCGGACGGGACGAAGAAGTATTTCACCGGCTCCTTCCAGGAGCGGCTGTCCGACATAAACAGCATTCTGGCCCTGGACGGCCAGACCACCGCCACCCTCTACAACAACACCACCACCCAGGCCCTGGTGCTGGAGAACAGCCGGCAGAGCGTGTCCGGCGTGGACCTGAACGACGAGGCGACCAACATGATGGTCTTCCAAAAGTCCTACGCCGCCGCCTGCCAGCTGATGACCACCCTGGATTCCATGCTGGATAAGCTGATTAACGACACCATCAGATAAGGAGGTAAACTAAGATGGGCTTTCGTATAACCACAAACATGATGATGAACTCCTACCGGTACAATCTGATGAACTCCACCAACAAGCTGGCGGACGCCCGGGACAAGGTGCTTACCCAGCGCACCTTCAACAGCTACGCCGAGGACCCGGCGGCCGCCACCCTGTCCTTCCGCCTGCGCCGGGATTTCTGCAAGACCAACAACTACCTGAACAATACCAGTTCCGTTTACAGCAAGTTCAACACCGCCTGGAACAACCTGGCCGGCGTGGTGGAGAACCTCAGCGACGCCACCGCCCGGGTGTCCTCCATCCGGGGCAACAACGGCACCGCCGGCGAGAGCCGCAAGGCTCTGGCTATCGTCCTGCGGGAGACCTCCGAGTCGGTGGTCCACGCCATGAACCAGCAGCTGGGCGACCACTTCATCTTCGCCGGCAACGACGGCTTGAATGTCCCCTTTTCCTGGAAGGGTGAGACCCTGTATTACCGCGGTATCGACGTGAATTCCGGCAAGGTGGAGAAGCCGGCGAGCAAGGACCCGGGATGGTTGAAAAATCTGGACCAGATGAAAGCGGACCAGCAGAGCAACAAAATCATGGGAAACGGTACTGCTACTGGAACGCAGATGCAAGATTGGTATAATGATGTAAAAAACAATGTGGTTCCCCCGACGACCAAGGCAACGGATCCGGACTTTGTTAAATGGCTGGATAAATATGCAGCTGAAGATGTAAAAAGTGGAAAGATGACCGCGGCAGAGGCGGACAAATGGCTTAAGTACTATAAAGGTGAGACCAATGCTTTGCCTACAGATGATAAAGGAAAAGCATTGAAAGAGCCCGACTGGGCAGATCGGATTGCCAAAGTCAGCGACTGGGACGAGAACGAAGCTGGGCAAGAGTGGTACAACTACTATATGGGTATCACTGATAAGAGACCTGCTGAACAGGGTCCGGGCTGGTTTGAGGCATGGGCAGCTGAGACAAAGGCAGAATGGGAAAAGCCTGACAGCGGTGTTACACAGGAGGAAATCGACGCTCTGGACGAGTGGGTCAAGTATTATGACCGCAAGACTACAGAGAAGCCCACATTGACGCAGAGCACAACCGTTCAGGACTGGGGTAAAGTGGACCCGAAGGACCCCAAGGCGTTTCCTGAGGACCTGCCGAAAAAGGCGGACCCGAACTGGACCGACGCGGAGAAGGCTTGGTTTAACTATTACGACGACAAGCGGAACCTGAGCAAGCTGGAGGCCATGGCCAAGGAGGAGCTGTATATCGACCTGGGCATGGGCGCCGAGGAGAGCAGCCCCAACATCCCTGTAAAGGGCTCGTATTTCAACAGCGCCCTCTCGGGCGTGGACTATATCGGTTACGGCACCGACAAGGACGGCGACCCCCAGAACCTGGCCCTCATTATGCGGGAGCTGGCCGACGTCTTCGAAACCTGGGACGAGGACACCCAGAGCTACAACCCGGCGCTGGCCAAGAACTCCGCCGAGGGCCTCACCAGCGGCGAGCTGGAGGCCAAGGCCAACCGCCTTATGGATAAGCTGAAGGCCGCCCAGGAGCACACCACCGAGAAATGGGTGGAGCTGGACGCCAAGTCCGTCTTCCTTCAGACCAACGAGAGCCGCCTGACCACCCAGAAGTCGGACCTCAACGAACAGATTCTGAACGTGGAGCAGGTGGACCTGGCCGACGCCATCACCTCCTTCTCCTGGGAGCAGTACTGCTATAATGCCGCCCTGAAAATCGGCAACCAGCTGCTCAGCCAGTCGCTGATCGACTATATGCGCTGAGGAACGCTGCCGGGCGGCCCTGTGGGGCCGCCCGTCCCGCAATTTTGTGATTTTTCCCGTTAATTGTGTGTATTGGGGTAGGGATGCCCTGCTAAGTATATAGTAGAAGGGAGCGCGCCACACAATGAAACCCTTAATCGAAATCACAACGGTCCCAATTCAAATCGAGATGAAAACCACCAATGCCAGGCTGGAGTACGCCAGAGGCACCGCCGAAATGGAGATCAGCCGGGACAACGGCAACCTCCAGATCAAGAGCCGCCCCATCAAGGTGAACATCGACACCTTCGAGGCCCGGAATTCCCTCTCCCCCACCCTGGCCCGCTACCTGGACCAGAGCGCCAAGAAGGGCCACCAAGCCGCCTATGAGGCCACCGCCACCTACGCCCGCCAGGGCCAGCTGCTGCTCCAGACCCAGGTGGGGGAGGAGCTGGTGACCAAGTTTGCCGAGGAGGCCATGATGAAGGACGTCAAGACCAACGTGGGCATTGACTTCCTTCCCGACCCCGGCCCCGAGATCACCTGGGACCCCGGCGAAATGAACATCCGCTATGAGATGGATAAGCTGGCCATCGACTGGAAGATGGGCGAGGGCAGCTTTGAGTTCACCCCCGGCGACATTGAGTTTACCGTCACCCAGCGGCCCGACGTGGTCATTAAATATGTGGGCGGCCCCATCTACGTGCCCCCCTCCTCCGACCCCAACTACGAGCCGGTGGACGTAAAAGTCTGACAATACCGGGTCTCCCCCTTCCGGGGAGGCCCAAACATTTATCTGCGGGGCCAGAGCCCCGAACAGGAGGAACTATGCGTCTGAAAACAAAGTATTTCGGTGAAATCGACTGCCATGAGGAGGACCAGCTCCACTTCCCCGACGGCCTGTTTGGTTTTGAGGAGGAGAAGGCCTTTTTCCTGTTGCCCTTCGAGGGCAGCGACGGCAGCCTGCTGTGCTTCCAGAGCGCGGTCACGCCGGAGCTGGCCTTTGTGGCCATGAATCCCTTCTCCCTCAAGCCGGACTATGCTCCGGTGCTTCCTGCCAGGGAGCTGAAGGCCATGGAGGTGGAGCGCAGCGAGGACCTGTGCTTTTACACCCTGTGCGTGGTGCGCAGCCCGGCGGCCGATAGCACCGTGAACCTGCGCTGTCCCGTGGCCATCAACGACCACACCCGGCGGGCCGTCCAGGTCATTCTGGAGGACGACAGCTACCACATGCATCACCTTCTGTCGGAGTTCGGGCGGAAGGAGGAGGGCGCGCCATGCTGATTTTACAGCGCAAGGAGGGGGAATCCCTCCTGATCGGGGACGAGGTGGAGGTCACCGTCCTGGCCGTGGAGGCGGGGCGGGTGCGCCTGGCCATCCAGGCCCCCCGCAGCGTTACCATCCTGCGCAGCGAGCTGAAGGTGGCCGCCCAGACCAACCGGGAGGCGGCGGCCGAGGAGGTCTCCCCCCTGGAGCTGCTGGGTGTGCTGAAGGAAAAAAAGGAATAAGCTGGAGGGCCATATGGTTAGCAGCGTATGGCCCTATTTTTCCCACTTTCTGGTGGAAGCAGACATTTTTTGGTACAAAAAGGGGCGCTTCACCCGGGGCGGCGGGGAAGTTTACTGAAATTACCATTGCAATCGGCAGAGATATGGAGTATTCTATAAAATGCTGTAACCCCGGTCCTTTTCCCGCATCCAAAAAATGGCTTGGCAGTTTTGTGAAGTGTTGGATAAAATCCACGAAGATAAATTTGACCAATGTCTTGCAATGACCGGAAAAATGCGGTATAATCATCAGTGATTCAGCCGGCTCCGCCGGCGACCGGGCAACACAATTAAGACGGTGTGAAAAGTATTTTTCCGGGCTTGCGTTTCGGCGCGGCCTGTGGTAAGATTATAGGCACCGTTTTTAACCATCTGATTTTTTGAGGGAGGGAGCTCCATGTCCAACCTGCTGTATACCAACTCCCAGCTGATGCTGGAGCGGGCCATGAACTTCCAGTGGACCAAGCAGGTCGCTATCAACGACAACATCGTAAACGCCGAGACCCCCAACTACAAAGCGAAGTACGTCACCTTCGAGGAGGCGCTGGACGCCAGCATCCGCACCGCCCTCATGGGGGCGGACAAACGGCGCATCTCCTCGGTCCGCTCCGCCATCGACCGCTCCCAGGCCATCGTCCATGTGGCCGAGCGGGAGAGCATGCGCATGGACGACAACGGCGTCAACGTCACCGAGCAGGAGACCGAGCTCACCCGCAACACCTACCAGATGCAGTACACCATCGACGCCATCAACAGTAACCAGTCCCTGATCCGCACCATGATCCGCGGCCAGTAACCAAAACGGCAGCACCCGCCGCCCGGCGCGGGAAAGAGCTTTGCCCCCGCCGGCGCGTTAAATATATTTGGAGGAGATACATATGGCATTCGTCAGCGCAATTGACACCATCGGCTCCGGCTTTACCGCCCAGCAGCAGAGGCTGGATATCATCTCCGAGAACATCGTGAACATGAACACCACCCGCACCGAGAACGGAGAGGGTCCCTACCGCCGGAAGGTAGTGGTCTTCGAGGCGGACAACGGCGGCACCCGCTTTCGGGATGTGCTGGCCCGCACCCGCAACGGCAGGGGCGGACACTGGAGCACCGAAGCCAAGGACGGCGTCCGGGTGGTGGAGGTGGCGGAGGACCCCTCCGACTTCAAGCTGAAGTACGACCCCGACGACCCCGATGCCAACGAGGACGGCTATGTGGAGTTGCCCAACGTAAACCTGGTGATGGAGATTACAGACGGCATGGCGGCCAGCCAGGCCTTCTCCGCCAACGTAACCGCGTTTAATCTGTTAAAGAGCGTGATCTCCAAGGGACTGGAGATCGGCAAGTAAGACCTTAGCTAGGTCAGGTCAGTTTTTGCCCAGCGGGCAGGGAGCCCAAGGGCAAGAATTTGGTCTGGCCTGGATTTGCGCTATGGGATACCACGAATGTCCCCGATTTTAACCGAAATTTGGAGGTTTTTGTCATGGAATTTACACCCATCGCCCCCATCCGCCCCATTATTGACCCCGCCGGAACCCAGCAGGCCGGAGGGGCGGAGCGGGCCGGCGCCTCGCTGTTTGCCACCGTGTTCCAGTCGGCCATCGACAACGTCCGGGAGACCGACGCCAAGAAGGTGGACCTGGAGTATAAGCTGGCCACCGGCCAGCTGGACAATCCCGCCGAGCTGACCCTGGCCGCCTCCAACGCCTCCAACGCCGCCCTGCTGCTGATGGAGCTGCGGAACAAGGCGCTGGATGTGTACAATGAGCTGATGCGTGTCTCCCTGTAAGGGACCTTGAGATAACAGTCCGGAGGGATCCAAGTTGCAGAAATTTCAGACAAAGCTGAAAGAGCTTTGGGAAAAGATTAAGGGCTTTTTCCAAAAACTGAATAAGAAGACACGGATCCTGCTGGGCGTGTGCCTGGTTGTGATCCTGGCCGCCGTCATTTTGCTGACGCTGCGGATGAATAAAAAGGAGTACGCCGTCCTTTGTACCGACCTGTCCGCCAACGACATCAGCACCGTGGTCCAGTTCCTGGGCGAAAACGGGGTGTCGGACTACAAGATACAAAACGACACCATTCTGGTGCCGGCCGGGCGGGAGACCCAGCTGCAGGTCCAGCTGATGACGACAAACCGGGTGGACAACGCCTATCTGTACCCCTACTACACGGAGCACTCGGGCGGGATCAACAGCCAGATACAGGACGAACGGGCCTGGCTGATCTCCATCGAGCAGAAGCTGGCCGCGGTGGTCCGCCAGTTTGACGGCGTACAGGATGCCACCGTAAGCATCGCCCCGGGGACCGAGCGGCTCTATGTCCTTCAGGACAGCGCCTCCCCTTCCAGCGCGGCGGTGACAATCACCCCCTATGGCAGCCAGCCGCTGAAAAGCGAGGTGGTAGCGGCCATCCGCGACATAGTGAAGCACAGTGTGCAGGAGCTGGCTATCGAGAATGTCAGCATCAAGGATATCCACGGCAACCCCTATTCGGATACCAGCGTGATTTCTCAGTCCAGTGATGCCACGGCCTTGAAGCTGCAGTACGAGGAGCAGATCAGCAACAATGTGCGGCAGCAGGTGTTCGACAACCTGAGCAGCATTTACGGCAAAGGTAATGTGCAGGTGAACGTGCTGTGCTCGGTAGAGGTGGCCCGCAAGATCGTAGACCAAACCCATTATGACCAGCCCAAAGGTTCCGTAACCGGCGGCGGCCTGATTACCAATGACACGCTGTTCTGGGAGGTTATCCGGGACGGCAGCGAGCCCACCGGCGGCACGGTAGGCACCCCCACCAACTCCAATCTGCCGGGCTACCCCAATTTGGAGGATGAACTGAACGGCAACGCCCAGTATGCGGGCGAACAGATCGACCGGGATCACGCTTTGAATATCACCAAGGAGCAGATGGAGGTGCTGGAGGGCCGGCTGTCCGACCTGCGGGTAATCGTAACGGTCAACCAGAACTGTGAAAACTCCGGCGCCATGACCATCGACGCCCTGCGGGACCAGGTTTCCACCCTGGCCGGCATCGGAACCACGGCGGACGTGGCCGCCTCCCGGGTCCACGTGACCATCGCGCCCTTCGCGGAGAATACGCCGGCCGGAACAGACGGCATCAACGGTATCCTGCTGCAAGGCGGCTGGGTGCTGTACGCCGCCATCGGCGGACTGGTGCTTTTCCTGATTCTGCTGCTGGTCGTCATCCTGCTGTCCAGACGGAGCAAGAAGCGCCGGCTGGAGCGGCAGAGAGCCCTGGAGGAGGAGATGATGGCGGCCGAGGCGGCAGCCGAGGCAGCGGCCATCATTGCCGCAGCGCCTCCCACCGGCGGCGCCGATATTATGGAGGTCAACACCGAAAAGAGTATGGAGCTGCGTAAGAACGTCCGGCAGTTCGCCCAGAACAACCCGGAGATTGCCGCGCAGATGGTGAAGGCCTGGCTGAAGGGAGAGGAAAGCAGTGGCTGAAGCGGTAAAAGTTGAGCTGACCCCTCCGCAGAAGGCGGCGGCTGTCATCGTCTCCCTGGGTGCGGATAAGGCCTCCGGCCTGTACCAGTTCATGGAGCCGGAGGAGATTGAGGCCCTCACCCTGGAGGTGGCCCGGCTGGGAATGCTGGACTCGGAGCAGACCGAGGCGGTGCTCACCGAATTTTATCAAAACTGCATGACCAGCAAGGCGGTGACCGAGGGCGGCCTGGAGTACGCCCGCACCGTGCTGGAGAAGGCCTTTGGCAACCAGACCGCTCTGGCCCTGCTGGAGAAGGTGACCAAGTCCCTGAAAAACCGGGAGTTCGCCTTCCTGGACAAGGCGGACGTCAAAGCCCTGTTCTCCGCCCTGCAAAACGAGCGTCCTCAGACCATGGCCCTTGTGCTGTCCTACGTGGACCCGGACAAGGCCGCCGGCGTTATCGAGCAGCTGGAGCCCCGCCGCCAGATTCGAGTGGTGGAGGCCATCGCCACCATGGAGAGCGCCTCCCCCGCCGCCATCAAGACCATCGAGGCGGAGATGGAGCGCAAGTTCTCCAGCATCATCACCCAGTCCAATGTCAAGGTGGGCGGCATCGACTATGTGGCCGGCATCATGAACAATTTGGATCGGTCCAGCGAGAAATCCATCTTCGACGGCCTGTCTGCCCACAATTCCGAGCTGGCCGACGAGATTCGCAAGCGGATGTTCGTCTTCGAGGACATTATCACCATGGACGACCGCTCGGTGCAGCGGTTTGTCCGGGACTGCGACCCCAGAGACCTGGTGCTGGCCCTGAAGACGGCCAACGCCGACGTGGCCAACAAGCTGTTTACCAACATGTCTGCCCGTATGGCCGAGAGCATCCGGGACGACCTGGAGGTTACCACCAACGTCCGCATGAAGGACGTGGAGGATGCCCAGCAGCGCATTGTGGGCGTCATCCGGGATTTGGAGGAACGAAACGAGATTATCATTATGAAGGGCGGAAAGGACGATATCATTGCGTAACATCCTGAAAGGGTTCCTGGAGCCCAAAGCGGAAGCCTACGTCCTGCCCGACGCCAGGGATATCCGCTTCGAGGGGGAGAACTTCGACCTGGAGGAAGAAGCGGAGGAGGAGCTCCCCCAGGAGGCGCTGGACGTTACCGTGGGCGGCGAGGCGGAGGAGGAACCGCCCGAGCCGGAGCCGCCCCCCGAACCAAAGAAGGAGACTCCCGTCCACTATGCCCAGCTTCAGGCCGAGCTGATTCTGAATCAGGCCCGGGAGGAGGCGGAGCAGATCCTGGCCCAGGCCCGGCAGCGGGCGGAGGCCGAGCAGGAGGAGATCCGGGCGGGCGCCCGGGACGAGGGCTACCGGGAGGGCTACGCCCAGGGCATCGCCAAGGCCATGGACGACTCGGTCCGGGACCGGGAGGCCACCGCCGCCCGGCTGGAGAAGGAGGTCCAGGCTTTCCTGGAAAAGGCCTCTCTGGCCCGGGAGGAGATGCTGCTTCAGACCCGGGAGGAGCTGCTGGAGCTGTGCCTGTCCATCGCCGAAAAGGTGGTGCGGGTGAGCCTGAAAAGCAGCAGCGAGGTAATCGTCCGCATGATCCAGACCGCCACCGAGCGGATGAAGCGGCAGGAGTGGGTCCATATTTACATCTCCGGCTGCGACGCCCGGCAGCTGGCCCAGATATCCCCCGCCCTCACCAGCACCCTGGGGGCTCTGTCCCAGCACATCAAGGTGGTCCCCATGGGGGATGACGAGATCGGTACCTGCATTGTGGAGACGCCCGAGGAGATCGCGGACGCCAGCGTGTCCACCCAGATGTCCAACATCCGGGATGTGCTCCACGACCAGATGGGGGCCTACTGGCCGCCCCAGGAGGAGATTTAGGACGTGTTTCGAGAGCTGATCCCCTCGGTCCGTTCCGCCGAGACGGTGGGCCGGACGGGGAAAATCGAGAATATCGTGGGCATGTCCATCGAGGCCTCCGGCGGCCGGGCCGCCATAGGCGACATCTGCCGTATCTACTCCAACGAGTCCGGCGGCCAGATACCCGCCGAAGTAGTCGGCTTTAAAAACGACCACATCCTTCTCATGCCCTACGCCAACATGAGCGGGATTTCCGCGGGCAACTTTGTCCGCAACACCGGCAAACGCCTGACCCTTCCGGTGGGGCCCTTTCTGCGGGGGCGGGTGATCAACGCGCTGGGCCAGCCCATCGACGGGCTGGAGCCCTTCCAGCGGGGGGACACCTTCTCTGTGGACAGCACCTACATAAACCCCATGGCCCGCCCCCCCATCCGGGAACGGATGGAGTTCGGCATCAAGGCCATCGACAGCCTACTCACCATCGGCAAGGGCCAACGTATCGGCATCTTCGCCGGCTCGGGCGTGGGCAAGTCCACCCTGATGGGCATGATCGCCAAAAACGTGAAGGCCGACATTAATGTCATCGCCCTGGTGGGCGAGCGCGGCCGGGAGGTTCTGGAGTTCATGCAGAAGGACCTGGGGGAGGAGGGGATGCGCCGCTCCGTGCTGGTGGTTGCCACCAGCGACCAGCCCGCCATGCTGCGGATGAAATGCCCCAGCGTTGCCACCAGCATCGCCGAGTACTTCAGCGGCCAGGGCTACGATGTCCTGCTGATGATGGACTCCCTCACCCGCTTTGCCATGGCCCAGCGCGAGATCGGCCTGGCTATCGGGGAGCCGCCGGTGGCCAGAGGCTACACCCCCTCCATGTACGCGGAGATGCCCAAGCTGCTGGAGCGCAGCGGAAACTTTGAAAAAGGTTCTATTACCGGCGTCTACACCGTATTGGTAGAGGGCGACGACACCAACGAGCCCATTGCCGACACGGTCCGGGGTATCCTGGATGGACACATCGTCCTCTCCCGGGCTCTGGCCAACGCCAACCACTTCCCCGCTATCGACGTGGGGGCCAGCATCTCCCGTCTGATGGCCGAGATCGTCTCGCCGGAGCACCGGCAGCTGGCCGGCCAGCTGCGGGACATCATGGGCGTCTACGAAAAGAACGCCGACCTGGTGTCCATCGGCGCCTACAAGGCGGGCACCAACCCCAAGCTGGACCATGCCCTGTCGAAAATCGACGGCATCAATCAGTTTTTGATGCAGGGGACCGACGAGGCCTTCTCCCACGAGGAGAGTTTGGAACAGCTGCGGCGTATTCTGAGATAGAGCGAGCGGTGAGAGCGGCCCGAGGCCGCCCCTGCCGGAACGATTAACCAAAGGAGCGATTTGACGGATGAAGAAGTTCCGCTTCTCACTGGAAACCGTTTTGGACTATAAGCAGCAGGCGCTGGACGCCATCCGGGCGGAGCATGGGGCCATCCTGGCCCGGGTCCGAGCCCAGGAGCAGGTCATTGAGGACCTGGAGGCGGAGCACCGCCAGGCGGACGGGGATTTCACCCGGCGCAAGCTGGAGGGCATCAACATTGTGGATGCCATGAGCTACGAGGCCTACCTCCGCTCGCTGGAGCGCAAGCTGCGCGAGGAGTATTACAAGCTGGAAAAGCTGCGCCGCATGGAGGAGCAGAAGCGCACCCAGGTGGTGGAGGCCCGAAAGGAGACGGCCACCATCGAGAAGCTGCGGGAGCACAAGCTGGAGGACTACCGCAAGGCGGAGCAGAAGGACGAGGAGCAGCGCATTGAGGAGTTTGTCTCCACCACCCGCGCCATGGCGGCGATGGGTATTTAACAGGTGAGTTACACTTTTTAAGTGTTTCTCTATATAATGGGTCACAGGAAGGAGGTGAACGCAATGAGCACGCCGCTTTCATTCTGTGACATCAGCGCACGGTATGGGCAGATGCCCGCCCCTCAGAAAAGCATTGAGGAGCAGACCGGCTGGAACCCCAGGCAGCTCTTTTTGAACTACCTGCAAAAGGTCCGGGAACAGCGGGAAAAGGAGGCCGAATACGCCGAGGAGGACGCCCTGATGGCCATGATCGACGCCATGAACGCCTCGGAGGAGGATAAGGCGTCCGGCAAGACGGAGCGGACCCTGACCGAATCCCTGGCAAACGCCGGCAAGGCCATCACGGAGCAGGCCGAGGAAATCATGGAGGACGGCACCAAGCGGGTAGGATGGGTGGACCCCACCCAAACCCTGACCGTTCAGGCCCTGCTCTCCTGCTTGGGCGACCGGTTCAACTTTGAACAGGTTGACCAGGTGGAGGAGAACAACCGCGAGGCCCAGGAGGAGCAGGAGAACAACGAGAAACGCCTGGAAGTCACAGAAGCGCAAAACCCCAGCGAAACCAGTGATCCCACTCAAATCGGAAAGGAGGTGTAAGAGAGATGAATGTTACAGACCAGTGGATGCTGGAACGGATGCAGCAGATGGCCGCCAACATGGCCGCTTCCCTGCCCCAGGTGGGTCAGAGCACCGACACGTCCAAGCCTGAGAAGGGCGACAGCTTTAAGGACCTGATGGACAAGGCCAAGGACACCAAGGTGGAGGACTCCCAGAAGGACAGCACCGTAAAGAAGAACGATGCCGCCCAGAAGAAGGAGCCGACACAGAAGTCGGAGAGCAAGGTCGTCACCAATATGAATGACCCCCGGATTAAGGCGATGGACCCCGCCACCCAGGCGCAGATCGCCGCCGGTTTTATCACCCCGGTGGAGATGCCCAACGGGAACCTCGCGCTTCGGATAGACGCCCAGCCCACCGCAATCATTATGCCCCTTCTGCCCAATGGTATGCGGGACCCCAGCCAGCCCGTCACGCTGATCAACAGCGACGGTGAGAAGTTTGAGGTCTACCTGGACTTGGAAAACGGCGATCACAAGCTGTTCCAGCTGATGGCCAGCGGAGAGCGGAAACAGATCGACCTGTTCCCGGAGCAGCCCAAGGCTGACCTGCTGAACGGTCTGAAGGATCTGGATGCGACGGTTACCACCCTGCGGGAAGCTATGGCCGATACCGACGACCAGGACGATGCCGATCTGGACGCCTCGGTGATGGGGGATCAACCCCTGTTTAAGGACGTGAAGGCCGCTCCCGTGAAGGTAGGCGAGAACTTCCAGCTGGACACCCAGGAACCCGACATGGAGGCCAATCTGGCCGACACCATCCGCTTCGCCGCCCAGCAGGGCCTGAAGCAGATCGAGATCAAGCTGAGCCCCGAGAACCTCGGCAGCCTCACCGTGAAGCTGACCCAGGCCACCGACGGCACCTTGCAGGTGGTGCTCCACACGGCCAACGCCAAGGCCGCCAACCTGCTGAACCAGCATCTGGACAACCTGAACGCGGCCCTCCAGGGCTACAGCCAGAACAGCGAGGTCCGGGTGGAGGTCCAGCGCGGAGAGGACAGCCAGCAGGCCCAGCAGCAGCAGACCAACCCCGACGGCCACAACCACAACCAGCAGCAACAGCAGCAGCACCAGGAGGAGACCCACGACGGCGACTTCATGCAGAAGCTCCGCCTGGGACTGTTCGGCCTGGACGACACAATTTAATCAGGAGGTGAATCGAATATGGCAGATTCCATGATTCAAAGCGGGCTCGCAAGCCGCTATTCCACCTACGCCACCACCGGCGACCGGGATATCTACACCAACCCCGCGGACGTGGAGAAGGAAAACGCACTTTATAAGGACAAGGGCACCCTCTCCTTTACCGACATGCTGGGCCTGATGGTTACCCAGTTCCAGAACCAGACCATCGACAACCAGGCCAGCACCACCGACATGATGAACCAGCTGGTGCAGATGACCACCATGCAGGCCATGACCGACATGACCACCCAGATCAAGGAGCTGACCCTGGCCAACGTGATGTCCTACGCCGCCTCGCTGGTGGGACAGACGGTTACCATCGGCGTGTGGAACGAGGAGACCAAGCAGCTGGAGGACTTCGAGGGCGTGGTGGAAGGCACCGGCACCTACAACGGCCAGCAGGTTATCTTTGTAAACGGCAAGAGCTACTACCTGAGCGACATCATGGCCGTGGGCAAGCTGCCTCCCAAGGTGGAGGAGACACCCGGCGAGGATGAGGACAACAACACCGACGGCACTGACACCGAAAACAACACCGACGGAACCAACAACAACACCGACGGAACCAACACCGACAACAATACCGACACCGAGGGCGGAGACAATTCCGGTGCGAGTGGCGGCGCGGCAGGCTGAGTACCAGGGCCGGGAGGGAGTCCGGCCACAGTAAGCGGACAGGAGGTCCGCGAAGAAAGTTGAGGAAGCGATATGGCAGAACGCATCAATTCCATCCAGGGTGTGTCCCCGGTGGAGCGCGTCCAACGGGTCAGCCAGCTCAACCGGGCGGCATCCGGACAGTTTGGCGCTCTGCTGAACCAGGAGCTGAAAGTCGCGGAGCCTGCGATTTCCTTCTCCAAACACGCCCAAAGCCGGGCGGCAGAGCGGGGCATCCAGGTGGACGACACCCTGATGGGGCAGCTGGCCGACTCGGTCGAGCGGGCCCAGGCCAAGGGGGCCACCAACATCCTGGCCTTCGACGCGACCCGTGCCTTCATCATCAATGTCCCCCACGGGCGGGTGATTACCACCATGTCCCAGGAGGAGATGGAGGAAAACATCTTCACAAATATCGACGGCGCTGTACTGCTGAAATAGGCAAGAGCAGGACCTTTTATGGATGCTTTGGTCCCCTGCCCGACTGACAGGGGACCGGCAGCGCAACAGAAAGGAAGTAATTTAGCGATATGACAGGCGCAATGTACGCCGCCATCGGCGGCCTGAAAGCTCACATGACCAAGCTGAATGTAATCGGCAACAACGTGGCCAACGTGAACACCGTCGGTTACAAGGCCCAGCGCATGACCTTCCGGGAGTCCATTTACACCACCAGTAAATCCGGCTCCAACGGCGGCGTGACCATGGGCGGTAATAACCCCTCCCAAATCGGCTACGGCTGCTCGGTGGGCTCCATCGACCTGAACATGAGCCCCTCCACCTACTCCCCCACCGGCGTGGGTCTGGACTGCATGCTTACCGGCGAAGGCTTCTTTATGGTGGGCGATAAGATTAACTACGTGCGGGATGAAACCGACCCCGATAACCCCATAACAACAGGTCACGGAATCAAGAGCGCCAGCGATCTGACCGAGCCCTACCTGACCCGCGTGGGCGACTTCTGGGTGGACGCCGACGGCTATATCTGTAACCGTGACAACAAGGTGCTCTACGGCTTTGCCCGGGTGCAGAACCCCAACTATAACCCCAATCCGACAAAGGACGATCTTGAAGCTGCGAAGACTAAGGGAATAGATATTGAGAGTGCTACGATTATCAGCACTGAGTTGGTCCCTCTGCGTATCCCCCTCTCTGCAGCTGCTCCGACTAAGGACAATGGAGGTATCGTTACAAAGACGGTTGATGGCAAGGATGTCGATGTGAACCTCTGGGAGGAGGGCGACCCCGTTTATCCTTTCCTGAACGCAAGCGGTGAGAACCGGTATGCCTCTTATAAGGATGGAGCGAAGAACCCTGAGGATACTGCTAATAAAGCACCGCTTAACAGCACCCAGATTGCAGTTGCCCAGAATACCAATGAGAACCGCGTTTCTGACGAGATGCCGGTGCAGCTGAAAAGTATGGCTATCGGTCCCGACGGCTCTATCACCGGCACCTGCGAAGGCGAGACTGTGGTCATCGGTTATGTGGCCATTGCCAGCGCCGACAGCCCCGACGGCGTGACCCACATGGATGGCTCCTATTACAAGGCCATGGGCGGTGCGGGTAATCTGCGTGTTGCGGCTCTGGTGGACCTGCCCACTTCGTATCTGGGCAATCAGAAGGTGCCCGAGAACGATACAGATCCCCAGCCCGTGGCTGCGGACAGAATCCTCTCGGATTCCAAAAACTCCATCAAGAACGGCGGTCTGGAGGCCTCCAGCACCGACGTGGCCAACGAGTTCGCCGAAATGATTACCACCCAGCGCGGCTATCAGGCCAACACCCGCATCATCACCGTCACCGACCAGATGCTGGAAGAACTGGTGAACATGAAGCGGTAAGCTTAGCAGTTTTTTAAGGTGAGCGAACAAGGCCCCCTTGCAAAAGGGGGCTGGCACCGCCGAAAGGCGGTGACTGGGGGATTCCGTCCGCACGGAATAGCTCCGATAAACGGAATCCCCCCGCCACCGGGCTTTGCCCGGCGGCCCTCCCCCCTTTGGCAAGGGGGGCTTGCGAGGGAAAACGCCCGCCCAGCGGGCAAGGAGAGGAAAGGAAGGTTTGTCATGATCCAACTGACGAAACGAAATGGAGAACGGTTTTTAGTCAACCACACCCAGATTGAGAGTATCGAAATGATTCCCGAGTCCAAAATCGTCATGATGAATCGTGACTATTTCATCGTGCGCGAGGACCCCGACACCATCATCAAGCGCATCGCGGAGTACACCGCCAAGGTGCAGGACATACACCGCGCGCTGACCGTCGTGGACCGGCGCTGAAAAGCGCCGGCTGCGGGGCGTGTTTGACAGGCGTCAAGCCTGAAGCGCGGGGGGCGGTGTGCCCGGAGAGACCCGACGCCTTTCAAATGCGCCCTGAGAGAAATAAAATACGCCCCCAGCGGGGGAGAGGAGCGGACCTATGAATATCACCTATATCATTGGTACTGTAGCTGCTTTTGCGGTCATGATTATCGGTATGATGCAGGGCGGATCGGGCGGCTTTATCACTGTAAGCCAGCTGGGGAACTTTATTGACCCGGCCAGTGTGTTTATCGTCATCGGCTGTACCTTCGCCGTGCTTATCGCCAGCTTCCCCATCAGCGCCCTGACCGCCGTGCCCAAGCACTTTGCGGTTATCATGAACGCCAAGCGGTATGACCCCATGGCCATTATCGACAAGCTGGTGGAGCTGGCCCAGATCGCCCGGAAAAGCGGTCTGCTGGCCCTGGAGGAAAAGGGCAACCAGGAGAGCGATCCCTTCTTTAAGCAGTGTATCATGCTGATTGTGGACAACAACGACGCCGACCAGGCCAAAGAGATCATGATGAACGATATCGAGCAGTCGGTGGCCCGCCACGAGGACGGCGCGGGCATGTATGACAAGGCCGGCGCCGTGGCCCCCGCCTTCGGCATGGTGGGTACGCTGGTTGGTCTGATTAACATGCTGAAGGCCATGGACGTGGAGAGCGGCGGCGGCGACCTGGGTCCCGCTATGGCTACCGCTCTGGTTACCACCCTGTATGGCTGCGTGCTGGCCCATATGATCTTTGGCCCCATCGCCACCCAGCTCCGCCGCCGTGACGAGGAGGAGACCCTGTGCAAGCTCATCATCGTGGAGGGCATCATGTCCATCCAGTCCGGCGCAAACCCCAAGTTCCTCCGGGAGAAGCTGCTCACCTTCATGGGCCAGAAGCAGCGCAGTGAGGAAGGCGGCAAGAAGGGCAAGCAGGGCGGCGAATAAGCCCCCATGTATGAACTGAGGTGAAACCATGGCAAGCATCAAAAAGAAAAGCGGAGGCGGCGGAGGCGGCGCCAACTGGATGGACACCTACGGCGACATGGTGACCCTGCTGCTGTGCTTCTTCGTTCTGCTGTATTCCATCTCCACCATCGAGCAGGATAAGTGGATGATTTTTGTCAAGAGCTTTAACCGGGATGCAATAGACGAGGTGGAACCCATTCCCGGTCCGGTAAATGACGCAAGCGGCACCGGTGGCGAAGATTTGCCCGTCCCCGACGACAACAACGAGGTGGACGAGGCCCTGGAACAGCTCTACGACTTCCTGGTGGAGTATCAGGCGAGCTCGGCCGCCGCGGCGGAAAACGTATCTGTCAGCATAGGCGACGGCTATGTGTTTATCTCCTTTAACGACTCCGTCTTTTTCGACGGCAACAGCTCCGTCCTCCGGCCGGACGGCAAGGCGGTTCTGGACACCATCATCCCCGCCCTGGTGGAGGCCAGCCCCTACATCGACGAGCTGAAGGTGCTGGGCCACACCGCCCAGATGTACGCCGACCGGCCCAACCCCAATGTTGCCGGCGACCGGCACTTGGCCTCTGACCGCGCCACCGAGGTCATTATTTACCTCCAGAACCATATCCCCCACGAGACCCTGCACCACGGCCGTCTGGTTGTGGAGAGCTTCGGCCAGTGGCGGAACATCGCCCCCAACGACGTGGAGGCCAACCGGGCCAAGAACCGCCGCGTGGAGCTGGTCATCAGCGGCCGGGACCTGGAGGAGAAGATGAACAACGAGTTTGACAGCTACTTTGGCATTTATGGCACCCCGGACCAGAGCGGCACCATCCCCAGCTACACCACCAGCGATTAAACCGGATTGGATTCTCCGCCCCTCCGGGGCAGGAGGGAGCATTTTCTAAAATGAGGGAACAATATGGCTGAAGTCTTATCGCAAAGTCAGATAGACGCCCTGTTGAATGCGGCCAGAAGCGGAGAACTGGACGTAGACAAGCCGGCGGAGAAATCTGAGGAGAAAAAATATCGTAAATATGACTTTTACAGCCCGCGCAAGTTCACCAAAGACAGGCTGAAGATGCTCAACAGCATCTTTGAGAGCTATGCCCGGGTGATCAACTCCAGGATCAACGCCCTTCTCCACGCCACCTGTGAGATCGACGTGGACAGCGTGGAGGAGCAACGGTACTATGAGTTTTCCAACGCTCTGACCGAGAGCGACGTTGTGGCGCTGGCGGAGATTGACCAGGAGAAGCTTCAGGGTGACGACCCAATCCTGGTGCACATGGACACGCCGGTGGTGCTGTCCATGCTGGACCGGATGATGGGCGGCGAGGGCGACCCGGACCCCACCGTGCCCAACGACTACAAGCTCACCGACCTGGAGCTGAACATGTACGACGACCTGATTGCCGACCTGATTCCCATTCTGGGCGGCAGCTGGGAGAACTATATGACACTCCACTTCTCCTATGTCCGCACCGAGGTGAATCCCACCCTGGTCCAGCTCATTGGCTACGACGAGACGGTGGTGATTGTGGGGTTGAACATCAAGTTTCCCAACTGCACGGGTCGAATGAGCCTGTGCCTGCCCGGCGAGATGCTGACCAACGTGTTTACCGAGATCAGCAAGAGCACCAGCCGCCGCACCACCGGCGAGGACAAGTCCGAGGAAATCTTCGATTCTCTGCGGGAGTCCGAGCTGGAGATTGTGGCCGAGCTGGCCAGAACCCGGATCTTACTCAGCGACCTGTATCACCTGAACGTAGGCGACGTGGTAGACATCAAGCGGTCTAAAGACTCCCCCGTCTTCCTGAACATCGGCGGCCGAAGGTGGTTTGACGGCAAAATGGGCACCAGCAACAAGCAGGTGGCCGTGAAAATCGGAGAGACCTACATTAAAATGTAGGCTAAAAGGAGCGAATCTGGATGGAAGATACTATTTTTAGCCCGATGGTAATTGACGCCATCGGGGAGATCATGAATATCAGCCTGGGCTCCTCCGCCACCGCGGCCTCCAACATGCTGGACCACCGGGTGGACATCACAACGCCCAGGGTGAGCGTGGTCAACGCGGAGGACTTCGCGCTTGGCAGGATCGAACCGGCGGTAGGCGTGGAGATCAAGTATGTCTGCGGCCTGGAGGGCAGCAACATCATGCTGCTCAAGCGCAGCGACGTGAAGGCCATCGTGGATATCCTGATGGGTACCGAGACCCCGGACGAGGAGTTTGAGCTCAACGAGCTGTCTATCAGCGCGGTGTGTGAGGTCATGAACCAGATGATGGGCTCCTCTGCCACCGCCCTGTCCGACCTGCTGGGCCGGATGGTGAACATCTCCACCCCCGAGTCCTTTGAGCTGGACGATTTGGACAAGGTAAAGGAGGAGCATTTCCCCGTCACCCACGGCCCCGTGGTGGTGGTCCGGTTCAACCTGACCATCGAGGATGTGCTGGACAGTGAGTTCATGAACGTCATGTCGGTGGAGCTGGCCCAGGAGCTGGTTTCCGGCTTCGGACTGGACGAGTCGGCCCTGGATTCGGCTCCCGCCCCGGCACCCGCACCCGCCCCGGCTCCCGCCGGCGGAGGGGCCACCATGAGCCAGGAGGAGATCGAGCGGATGATGGCCGGCGGCGCAGCCGCCCCGGCCGCCCCCCCCGCCGCTCCGGCTGCCCCGGCCGCTCCGGCTGCCCCCGCCGCCCCGGCGGCGGCGCCCTCCTCGCCTCCGGCTATGCCCCCGGCAGGGGAGATGCCCGGCTACCCGGGCTACCCCCCCTACGGCCAGTACCCCTACCCCTATCCGCCCTACCCCATGTACCCGCCCCAGCAGCCCCCCGCGCCGCCGGACCCCAAGGTCATCAATGCGCAGCCTAACCGCATGAAGGAGCTGGCTGCCGAGGCCCAGCTGAATCAGGAACAGAAGGACAATCTGGACCTGATCCTCTCCGTCCCCCTGGAGGTGGCGGTGGAGATCGGCCGGACCCGCCGGAAGATTCAGGATATCCTCTCCTTCTCCAAGGGCTCGCTGGTGGTGCTGGACAAACTGGCCGGCGACCAGGTGGACCTGCTGGTGAACGGGCAGTGCGTGGCCAAGGGCGACGTGGTGGTGATTGACGACAACTTTGGTATCCGCATCACCGAGATTCTGCAAAAGCCCGATATCAACGTGCTGACCCAGGGCTGAGCCCTTTAAATATACAGAAGTATACATCAACTATTTTTGAAAAGGATGGTTAACTATGGCTAAGATTCTTACAGTCGATGACGCTGCCTTCATGCGCAAGGTCATCAAGGACACTCTGAGCAAGGCCGGCTATACCGAGATTTTCGAGGCCGAGGACGGCGCGATGGCGGTGGAGAAGTACAACGAGATCAAGCCCGACCTGGTGCTCATGGACATCACCATGCCCAACATGGACGGCCTGGAGGCCCTGAAGGCCATCCG
>CAJUFJ010000012.1 GCA_910585815.1 uncultured Oscillospiraceae bacterium | reverse complement strand
TTGCGAACTGGGGCACCTCCTTTCAAAAGGAGGCTTGCCCTCTGCGGAGGGGACGGGGATAGGACGAAAAGGAACGTCCCGCCTGACGGCAGGAAGCTAACAGGTAGGCGCAAAAAAAGCCCCCTTGCCAAAGGGGGCTGGCATTTGCGAAGCAAATGACTGGGGGATTCCGCCCCCCTCCCCATCCCCTCCAGAACCGGCGGTTGCCTCTGCCACAACCGCCTGTAGGGCAAGGGTTCTATCCTTGCCTATCCCCGTAAGGGGATAAAACGGGATAGGAGGGGTAAGGACAGAGCCCGGCCCCTACATAGAATCTCCCAATGGGCTCCTCCGTCCCGCCGCAGCGGCAAGCCTTCCACCCTCCGGGGGGAAGGTGCCCCCGCAGGGGGCGGATGAGGGGGCGGGGCGGGGATGCTGTTCTTACGATAAGAGGCAAAAACCTGCCGCGCACCCTCATCTGTCATCCGCTTCGCGGATGCCACCTTCCCCCTTGAAGGGGGAAGGCTTTTGGCGTGTGCCTGGATGTGGTGCATAAGGCAAGGGCAGAGCCCTTGCCCTACATGCGTCCCCGCCGCAAAACCCCCCGTCCCCCGCAGGGCAAGCCTTCCCCTTTCCAAGGGGAAGGTGGCACGGCGAAGCCGTGACGGATGAGGTTGCGGCCGGTCCCACTGTCGCTGCGGTGAAGGGCAAACCCTGTGATATTTCATTGCGATCTGCAGGGGCGGCCTGTGGCCGCCCGCCAGAAACCGCCGCGAAGGTATAAAAGCGGGCGGCCAAAGGCCGCCCCTACGGAAGGGCCCCCTCACCCCTCCTTACACAGCAGAATATCGTGATAAAACTTATCCAGTTTCTTCTGTGTGGGGAAGGTAGCCACATACATTTGGTTGCCCATGGCGTCAGACAGCACGTCAGGGATACGGTCCACCAGCTTCATCTGCTGGCCGTACTTCTTCATAATGGCCTCGTGGTCATAGACAAAGGGCTTGCCGTCCCGGCGGCCGGCGAAGGCGCAGAAGGCGTGGGGCCCGCCCTCCACGGTGGAGTGGTCAAAAGCGATCATATCGGCCCAGATTTTATACACATTGGTGGAGTTGGCAAAGTTCATCATGTCCGGGCTGAACCCGCCGCAGGGCCGCATATTCACCTCCAGGGCCACCACGTCCCCCGCTTTTCCCATCCCTTCCTGGTCCCGGGTCAGGCGGAAAAACTCAAAGTGGACGAACCGGCTCTTAACCCCAAAGCTCTTTACCGTGGCCCGCCCGGCCTTCCGGGTGTCGGCGGGCAGGTCCTTCACGATGTAGTAGACAGAGTTGTCCGCCTCATTGACAATATCCATAATGGAGATGGGGGAGACGTTGCCCGTCTCAAAGATGGGGTTGCCCTGGGAGTCAATAATGGCGTCGTAGGAGTTGACCTCAGCGTAGATAAACTCCTCCATAATGTAGGCCACGTCGGGGTTTCTGGTCTTCAAAAACTGGTCCAGCTCCTTGGCGTCAGACAGCTTGTGGGTGTCGGAGGCCCCCACGCCGTTGTCGGGCTTGACCACTACCGGCCAGCCCACCTCTTTAATAAAGGCCATGCAGTTTTTCCTGTTGTCCACCATGTGATACCGGGCGGTGGGGATGCCGGCGGCCTGGTAAAACTCCTTCATCCGGGACTTGTACTTAATCCGGGGCATGTCCTCCTCCTGGAAGCCGCTGGTAATGCGGAAGTCGGAGCGCAGGCGGGCGTCCCGCTCCAGCCAGTACTCGTTGTTGCTCTCCAGCCAGTCGATCCGGCCGTACTTGTGGATGAAGAAGGCCACCGCCCGGTAGACGGCGTCGTAGTTCTCCAGGGTGTCCACCTTGTAGTACTCGTTGAGGCTGGCCTTCAGCTCCCCGGACAGCTGGTCATAGGGCTGGTCCCCGATGCCCAGCACGTTCATCCCGTTGTTCCTCAGCTCCCGGCAGAACTGCCAGTAATTGGTAGGGAAGTTGGGCGAAATAAAAATGACGTTTGACATGGTACCCTCTCCTTCTATGTTGTCTCACACACATCCCATACAGGGCCCAGGCCCCGGAAATACTGTCCGCCAGCGGTGGACGGTACCATTTGGGGACCGTTTAGGGCCCTTTTTTGCCCTTTTAAGGACCAAAAAGGGGCAAAAACAGGTGTATTATTTTGGGTAAAAATTACGAAGTGTATAAAGTCCACCGCTGGCGGACATTATTGACCCGGCTCGCCCCCCAGCAGCCAGGGGAAGAAATAGGCGGCCTGCTTATACCACCAGGGCCAGTCGTGGGCGCAGTCGTGGCCCCAGAAGTCCACCCAGGTGTGGATACCCTTCCGGTAAAAGATGTCGGCCAGCTGCCGGGTGGTGTCGGGAATCTCCCAGGGCCCCAGCCCCACGCAGATGGCGGCCCTCTGCTTGTTAAAAATGTCGATATAGTAGTGGTTTTCCGGCAAATTGGCCATATAGTGCACCGGGGAGTTCTGATAAACCACCTCGTCCATATAGCCGCCAAAGCCGTAATCGGCGTTGTAAATACCGCTGAGGGCCAGCATTCCATTGAACAGATCGGGCCTGCGCAGGTAGAGGTTGGCGGCGTGGGTAGCCCCCAGGCTGCACCCGAAGGAGAGAATCCCGTCCTGCCCGGTCCGGTCGAGCATACGGGGGGCCATCTCTCTGGTAAGGTAATCCATCCACTGCTCATGCCGCCGCGCCCGCCAATAGGGCTCCCCGCCCTTGTCCGACCAGGTCTCTTTGTCGATGGTGTCCACCGAAAAGACGATAATCTGGCCGGATTCGATCCAGGGGGCCAGGGTTTCGGCCATGTGGAAGTCGCCAAAGTCGAAGAAGCGGCCGTCCTGACAGGGGATATACAGCACCGGCCGGCCGGCGTGGCCGTAGACCATGCACTCCATATCCCGCCCCAGAGCGGGGCTGTAATGGGTGAGATACTCCGTTTTCATAATAAAAGCCTCCGTTTTGTAGGGGCGGATATTATCCGCCCGCAGGATAGTTAGGGGCAGGCGGGCGCACAGTGTGCGCCCCTACAGTCATACCTCCAATTCATACATCAGGGTTTCGATGAAGAAGGGGATCTGCTTCTCCCAGCTGGCCTCGCAGTGGTCGCCGCCGGGGACGATGCGGCAGGTGAGCCGGACCCCCCGGGTGAGCAGCTGGCCCGCGATGCGGGCAAACTGCCCCTGCATCAGCTCGTGATTGCCCAGCTCCCGGGAGCCGTAGTCCATATAAAGCACCGTGTCGGAGCGCACCTCCGCCCCCCGCACCAGCCGGGCCAGCCGGTCCGGGGCCACCCACAGAGAGGGGGACAGGGCCGCCGCCCGGGAGAAGACCTGGTTATACTCCAGCAGGGCAAACAGGCTCATCAGCCCGCCCATGGAGCTGCCGGCGATAAAGGTGTGGGGCCGGTCGGGCAGGGTGCGGTACTGCCGATCGATGGAGGGCTTGAAGGTGTGGACAAACCAGTCCATTGTGACCCTGCCGTGGCCGGTCACATGGCCGAAATCGGGCTCGTAGAAGGTGTAGGGGGAGTATTCCGACAACCGCCCGTTGTCCGGGTGGTGGTTGCACTCCACCGCCGCCACAATGAGGGGCACCTGAAAGGCGTCCAGATACTCCCCCAGCCCCCAGCTCTTGCCGTAGGTGGCGTCGGAGTCGAAAAAAACATTGTGTCCGTCGAACATGTACAGCACCGGATAGCGCCGCTCCGGTGACCAGTCGTAGTCCACCGGCAGATAGAGATAGACCCCCCGGGGCTCGTTCCCGGTCAGCTCGGGGATGGTCACATTCCATTTTTGAATCATTCCGCTTCCCTCCCGTTGGTTCTTTGACAGTTTACCACAGTGAAGTCCGGATTTCAATTCTTCCGAAGGGATTTTTCCGTATTTCCCGATTCCCGCCGGGGAGCGGACAGGAATTTGTGGGATATAACAAGGATATTGCGGCGGGCTGGGCTGTGTGGTAAAATACAGGAAACAGTATGAGCCGCTCGCCGCAGCAGGCGAGGGTGACAGGGAGGAGGAAACACTGTGGCGGAGCTGACATCCATGCGGAATATCGGCCGGGAGATGGCCCGGAAGCTGGCGGCGGTGGGCATCGAATCCCCGGAGCAGCTGGCGGAGGCGGGGGCCAAGGAGGCCTTTTTCAGACTGAAGAAGACCTTCCCCCAGGTGTGCCTGGTGCATCTGTATGCCCTGGAGGGGGCGGTCACCGGCCAGGAGTATAACCAGCTCCCGGAGGAGACAAAGCGGGAGCTGAAGGCTTTCAGCGATTTTTTGAAGAAGGGGAGCGTTTAAAGGGCGGACCCTGCAGGCGCCGTTTTATCCCCTTGCGGGGCAGGCAGGGGCAGAAGCCCTGCCCTGTATGGTATACCGGCCGGTATTTCGGAGGGGGCAACAAATATAATAGTTAAAAATCTTTCTTGCATATACTAGGGAATGGTGGTATAATAACTACTGCCAAGAGTTGAGCAGAACTACGGCAGACACGCAAAAAGGAACCCGGAGGATTGCGCCCTCCGGGTTCCCTTTTCGGCTTAGCGGTCCTTGCGGTGCCGGTTAAGCCACTTGCTTACATAGTTGCCGACTATGCTCGCTCCTACCGACACGAAAAAGTTGAGCAGAATATCCACGACATTCACCCCCTTTCAGGGGAAGGACCCGGAAATATTATATCAGCCTTCGACAATGTTCGCAAGGCTGATCTTTTTTGTCCAGAGAGCGTTTGGCTCTCTGGCTTTTCTTTTGTCATAACCCCCGGCTTGTCCTCATAGGATGGGACAAAGGCGGGTGAGGAGCATGACACAGATGACAGCGGCGGACAGCTTTGTGCAGGCGGTGCAGGCCCTGCCCCAGCGGCTGCGGCAGGAGGCCCTGTCCCTCCCAGCGGGGGACCGGGCCCGGGCCGAGGAGCTGCGCCTGCGGGCGGGCTGGCCCATGACGGCGGTGCTGCCGGAGGGGGAGCGCCCCCTGGGCGGGCCTCCGGTGGAGGGGCGGGAGCTGGAGCAGCTGGTGGAGATTGCCAGCCGGGCCTCCCTCCACACGGTGCTGGACCAGGTGCGCCGGGGCTACCTCACCTTTGAAGGGGGCCACCGTATCGGCCTGTGCGGCACGGCGGCCCTGCGGGAGGGGGAAATCCACGCACTGCGGGCCATCTCCTCCGCCGACCTGCGCATCGCCCGACAGGTGAAGGGGGCGGCCGCCCCGGTGTTGGACGGGCTGTGTCCCGGCGGGCGGCTGGCCGACACCCTGATCCTGGCCCCGCCGGGGCTGGGCAAGACCACCCTTCTGCGGGATGTGATCCGTTCGGTGTCGGAGGGGGAGGGGTGCACTCCCCTGCGGGTGTCTCTGGCCGACGAGCGGGGGGAGGTGGCCGCCATGTACAGCGGCCGGCCCCAGCTGGAGGTGGGCCGGCGCACCGACGTGGCGGAGGGCTGTCCCAAGGCCCAGGGGCTGATGCTCCTCCTCCGGGCCATGAACCCCCAGGTGCTGGCGGTGGACGAGATCACCGCCCCGGAGGACGTGGGGGCCCTGATTGCGGCGGCGGGGTGCGGCGTTACCCTGCTGGCCACCGCCCATGGAGAGGGGCGGGCCGGCCTGGAGCGCCGGCCCCTGTACCGCCCTCTGCTGGACGAGGGACTGTTTCGCTTTCTGGTCCGCATCCGCCGGGAGGGGGAGCGGCGTATTTATACCATAGAGGAGTTGAGGTAATGGTGCATCTGTTAGGGGCCGTCCTGGTGGCGGCGGGCGGGGCTCTGCTGGGCTTTCAGGCGGCGGCGGGGCTGCGGAAAAGAGGACGGGCCGTGCGGCAGATGGAGGAGGGGCTGGCCCTGCTGGAGCGGGAGCTGGAGCTGAGCGCCCCGCCCCTGTCCCGGCTGCTGGAGCGGGGGGCCGCCCACAGCCAGGGTCCGGCCAGAGGACTGTTTCAGGGGTGCGCCCAGGGGCTGGACCGGCTGGACCGGGAGGATTTTTCCAGCCTGTGGCGGCGGATGGTCCGGGAGCGGACCGAGCTGACCCCGGAGGGACAGGCTGTCCTGCTGCCCCTGGGGGACACCCTGGGCCGGTACGACGGGGAGCGGCAGCGGGAGGCCCTGGCCGCCGCCCGGCGGCGGCTGGGGGAGCTGGCCGGCCGCCTGGAGGCCGACAGCCGGAGACAGGGGAGAGTGTATCAGGCCCTGGGGCTGTCAGGCGGGGCGTTTTTGGTGATTTTATTGCTGTAATAAGCGCTGTAGGGGCCGCCCCCTTGGGCGGCCCGCCGGTTTGGAAACGGGCCGCCGAGGGCGGCGGCCCCTACTCCCTCAGTCAGCCTTCGGCTGACAGCTCCCTCAAAGAGGGAGCCTTTCCCCTCGGGGGACGAAAGATTACGAAAGAGGGCGAACCTATATATGGAAGTCGATCTGATCTTTAAAATTGCGGCCATCGGGATTCTGGTGGCGGTGCTGAACCAGGTGCTCAGCCGGGCGGGGCGGGACGAGCAGGCCATGATGACCACACTGGCGGGTCTGGTGGTGGTGCTGATGATGGTGGTCCAGGAGATTGCCAGCCTATTTGACCTGGTGAAGGACCTGTTTGGGCTGTGATGGCGGCCATGGCAAAGCTGGCCGCCGTGGGGGTGACGGCGGTGGTGCTCAGCGCGGTGCTGAAGAAAAACACCCCGGAGCTGGCCCTGCTGCTGGCCCTGGCCGCCGGGCTGTGGATGCTGGCAATGGCCGCCGAGGGCATGGGGGCGGCGGTGGCCCTGATGGAGGAGCTGGCCGAGCAGGCCGGCCTGTCTGAGGTGCTGCTGGAGCCGGTGGTGAAGACGGTGGCCCTGTCCATCCTCACCAGGCTGACGGCGGAAATTTGCCGCTCGGCGGGGGAGGGGGGCGTGGCCGCCTTTGTGGAGACGGCGGGGGCCGTTCTGGCCCTGCTGGCCGCCCTGCCCCTGGTGCGGGCGGTGGCCCGGCTGATGGGAGAGCTGCTGGTATGAGACGTGTGTTGATTTTCTGCGTCCTGGCCGTGGTGTGCGCCGTCCCCGCGCTGGGGGCGGAGATCGCTGTGCCCGGGCTGGACCAGGTCTGGGAGGAGGCGGAGGGCTGCGGCGTCCGCCGGGACACCACCCTGGACCAGGGGCTGTCCAACCTGCTTGCCGACGCCGTGGACCAGGCGGGGGCCCTGTTCCGGGCCAGCCTGGCCACCGCCGCCAAGCTGGTGGCGGTGGTGCTGCTGTGCTCCCTGGCCGAGAGCGTGAGGGTGGGCGCGGGGGAGGGGCTCCAGGCGGTAAATATCGCCGGGGCGCTGGCCATCACCGCCCTGACCATGACGGATATGGCCGCCATGATCGGCCTGGGGCGGGACACGCTGGACCGGATGACCGGGCTGTCGAACCTGCTGCTGCCCGCCATGGCGGTGCTGACGGCGGCCACCGGCTCGGTGACGGCGGCCGCCGCCCGGCAGGGGGCCACGGTGCTCTTTTCCCAGCTTCTGATTACCGCCATGGACAGGCTGCTGGTGCCGCTGGTCTACGCCTTTGTGGCGGTGAGCTGCGCCCACGCCGCGGTGGGCAATCCGGGGCTGAAAAAGGCGGCCGACTTGCTGAAGGGGGCGGTTACCTTTCTCCTCACCGCCCTGCTGCTGGCCTTTGTGGGCTATCTCACCGCCAGCGGGGCCATTGCGGGCAGCGTGGACGCCGCCGCCGTGAAGGCGGCCAAGCTGGCCATCTCCCGGGCCATTCCGGTGGTGGGGGGGATTCTGGCCGACGCCTCCGAGTCGGTGCTGGCCGGAGCGGGAGCCCTGCGGGGCACCGTGGGGCTGGTGGGCCTGCTGGTGGTGCTGGCCCTGTGCCTCACCCCCTTTCTGAGGCTGGCCTTCCAGTATCTGGTGTATAAGGGGGCGGCCGCACTATGCGCCATGGTGGCCCAGCCCCGGCTGTCCGGTCTGATTGACGCCATCGGCTCCGCCTTCGGGCTGGTGCTGGGGATGACGGGGGCCGGGGCCCTGCTGCTGCTGGTCAGTCTGGTGGCCGCCGTGGGGGCGGCTGCGCCATGATGGGGGCGGTGCGGGGCTGGCTGCTGGCGGTAATCGCCGTGTCTCTGTTGTGCGCGGTGGCCGACGCCCTTATGCCACCCGGCGGGGTGCGACGGGTGGGGCGGCTGGTGTGCGGCCTGGTGCTGATGGGGGCGGTGCTGTCCCCGGTGGCGGAGCTGGATGTGGAGGGGGGCCGGCGGTGGCTGGAGGACTATCTGGCCTCGGTCCACAGCCAGGAGGCGGAGCTGACCCAGACGGTGGAGAGTCAGATGAAAGTCATCATAGAACAGGAGTATGCCGCATATATTGTGGACAAGGCGGCAGAACTCGGATGGACCTGCACCGCCCGGGTGGCGTGTGAGCGGTCGGAGGAGGGGCTGTACCTCCCGGTTCGGACGGAGGTTACCGGCCCGCAGACGGCCGGCGTTCCGGCGCAGCTGGTCCGAAGCATTGCGGAGGACCTGGGCGTTCCGGAGGAGGCGCAGGTCTACATCGATAAGGAGGAAATGCCGTGAAATGGAAGTGGCCCGAGGCGGTCCGACGGTGGAAGGGGGCGCTGGGGAAATATGGATACGTACTGCTGGTGATGGCGGCGGGGGCGATGCTTCTGCTGCTGCCCTCCGGCGGCCGGGACAGCCCCGGCGAGGAGCCCCCGGCCCGGGAGGAGGGGGCCGCCTTCGACCTGGAGGCCTTTGAGAAAAAGCTGGAGCGCACTCTGTCTCAGATTGAGGGGGCGGGGGAGGCCCGGGTGGTGCTCACCCTGGACGGGGGCAGCCGCCAGGTGCTGGCCCGGAATCAGGACCGGGACGGCGAGGGGGGCGGCTCCAACACGGTGGTCACGGTGGGGAAGGGCTCGGGAAAGCAGGATGTGGTCCCCCTCCAGACGGTGGCCCCGGAGTTCCGGGGGGCGCTGGTGGTGTGTCCCGGCGGGGGGAGCGCGGCGGTGCGCCTGAAGCTTATCGAGGCGGTGTCCGCCCTCACCGGACTGGGCTCCGACCGGATCTCAGTGTGTCAGGGGGGGGCGTAGGGGGCGCCGCCCTCGGCGCCCCGTTGATACACAGAATGGGCCGCCGAAGGCGGCGGTCCCTACAGAGGAAACCAATATATCAATCATAGGGAGGAATTATTATGAGAACGAAGAAAACCGACTGGTCACAGCTGTGGAAGCGGAATGCGGTGGTGGCGGTGATCGCCCTGTTTGTCTGCGCAGCGGTATATCTCAACTGGAACTACAACAAAGAGGCCGACGCGGGCAAGACGCTGGGCCAGTCCACCATGGTGGGCAACCAGGCCAAGGACCCCCTGGTGAAGGGGGACGGCTCCGCTCAGATGGGGACGTCCGCCGGGGACGGCGCCGGCGACACCAGCACCGCCGGGGACGCCCAGCCTGGCGAGACGGCCGGCGACGCCGGCAGCAGCGCCTACTTTGCCACCGCCCGGCTTAACCGGCAGCAGGCCCGGGACAGCGCCCTGTCCCTGCTCCAGGACGCCGCCGCCCGGGAGGACGCCGACGAGGCGGTGAAGAATCAGCTCAACGACAACATCCAGACCATGGCCGACTACACCGTTACCGAGGCTCAGATCGAAAATCTGGTGGTGGCCAAGGGGTATACCGACTGCGTGGCCTTTATCGGGGAGGACGCCCTGTCCCTGGCCGTCTCCGCTCCGGCGGGGGGGCTCACCGAGGCGGACACCGCCAAGATTCTGGACGTGGTGAAGCAGACCGCCGGCTACACCGCCGGACAGGTGACCATCATCGAGGTGGAGTAGGGGCCCGCCGGGCCGCCCGCGGGGAAAACAGGTTTTCCGGGAGTTTTTTTCCTGTGAGGTTGTCAAACGGGGAAAAGTGTGGTAAGATAACGGTACCGTTTTGAAAACTGGGAACAGGAGTGGTATCACATGGGCGAAAGCAAGGATTACGTCTCCCGCTCTGACGAGCTGGGCAACATCCACATCTCGGAGGAGGTGCTGGCGGCCATCTCCGCCGCCGCCGCGCTGGAGGTGGAGGGGGTCAGCAGCCTGACCAACCCGAGCAAGAAGAACGCCGCCAGAGGGGTTCACATCAAGCTGGAGGAGGAGAAGGTGGTGGTCACCATGTCCGTCCTCATGGCTTACGGCCACACCATCCCCGAGATGGGCCGGGCCGTGCAGGAGGCGGTGAAGAACGCCATCGAGTCCATGAGCGGGCTGGAGGTGGCCGCCGTCAACGTGAGCGTGGGCGGCATCGTCTTCCCCCCAAAGGAGCCTTAAAGGAACAGCGCCGGGAGCTTCCCGGCGCTGTTTTTACGCTTTCGGGGCCTTGGGCGGGCCGTTCAGGACCAGGCGGTAGTAGTCGGTGTCCAGGATGGTGGCGGAGTAGGCCACCCGGTTCTGCACATCGGCCACCATTCCGGCCACCTCCTCCAGGTCGGGGGCGGCGCCGTCCCAGCGGGTGAACTGGTCCAGGACGGAGTTGTAATACCCCTCGCCGTTGATAAAGCTGTAGTTGGCGAAGATGACCAGGGGGTCTTCTGCGGACAGAATGTCGGAGCCGATGATGAGCCGGGAGTCGTAGTCCAGGCCGAACAGGTTGGACAGGGTGGGCATCACGTCCAGGCTGGAGCAGTATTTATCCACATGGACGGCGGTGCCCTCCATGTCGCCGCTCCAGAGGATCAGGGTGTTCTGGAACAGCTCAAACACCGGGTCCACCTGGTGGCCGGCCAGCTCGCTGTACTGTTCGTCGGAGAGGCCGTAGGGGTAGTGGTCGGCGGACAGGACAATTACTGTGTCGTCCAGCCTGCCCGCCGCCTCCAGCTGATTGAGCAGGCTCTCCATGGCCAGCTCCAGCTCCATCTGGCAGGCCAGGTAGCACCGCACCTCCTCGCTGTAGGGCAGGTCGGCCACCGCGTCCCAGTGGCGGAGGGACATGGCGTTGGTGTCCAGGGTGTAGGTGAGGTGGCCGCTGACGGTAAGGCAGTAGACGGAAAATTTGTCCTCGCTGACGAACATGGGGACGATCTTCTCCATCATCTCCAGGTCTGACAGGGGCCAGGTCTCCTCCAGCTCCAGCCCCTGGCCCAGGGCGTAGTAGTCATAACCCATGTTGGGGTGGGATTTGTCCCGGTCGTAGTAATTATAGAGGTAGTTGTGGAAGGCGAAGGTGGAGTAGCCCTCCTTGCGGAACTGGCTGCCCAGGGCGAAGGGCATGTAGTTCTCGGAGGACAGGGAGTAGCTCCACACCCCGGATTTGGGGATCAGGCCGGTGGTGGTGACATACTCCCCGTCGGAGGTGGACAGCCCCCACAGGGGGGTGTAGAAGTGGTCGAAGACAAACCCCTGGTGGGACAGCTTCCACAGGGCGGGGGTCCGGTCCGGGTCCATGGCCAGGGTGGAGAAGCCCTCCGCCACAATCCAGATGAGATTTTTTCCCTCGAAGTAGCCCGTCCACAGATTCTCCGGGGTGGGAGGGCGCTGGGAGAACCAGAGATGGGCGTTTTTCAGGCCCTCGTCCTCCTCATGTTCCAGGAGGGTGTCGAAGTCGATGGGCAGGGTGTGGTAGCCGGGGATGGGCTCGGGGGCGGGACGGACAATGCTGGCGTCAGGGCGGCTGGGCTCCAGATCGGGGGGCGCCATGTCGGGGGCGGGCTCCTCCGAGGCATCGGGGGAGTCGGGCTTTATGCCGAAAAGCAGCCGGCAGACCTCCAGCTGGGTCTGGGTGCAGACGCCGAAGTTCTGCACCTCCAGCTCCGGGGTGGCGGCCCGGTAGTAGATATACCGCAGGGAGAGCACCCCACCGCCGCACAGCAGCACCAGCCCCATGGCGGTCAGCTGGATTGCGGCGGCCATGACCGCCCAGCGCAGACGCAGGCTTCTGCCTGCGTCATGGCCGTCCGGGATAATGGCCGCCCGGAAGACCCAGGCCAGCACCGTGGGGGCGGCCATCACGGTGATGGGAAACCAGCTGGCCAGCACGTTGCCCACCGCCGTCTCACCGAAGGACTGGGCCACCATGGCCATTTTGGTCAGGGAGAAGATGGAGAGGAAGGCCTTGAACATGTGGAAATATACCAGCTGGGTGCCGATCCACAGGGAGACCAGGGCGGTGCACGCCGGCAGCAGGAGCCGCCCCGCTCTGTGGGATACGCTCCCGCACAGCAGGCCCAGCAGCAGGGCCACCGGCAGGGTGAACAGCAGGGTGAAGACCACCCCCTCCACCGTGAGGGAGCGGAAGCAGTAGAGCTTTAAAAACAGCTCCTCGCAGTAGATGGCCCCCAGCAGAAAGAGGGAGGGGGCGGCCAGAACGGCGTGTTTCGTCCACAGAACGGAGAGGGAGCTGTCCCTGTTTTTCAAAATTGGCCACCTCCTGTTGCGGGTCTGGAATTTACCCTGTATTTGGCAGGAAAAAGGGATAAGTCCTCCTATTTTACTGTATCCCCGGCTGGTTGTCAACGGCGGGGGCGTTTCGGGGCGTGTGCTGCCGCGCATTTTATCACAGTCAGGAGAATTGGCACGATTTGTAGGGGCGCACACTGTGCGCCTGCGGGCGGACAATGTCCGCCCCTACTCTTGCCTTTTGCCACGTCCAGGTACGCGCCCAAAGCCTTCCCCCCGGAGGGTGGAAGGCTTTTCCCTGCGGGGGACGGGGGGGTGACGGTTTGGGCCTCCCCTGTGCGCTGCGCGGGGAACAAAAAAGTGTCGAATCAACGGTTGCAGTTTGTGCATATCCACCAACGAATTTTCTTGAAAAAAGCGGTTAAATCTGGTATGATAGCTCTGCTTCATAATTTATTCACAAAGTCCCTCCGGGGACCCCGGAGAAAGGGAGGACGGTCGTGTCCCAGCGCAGCGAAACGGTTCTGGAAGGGCTGAAAAAGGCCTACACCGCCTATTTTGACATTGAGGAGATCAACGACGGCACCGCCCTGAAGGCCCGGTGTGATTACCACATGCGGGACAGCCAGTATGTGCTGGTGAAGAAGGCCGAGCTGTGGGCGGCGGAGAGCCACGAGTATCTCTACCTGTGGGACGCGGGAGCGCTGGATACCGCCGGGGTTGAGGAGATTTTCCGCCGCACCCTGGAAGACGGCGAGCCCCGGGTACGCCCCCACGCCCAGCATATGTACACCTACCTAACCGCCGTGGCGCTGTATGACAGCGCCGACCCGGACGCACTGGCTCAGCTGAAGAAGCTGAAAAAACGCCGGGAATTTAAGCTATCGCTCCATGGATGGATGGAGTTCAGAATAGCCGCCGTGGATCTGTCCAACGGCGAAATCACCGTTAACCGGGCGGGAAAAGCCCTGGCAAAGGACCTGCGCCGGCTGACGGACCGCATCATCTCTGCAAATCAAAAAGGAGAGGAGAAAACCCAATGAATGCAATGTTAGTTGTTCTTGTTGGCTGTGCCATCCTGGTCGTAGGCTATATCTTCTACGGCGGCTGGCTGGCCAAGCAGTGGGGCGTGGACGACACCAAGACCACCCCAGCTCATGAGCTGGAGGACGGCATGGACTACGTCCCTGCCAAAGCCCCTGTCCTGATGGGACACCACTTTTCCTCCATCGCCGGCGCCGGCCCCATTAACGGCCCCATCCAGGCGGCCGTCTTCGGCTGGGTGCCTGTGGTGCTGTGGATTCTCATCGGCGGCATCTTCTTCGGCGCTGTCCATGACTACGGCGCCCTGTTCGCCTCCATCCGCCACAAGGGCCAGTCCCTGGGCGAGGTGGTGGCCGTCAACATCGGCGAGCGGGCCAAGAAGCTCTTTCTGGTCTTCTCTTACCTGACCCTGATCCTGGTGGTGGCTGCCTTCGCCTCCATCGTGGCCAGCACCTTCAACGGCTTCACCGCGGAAGGCGCGCCCAACGACGCCAACGCCGCCGTGGCCATGATCTCCATTCTGTTCATCATTATGGCCATCATCTTCGGTCTGGCTGTATACCGCCGTGGCGCGCCCCTGTCGGTGGCCACCGTTCTGGGCGTGATCGGCATCGTGCTGTGCCTGGTCGTGGGCCTGAACTTCCACCCCATCTACCTGAGCAACAACACCTGGATGTGGATCATCGGCGTGTATATCCTCATCGCCTCGGTGGCCCCGGTGTGGATTCTGCTCCAGCCCCGTGACTACCTGTCCTCCTTCCTGCTGTACGGCATGATGGTCATTGCCGCCGTGGGCGTCATCGGCGCGGGTGTGACCGGCGCGGACGCCGCCCACAATGACATGCCCGCCTTCACCGGCTGGGTGGACACTATCAGCACCACCTCCCTGGGTACCATGTTCCCCGCCCTGTTCGTCACCATCGCCTGCGGCGCCATCTCCGGCTTCCACTCCCTGGTGGGCTCCGGCACCACCGCCAAGCAGCTGGACCACGAGCGGGATGCCAAGCCCATCGCTTACGGCGGTATGCTCATCGAGTGCGCGCTGGCCCTGATCTCCCTGTCCGCCGTCTCCTTCATCTGGCAGGACTATCTGGACGGCCTGCGCACCCCCACCCAGGTGTTTGCCACCGGCATCTCCAAGATGGTGGCCTCCATCCCCGGCCTGGCCGCCACCCAGCCCACTGTCAGCGCCCTGCTGGTGCTCACCGTCTCCGCCTTCTGCCTGACCTCTCTGGATACCGCCACCCGTCTGGCCCGGTATATGTTCCAGGAGTTCTGGCTGAAGCCCGGCCAGACCTATAAGGACGTCACCGGCATCAAGGCCACCCTGTGCAACCCCCTGGTAGCCACCGCCATCACCGTGGTGCTGGGCGTCGGCCTGGGCATGACCGGCTACGGCAAGATCTGGCCCCTGTTCGGCGCCGCCAACCAGCTGCTGGCCGCTCTGGCCCTGCTCACCGTCTGCGCCTGGCTGGGCAACATCGGCCGGAACAACAAGATGTTCTATCTCCCCATGGGCTTTATGCTGGTTGTTACGCTGGTCTCCCTGTTCCAGACCGTCACCGCCCGGGTGGGCATGATTACCAGCGATAACCCCGAGGTGCTGGCCAAGGTGGACTGGGGCACCTATGCACAGGCCATCCTGGGCGCGCTGCTCTTTGTGCTGGCTATCGTGCTGGCCGTCGAGGGCTGCATGACCATCTTCGGTAAGAAGAACAAGAAATAATATTCCCTGTTCCATCCAAACAGAGCAAAAAGCGGGTCCGAAATATCGGGCCCGCTTTCTGATTGCCTGGGGCGGGGATTTGTGGTAGAATACAAAAGCCCGTAATTGACACAGAGATGAACGTCATGTAGGGCAAGGGCTCTGCCCTTGCCGAAAACGATTACCGCCTTTGAAAAAGGCAAGGCCAGAGCCCTTGCCCTACATTACGAACCCTGGGAGGTCACACCTATGAAAACCAGCAAGCTCCTGTCCGTTGTTCTGTCCATTTTGATCGCCCTGGTGGTGCTGACGGGCTCCGTCGCCGTGCCCCTGCTGTGCCGGTCCTTCTACTACGCCCACATCGGGCCTATGGACCTGGAGGAGTACGGCCTGCCCCGAGCGGAGATCGAAACCGCCTACGACGAGATGATGGACTTCTGCCTGGGCAGGCGGGAGGACTTCTCCGCCGGGGTGCTGGCCTTCTCCCCGTCCGGGGCGGACCACTTTGCCGATGTGCGGGGGCTGTTTCTGCTGGACCTGCGGGTGTTTGCGGCGGCGGCGGTCCTGCTGGCGGCGGGGCTGGTGTTCTGCAGGGTGAAACAAGTACGCCCCTGCCGTCTTCGGAACCGGGGGCCCGGTTTTTGGGCGGCGGCAGGGCTGGGCGTCTCCTTCTTGACCGTGGGCGGGCTGGCCGCCCTGGACTTCGACCGGGCCTTTGTCATCTTCCACAGCCTGTTTTTCCCGGGAAAAGACAACTGGATTTTTGATTGGCGCACCGACCCCATCATCCTCTTTCTGCCCCAGGACTTCTTCCGCAACTGCGCCGTTCTGATTCTGGCCCTGTTGCTGCTCTGGTGCGCCGCCCTCATTACCGCCGACCTGTGGGCAGGAAAAAGGAGGAAACCGGTTTAAAATTTGTGAAAACTGCTAAAACTGAAAAAACCGCCCGGCTCCCCTTGCGGAATTGGGCGGTTTCTGGTATAATGCTTCGGATAGAACAGGAGGGATTGCCATGCGGAAGGATACTGGCATCAGTTTTAGTGGCTCCTCTGTTTCTATTTTTGCTTGACGGTTCAGTGGGAATCGTCTTTTTTTGTGCGTGAGAGAAAGGAGAACGAAATGAACAACAACCAACCCATCCGTGACGCCCGGCAGCTGGGCCTGCCCAAGATGCTGATTTTGGGCCTTCAGCACATGTTTGCTATGTTTGGGGCCACCGTGCTGGTGCCTATCCTGGTCCGGGGCTACGGCCTGCCCCTGTCCATCCAGACCACCCTGTTCTTTGCCGGCGTGGGCACTCTGTTTTTCCATGTGTGTACTAAATTTCGGGTGCCCGCTTTCCTGGGCTCCTCCTTCGCCTATCTGGGCGGCTTCGCTGCCGTGGCCGAGCTGGACTCGGGCATCTACGCCGGCATGTCCGGGGAGGAGAAGCTGCCCTACGCCCTGGGCGGCATCGTGGTGGCCGGCCTGCTCTATCTGGTGCTGGCCGGGCTGATTAAGGCGGTGGGAGTTCACAAGGTGATGAGCTTCCTGCCCCCGGTGGTCACCGGGCCCATTATCATCCTGATCGGTCTGTCCCTGGCTCCCAGCGCCATCAATAACGCCTCCAGCAACTGGTGGCTGGCCCTGCTGTCCATGGCCGTCATTGTGGCGGCCAATATCTGGGGCAAGGGCATGATTAAGATTATCCCCATCCTTCTGGGCGTGCTGGTGCCCTATGGGGTGGCCCTGGTGACCAATCAGGTGGACTTTTCTGCGGTGGCTGCCGAGAGGCTGGTGGGCCTGCAGCCCTTTGTGCTGGCCAAGTTTGACCTGACCGCCATTCTGGTGATGGCCCCCATCGCCCTGGCCGCCATGATGGAGCACATCGGCGATATGTCGGCCATCTCCGCCACCGTGGAGGAGAACTTTATTGAGGACCCGGGCCTGCACCGCACCCTTATCGGTGACGGCATCGCCACCTCCCTGGCCGGCCTGTGCGGCGGCCCCGCTAACACCACTTACGGCGAGAACACCGGCGTGCTGGAGCTGTCCCGGGTCTTCGACCCCAAGGTGGTCCGGCTGGCCGCCATCTATGCGGTGGTGCTCTCCTTCTCCCCCAAGTTCGCGGCGGTGATTAACTCCATCCCCACCGCCATCATCGGCGGCGTGTCCTTCATCCTCTACGGCATGATCTCTGCCATCGGCGTGCGCAACGTGGTGGAGAACCGGGTGGACTTTACCAACTCCCGGAACCTGATCATCGCCGCCGTTATTATGGTGTGCGGCCTGGGCTTTAAAATCTGGGGCTTTAACAACGAGTTTTCCGGCCTCACCTTCCATGTGGGGGGCACCGACATCACCCTCACCTCTTTGGCCATTGCCGCCATCGCCGGCATCGCCCTGAACGCCATCCTCCCCGGCAAGGACTACCAGTTCGGGTCCGATGTGACCCAGGGCCGCTCCGGTGACTTTGGTCGGTATTGATTAAAAGACGGTTATACTGCGGATGAAAAATTCATTAAATAAAGGGAAAGCCTCTTGCACCCCGGGAGAAAATCGGATAGAATAGAGACACCAAACGGGAAACCGTAATTTAAAGGAGGCATCTGCAATGGATTTTAAGAACACCTTTGAGAATTTGAAGGACAGAGCGGTTGACCTGGCCCAGGCGGGCGTGGCCCAGTCCAAGCGGCTGGCCGAAATTGCCAAGCTGAAGGCCGCCAACATGGCCGAGGAGGACGCCATCAAAAAGGCCTATATCGAGATTGGCAAGCTCTACTACGCGGAGCAGGGCGCCTCTCCCGACGGCGCTTTTGCCGCCGCCTGCGAGAAGATTACCGCCTCCAAAGCGGCCATCGAGACCAACAACGAGCGCATCGCGGAGCTGAAGCAGCCCGGCGACCCCGAGGCCGAGGTGGAGGCGGAGATCGAAGCCGCCGCCGAGACGGTGGAGGAGGCGGCTGAGGCCGTGGCCGACGCTGTGGAGGCCGCTGTGGAGGAAGACAAGCAGGACTGAGTTTTGTAAGGCAGGCTGTCCGTTCGGGCAGCCTCCTTTTGTATGATTGCCCCCGTTCCCGGGCAAACTGTGGCCGGGAGGGGAGCTTTATGGAGCAATTTGAGCAATATTACCGCCTGCCCCAGGATGTGGTGGGGCACGACGCCGTCCTGCTGTCCTACTGGGACACCATGCCTGCCAAAGCCCAGCTGCGGCTGCTGGAGAGCACCATCACCGTGTCCACCCTGGGGGAGCTGAAGATGCTGGCCGAGGAGTTTGGGGGATAGCTTGCGTGTTTTGTCAAAATGTGGTACGATAGGCAAAACATAAAGGAGTGTGGAACTATGCTGTTTTTATGGTACCCCAAATGCACCACCTGCCAGAAGGCCAAAAAATTCCTGGACGAGCAGGGCGCGGACTATACCCCGCGGCACATCAAGGAGGAAAATCCCACCGCTGACGAGCTGCGGACCTGGTGGCAGGCCAGCGGCATGCCCCTGAAAAAATTTTTTAACACCTCCGGCATCCAATATCGGGAGCTGGGCCTGAAGGACAGGCTGCCCGGAATGAGTGAGGAGGAGCAGCTGGAGCTGCTGGCCTCCGATGGGATGCTGGTGAAGCGGCCCATCCTGGTGGGCGACGGCTTTGTGCTTACCGGCTTCCGGCCGGGGGATTGGGAGGAAAAGCTGTAATATCTCCCCACGGTTGAATTTTAAAAACTCCGGCCATAATGAGAGGGCGGACGGATCACGGTCCGTCCGCTTTTTGTTTTACGGCAAGGGGGTGGAATTTTGGAACAAGAAAAGAAAAAAGGCCCGGGGGTGTTTGGGCTGATCGCCTTGGGGGTGGTGATCTGCCTGTCCCTGTCGCTGGTTGGAGACCGGGGAAGGGCGGCGGCGGCCGCTGCTCCGGCGGCGCTGGCGGCTGACCGGCAGGAGCCGGCTCCGGAGGCCCCTGGCGCGGTGGGCCGCACCGTTATTCCGCTGGGTAAGGCGGTGGGCATCAAGCTGTTTTCCGACGGCGTTCTGGTGGTGGGCCTGTCACCGGTGGAGACCGGGGAAGGGGCCTCCTATCCCGGCCGGGACTGCGGCCTGAAGGCGGGCGATGTGATTACCCACATCAACGGCGGCGAGGTGGACACCATTGAGGAGGTACAGGCCCTGGTGAAGCAGTTGGAGGACGAGCCCCTTACCATCCAGGCCGTGCGGGGCCAGCGGCAGCTCCAGCTGACAGCGGCGGCGGTGGAGAACAATCAGGGGGTCTATCAGCTGGGGGTGTGGCTCCGGGACTCCATGGCCGGCATCGGAACCATGACCTTCTACGACCCGTCCAGCGGCGTATTCGGGGCGCTGGGCCACGGCATCAACGATGTGGACACCGCCATGCTTATGCCGTTGGAGTCGGGCAGCATCATGCCGGCCAGCGTGTCTGAGGTGAAGAAGGGGGCCAGCGGCGCGCCCGGCGAGCTCCACGGCCAGTTTGACCTGACCCGGGACCTGGGGACCCTGTATGCCAACACCAACCTGGGGATTTTTGGGCAGATGCCCAGGGAGATGGTGGGCAGCGCGGTGGAGCCGGTGGAGGTGGCCTCCCGGGACCAGGTGGAGACCGGCCCGGCCACCATCTGGTCCAACATCCGGGGGGATGAGGTGGAGGAGTTTGCCGTCCGTATCACCCACCTGTACCCGGAGGGGGACGGCACCCGCAGCATGATGGTGGAGGTGACCGACCCGGCCCTGCTGGCCGCCACCGGGGGCATTGTACAGGGGATGAGCGGCTCGCCCATCCTCCAGAACGGGCGCCTGGTGGGGGCGGTGACCCACGTGCTGGTCAACGACCCCACCCGGGGCTATGGAATTTTGGCCGACAACATGCTTCGACAGGCCACAGGGGAGAAGCGGTAGTACCCTTCGACAGGGCATGCGGGTCCGAGCAGGCAGCTTGGACCCGCATTTTTTAGAATATGTTCTGTTTGTGTAGAAAAAAGGTCGAATATGCTGATAAAAAGTACCATAAAATCCGAAAAAATGACTTGCAAAATCTGCCGTAATATGATAAATTGTAGGCGACCGGTCGAAACGCACCGTGTATGCGCAAATCGGGACCTTTTGCCGGTCGTCACAGATTTTTTAGGAAAGGAAGATCATGAATGGAAAACACGAAACGAATCGTGGTGGCCGATACAGGGACAGAATTCAGAAAGAACCTGATCCGGGCACTGTCGGATGAAACAGATTTTCAGGTCGTGGGCGAGACGGGCGACGGCGCAGAGCTGATGCGCTTTGTGCAGCGGGACCGCCCGGACGCCGTCGTCATGGACATGGTGCTTACCGGCGGCATGGACGGCATGGATGTGCTGGACGCGATCTCCCGCCTGCCTGAGCGGCCCAGGGTGCTGATCCTGTCCGGCTACATCAAGGGCAGCGTGGTGGACGCGGCGGCGGCCAAGGGGGCGGACTTCTTTGTCACCAAGCCCTGCCGGCTTACAGTGGTGGCCGAGCGGCTGCGCCAGGTGATGACCCCCAGCGGCGCGGAGCCCGACGAGGACCGGAGCACCAGCCTGGAGAGCCAGGTGACCGCCATCATCCACGACGTGGGCGTACCCGCCCACATCAAGGGTTACCAGTACCTGCGGGAGTCCATCATCATCGCGGTGAACGACATGGACGTGATCAACGCAGTGACCAAGGTGCTCTACCCCGAGGTGGCCAAGCGGTTCAACACCACCCCCAGCCGGGTGGAGCGGGCCATCCGCCACGCCATTGAGGTGGCCTGGGACCGGGGCGACCTGGAGACCCTGCAAAAATACTTTGGCTACACCGTGTCCAACGCCAAGGGAAAGCCCACCAACAGCGAATTTATCGCCATGATTGCCGACCGTATTCGACTGAACCGGCGCAGATCGGCCCAGTAAGGGTTGCCTTTTTCGTCAGAATTTGCTATAATTCCTATTATACCGCCTGGGGGATGGCGAAGGATGTCGCAATCTGTCGAAGGCTGGTTCATTTTGTTAGAAAGGCGGCATCGTCATGACCATTCAGTATACCCCCCGGGGCACCTGCTCCCGGCACTTCCAGATTGAAGTGGAGGAGGGTGTGATTCAGAGCATCCAGGTGGAGGGAGGCTGCGACGGCAATTTGCAGGGGCTGTCCTCCCTGCTCAAGGGGATGAAGGTGGAGGAGGCCATCCAGCGTATGGAGGGCATCCGCTGCGGCGCAAAACCTACCTCCTGTCCGGACCAGATGGCCCAGGCGCTGAAAGAGGCACTGTAAGCGACAAAGCCCGGAACCGTGAGCGGTTCCGGGCTTTTTACGTTTCAGGTCAGCTTGGGTCCCACTCCGGGGATCAGGCTGACCAGCCAGGCGAGGGGGAGGGAGAGGAGGAAGAACACCAGCGCGAACAGGGGAACGGCCACCACCGGGGAGGGGGCCAGCGGGGAGACCCCGAACCATTGGAACACCAGCGCCCACAGGGGATAGATCAGGTAGATGCCAAAGGCGTAGGCCCCGATTTCGTTCACCGCCCGGCGGCGGGACCGCTCCTCGCTGATGCCCAGCACATAGCGGAACAGGGCGCAGAAGGCGGCGGCCGCGAAGGTGACGTTGGGGGCGGTGTACTGCCGCAGGAGGGCGGGATCCAGGCCGGCAGGGGACATCACGGTGACTGCCAGCCCCAGAATACCCAGTATGTACAGAAGGTATTCGGCCAGGCGGCTGATGGTGTAGTGCCGCAGATACCAGCCCCCCACATAGCACCCCACCCAGCCCAGCACCAGGTGGACCCGCAGCCGCTCCAGCTGGGCGGCGACGGCGCTCTCGGGGCGCAGGGCGGTCCACAGGGGCAGGAGGGAGGCAAAGAGGAGGCACAGCCCCAGGAAATACCGCATCTCCCCCCGACTGGCCGAGGCGGTGAACCGGTGGAGCACCGGGTGGACCAGATACAGCCCGATAAGGGGGTAGAGCACCCACAGGTGAAAGTAGGTGTTTCCCTTGGCGGCGGACACCAGGGCGGCCCACACCCCGCGCCAGGACAGGAGGCCGCCCCCCAGCAGATGGGACACCACGGCGTATACCGCCCCCCAGAACACCAGCAGGCAGAAGGTGGGCAGCGCCAGCCCCAGCAGGCTGGCCGATACCTGGGGGCGGCCCTCCTCCAGAGCGAGCATCCCCCACAGCATGAACAGGGCGGGGACGGCCCAGCAGGTGAGTCCCTCGTAGACTGAAAGCACCTGCCAGGCCCCGGAGCCCGCCGCCACCTGCTGCTGTCCGCTCTGGGCCAGCAGCAGCATCATGGCGCACAGCACGGTGAACACCCGGAAGAAGCCGGGCCACCCCATATTACGGTCGCCCCGGGCCATCAGTGCGTCTCCGGGACAATCTCGATCCAGTAGCCGTCGGGGTCGGAGATGAAGTAGATGCCCATGGCGGGGTTCTCAAAGCAGATGCAGCCCATGGCCTGGTGCCTGGCGTGGAGGGCGTCGTATTCGTCGGTGCGGAAGGCGAGGTGGAACTCGCACTCCCCCAGGTTGTAGGGCTCCTTCCGGTCCCGGAGCCAGGTCAGCTCCAGCTGGAAGGGGGAGCCGGCCTCGTCCCCCAGGAAGACCAGCTTGAAGGAGCCGTCGTCCGCCTCCGTCTCCCGCACCGGGGAGAGCTTCAGCGCCTCCCGGTAGAAGGCCAGGCTGCGGTCCAGGTCCAGCACGTTGAAGTTGTAGTGATAGAAGGTGGTCATAATTCATTCTCCTTTACATTGTCTGTTGTGGGCTGCGCAGGGGCGGCCCCTGGGTCAATGGGTTTTCTTGTCAATCCACTCCGGGCTGAATTTGGAGTAGATGATCTTCTGCTCGCTGTACAGCCCGTAGTAGCCGGACAGCATGTAGGACACCCCGCAGCACAGGGCGTACAGGGGCAGGCTCTCCCCGCCAAAGAGCTCGAAGGCCAGCAGAATGGAGCTGAGGGGGCAGTTGGTGGCCCCGCAGAAGATGGCCGCCATCCCCAGCGCCCCGGAGAAGCCGTGGGGCAGGCCCAGCAGGGGCCCCGCCCAGGTGCCGAAGGCGCAGCCGGTGAACAGCACGGGGACGATCTCGCCCCCCCGGAAGCCCGCCCCCAAAGTGAGGGCGGTAAAGAGGATTTTCAGCAGGAAGGCCTCCGGGATGGTCTCCCCGGCCAGCATGCTGCGGATGACCCCGTCCCCCGCGCCGTTGTAGGTCTGTTCTCCCACCAGCAGGGTGAGGGCCAGCACCAGAACGCCCCCCGCCAGCCCTCGGAGCAGGGGGTCGGGGAGGTACCTGGCATAGAGCCTGGGGGCGGCGTGCATAACGGTGCAGAAGAAGATGGACAGCAGGGCGCACAGCACCCCCAGAAGGGCCACCTGAAGGACGGGCAGCGGCTCCAGCCCCAGGGCGTCGTGAATTGGGTAGCCGCGGACGTTGTGGAGGTCGAAGCCGTGGGCCACCAGGGCCGCCGCGTAGGAGGACAGCATGCAGGGCACCATGGCGGCGTAGTACATCCGGCCCACCGTGACCACCTCCATGGCGAAGACGGCGGCGGTGATGGGGGTGCCGAACAGGGCGGAGAAGGCGGCGGCCATGCCGCACATCATCACAATCCGTTTGTCCTTCTCGTCCAGCCGCAGGAGCCGGCCCAGATAGGCGGACAGGGAGGCGCCCAGCTGGAGGGCGGCCCCCTCCCGTCCGGCCGAGCCCCCCGCCAGGTGGGTGAGGATGGTGGACAGGAAGATAAGGGGGGCGGTGCGCAGCTTCAGGCGCTCCGCGTCCCGCACGGCCACCAGCACCAGGTTGGTGCCCCGGTCCTTCTCCATGCCGCACACCTGGTACAGCAGCACGATGGCCGGCCCGGCCAGGGGCAGCAGCCAGATGATCCCGGGGTGCTCCCCCCGCAGCTCGGCGGCCAGCTCGATGCCCAGATGGAAGGCCACCGCCACCAGGCCCACGATTACGCCGATCAGGCAGGAATACAGCAGCCACTTGACAAAAAGGGCCGCGTTGGTCAGGCTTACCCTGGCCGGCTTGGACAGCTGCGGCATAAAAAGCCCCTCCTCTCTCCCGGAGCCCGCCAGCTCCGTACCAAAAGGGTTTCGGTCGATAGAGAGTATAGCATACTTTTCGGAGCTTTTGCACCCCCAAAATTTATATTTCCCACGCCCGTTTCATAAATATGGAAAGCCTCTGGAAATGCCGGCCGGTACGTCCTGTAGGGCAGGGGTTCTACCCCTGCCTATCCCCGTAAGGGGATAAAACATGATAGGAAAGGCAAGGGCAGAAACGAGGTAAGGCAAGGGCAGAGCCCTTGCCCTACATGCGGCAGCTTTCCTAAATTTATGAGACAAGCGTGGTACATTCCCCCTTGTCATGGCCGGGATTTTGTGCTATGATGCAAAAGTACCAGTATAGTTTTTGCAAATTAAAAGGAGGTCATCCCCGTGGACGACGGCCATATATGGCTGATACTGTTTTCCGTCAGTTTATGTGTAAATGTTGTGCAGCTGCTGTGGCGGCCCATTCTGGCGCTGCTGCACCGAAAGGACCAGGTGTCAGAGGACAACATCCGGGCCATGGTGGAGGAGGGCGAGGAATCGGGCGCCATCCAGAGCAACGAGAAGGAGTTCATCGAAAACGTCTTTGAGTTTGACAACACCACCGCCCGGGACGTGATGGTCCACCGCACCGACATGGCCACCCTCTCGGTGGAGGCCGGGGAGGAGGAGATTCTGGAGGTCATCCGGCAGTCCGGCCTGTCCCGCTTCCCGGTGTACGGCGAGGACGCCGACGATATCCTGGGTATCCTGTCCACCCGGGACTACCTGCTTAACTTCCATCAGAGCGCCCCCCTGCCTCTGAAGGAGCTGCTCCGCCCGGCCTACTTTGTCCCCGAGACGGTGGCGGCGGACGTGCTCTTTCGGGACATGCAGGGCAAGAAGACCCACATGGCTCTGGTGGTGGACGAGTACGGCGGCACCAGCGGCCTGGTGACGCTGGAGGACCTGCTGGAGGAGCTGGTGGGCAACATCTACGACGAGTTCGACCCCCAGGAGGAGCAGGAGATTATCCAGCTGGAGGGGGGACGCTGGCGGGTGTCCGGCTCCGCCGACCTGGAGGAACTGGCCGAGGCCATGGGCTTCGAGCTGCCCGAGGACGAGGAGATGGACTACGATACCCTGGGCGGACTGGTCTTCTCCCAGCTGTCGGTCATCCCCGAGGACGGCAGCCGTCCGGTGGTGGAGGCCCTGGGGCTCCACATCCAGGTGGAGGAGCTGTGCGACCGCCGGGTGGAGTGGGCTCTGGTGGAGAAGCTGAGCCCCGCACCAGAGGAGACGGAATAGCTACATAACAGAAAGCCCCTGCCGCAATGGACGCGGCGGGGGCTTTCACTGTGTAGGGGCGGCCTCTGTGCCGCCCCGCCGGGAGATATGTAGGGGCCGGCCCCCTGGCCGGCCCGCCGTTAGAGACAGGGGCCGCCGAGGTCGTCGGCCCCTGCATAGGGTCTTACCTGACCTCGATGGCGCTCACCGGGCAGGCGTCGGCGGCGGCCTGAACCTGGTCGGCCAGGTCGGAGCCCACCTCCGGGGAGACGGCGGCGGCGGTGCCGCCGTCGGTGAGGAAAAATTCGTCGGGGCAGGTGCTGGCGCACAGGCCGCAGCCGATGCAGTTGCCGTTGACATGGACTTGCATATGGGATACCTCCTTTAAATATTGGTCCCCATACTATGCCCATGCCGGTGAAATTTATTCATAGGTCCCCAGGAACAGGGGCACGCCGGTGTGCAGGTCTACGATGCCGTAGAGAAAGGGCCGGTCCAGAATGAGGGTGATCCCCTCCTGGGGTGCGGCGGCCCCGCTGGCCGGAGCCACTACGGTGGCGGCCGCCGCTTCGGTGCCCTGCTCGTTGACCTCGATTTTCGTGGCGTGAATTACCTGGTTGATAAAGTAACCCTCCGGGTTGTCCCCCATGTTGGAGAAATCGGCGGCGCCGGGAACAAAGGCGTCCTCCAGTCCCAGAGGGGGCAGGATGTCCTCCAGATTGCCTTTCCACTCCGCTGAGAATTTCGGCATGGCAAAGCTCAAAAACAGGGCGTCCTCTCTGTTGATAATCAGCTGGGATAAGCTGTTTCCCTCCAGATTGTTCAGCCACTGACCCAAATCAGGGGAGTCCGGGTACAAATCGGGCAAAATTGCCACAAAGGCCAACCGCCCGTCGTCGTAAGGCAGGACCACCCCCTGGGCCCCCTTGCCGTTCAGGTAGGACAGCTGGGTGTCAAACTTCCGCAGGTATTCCACCTGGCTGTCAGGGCCGCCGGCGTGGTGAAAATCCATCTCTCGGGTGGACAGGGGGTCGAACTCGCTGAGCCACTTGTTTTTCAGGTAGAGGGCGTTGACCAGCAGCAGGGCGGTGTTCTCGTCAAAGGGCTGGTCGATGATGTTGGGTATCATCTTGTTGGTGTGGTCGGACACCCAGCCGTTCAGATCGCCCACAATCCCGGGGGCGGACAGCTCTCCCTGGAAGACCTGGGCGTCGAATACCCCCCGGCACTTGCCGATAAGGTCGTCCTTGATCTGGCCGTCCGGGTCCACCCACAGGCTGTTGGCAATGGAGCACTTGGTGGAGCCGCCCAGGCTTTGATAGTCCTGCATCAGCTGGACACAGGCCCCGTTCAGCTCGATGAGGTCTGCGCCGCCCCCCAGCACCTCCTGAAACTGGGCCAGGGTCTCGCCGTCTGCCCCGTTGGCGGTCATGGACAGGGCCAGGGCCACGGACAGGGGAGAGACCAGGGTGGAGAAGGGCACGTGGTCCATGTCGCTGGTCATGGCTGTTTCGGCGTTGGCGTCCCGGGACTTTTTCAGCAGCTCCAGACCGAAAACGGACAGGGCCTTGTTGACCTCCTCGCTGTTGGCGGGGGTTGTGGATAACTTAGGGGCGGTGAGCTCCTTGGCGGCGGAGGCCGGGGCGCAGCCGGACAGCAGGCCAAGGCCCAGGGCGGCGGCCAGGAGAAGGGAAAGGGTTCGTTTCATGGGAAATCCTCCTTTTCTGATGTGCCCCCTCCGGCCCTTCGGGCCACCTCCCCCACAAGGGGGGAGGCAGGCGCTCGGCTCCCCCCTTGTGGGGGAGCTGTCAGCCGCAGGCTGACTGAGGGGGGACTCTACCATTATAGACGAAAACCGGCCTGCGCGGTTGCGCTTTTTTGAAGGTTTTTTGGAAAAAATCAAGAGGAATTTTCTTGACGGCGGGAGAAAGGGATGGTATAATACCATTTCGTGGCGGTAGGGGCATTGCGCCCTTTTACCCGATGAAGTTCTCCTGAAAAGGGGAAAGTGAGGGGTGCCGATTATGATTTCTGAACTCAGCGGCTCCAACAAGGTTGTGGGGGCCAAGCAGGCCAAACGGGCCCTGCGGGACGGCCGGGCCGCCCGGCTGTATATCGCCGTGGACGCCGACCCCCGTCTGCTCCAGCCCCTGGTGCAGGAGGCGGTGAACCGGCAGGTGCCGGTGGTCCAGGTGCCCTCCATGAAGGAACTGGGCACGTCCTGCGGCATCGCCGTGGGCGCTGCGGTGGCGGTGCTGCTGAAATGATGTTGGCCCGGAAAAAAGGCCCCTTTTGAAAGGGGCTGTCAGCCGAAGGCTGACTGAGGATTGCGTTTTGCGAAGCAAAACATACGAAGTAAATCAGGTTTATGCAAACCTTGCTTGCTTCGCACATTTCGCCTACGGCGAAATCAATCCTCCGCCCCAGTTTGCGAACAGGGGCACCTCCTTTCAAAAGGAGGCTGGCCGCCTGCGGGCGGGACGAAGGTTTTCGGTTTTAACAAAGATGGGATAAAAATTCCCAAATTTGTTAAAATATATATTACGCCCCGAAACGGGGCAGAATTGAGGAAAGGAGGAAACCCAATCATGCCTACTTTTAACCAGCTGGTGCGCAAGGGCCGCACAATGGCGGCGTACAAGTCCACCTCCCCCGCCCTTCAGCACGGTCTGAACACCCTGAAGAACCGGAGCACCGACCTGCCCTCTCCCCAGAAGAGAGGCGTCTGCACCGCCGTGCGTACTTCCACCCCCAAGAAGCCCAACTCGGCCCTTCGTAAGATCGCCCGTGTGAAGCTGACCAACGGGATGGAGGTCACCGCCTATATCCCCGGCGTGGGCCACAATCTTCAGGAGCACTCTGTGGTGATGATCCGCGGCGGCCGTGTGAAGGACCTGCCCGGCGTGCGTTACCACATCATCCGCGGCACTCTGGACACCCAGGGCGTCTCCGGCCGTATGCAGGCCCGCTCCAAGTACGGCGCCAAGCGGCCCAAGGCCGGCAAGAAATAATCGAAGATTATTTCTGTAGGGCGGGACGACTCGGCCCGCCGTCTCACAGGTTCTGTACCTGCTGAGAAAACCAAAATTGCATTGTGCGTTTGCGCAAGGCAGCAGCCTTGCCGGGCGTTTAACCATATATTGTATCTACGGCGCCTGTGTAGGGGCGGACATTGTCCGCCCGCAGACACAGAGCGCGAGAATTGGACGGGCGCACAATGTGCGCCCCTACAGAGCGGGTGCAGGAGATGGGTAAACCTCGGACAGGCATTACACGCAGTCCAAACGGCACGCCGTTTGGGGTACGAGTACCTATGATTTCTAATTATTTAAGAAGGAGGGAAGCAAAGTGCCCAGAAGAGGAAATGTACCCAAGCGGGAGATTTTACCTGACCCGCTTTACAACTCCGTCCTGGTTACCAAGCTCACCAACAGCATCATGCTGGATGGCAAGAAGGGCGTGGCGCAGAAGGTTGTCTACGGCGCCTTCGAGATCATCAAGGACAAGACTGGCAAGGAACCCATGGAGGTTTATACCCAGGCCCTTGAGAACATCATGCCTTCCCTGGAAGTGAAAGCCCGCCGCGTGGGCGGCGCCACCTATCAGGTGCCTATCGAGGTCCGGCCCGAGCGCCGGCAGACCCTGGGTCTGCGCTGGCTGACCACTTACGCCCGTAACCGGGGCGAGAAGACCATGAAGGAGCGGCTGGCCGGCGAGATTATGGACGCCGCCAACAACACCGGCTCCGCCGTGAAGAAGCGCGAGGACACCCACAAGATGGCTGAGTCCAACAAGGCGTTTGCTCACTACCGCTGGTAATAAAGGAGATTCTGTATGTCTAGAAAAGTTTCTCTGGAGAATACGCGCAACATCGGCATCATGGCCCACATCGATGCGGGCAAGACGACCACCACCGAGCGTATCCTCTACTACACCGGCGTCAACTACAAGATTGGCGAGACTCACGAGGGTACCGCCACCATGGACTGGATGGCCCAGGAGCAGGAGCGCGGCATCACCATCACCTCCGCCGCCACCACCTGCTATTGGACGGGCACCAAGACCCAGTTCCCCCAGACCCGGATCAACATCATTGACACCCCGGGCCACGTGGACTTCACCGTTGAGGTGGAACGCTCCCTGCGCGTGCTGGACGGTTCTGTCACCGTCATGTGCGCCAAGGGCGGCGTGGAGCCCCAGTCCGAGACCGTCTGGCGTCAGGCCGACCACTATAAGGTCCCCCGGATGATCTATGTCAACAAGATGGACATTATGGGCGCCGACTTCTACCACGTGCTGGATATGATCCACGACCGGCTGAAGTGCAACGCCGTGCCCATCCAGCTGCCCATCGGCTCTGAGGAGACCTTTAAGGGAATCATCGACCTGGTGGAGATGAAGGCCGATATCTACTATGACGACCTGGGCAAGGACATGCGGGTGGAGGAGATCCCCGCCGACATGGCCGAGAAGGCCCAGGAGTACCGCACCAAGCTGCTGGACGCAGTCTCCGACATTGACGAGGAGATCATGATGATGGTGCTGGACGAGCAGCCTGTCCCAGAGGAAATGATCCGCAAGGCCCTGCGCAAGGGCACCATCGACAACCTGCTGGTTCCGGTGGTGTGTGGCACATCCTATAAGAACAAGGGGGTCCAGAAGCTGCTGGACGCCATTGTGGACTATATGCCCTCCCCCCTGGATATCCCCGCCATTCAGGGTGTCAACCCCGACACCGAGGAGGAGGACGAGCGTCCCGCTGACGACAACGCCCCCTTCTCCGCCCTGGCCTTTAAGATCGCTACCGACCCCTATGTGGGCCGTCTGTCCTTCGTCCGGGTCTACTCCGGTATGCTGAACACCGGCACCTCCGTGCTGAACAGCACCAAGAAGCAGAAGGAGCGTATCGGCCGCATCCTCCAGATGCACGCCAACCACCGGGAGGACATCGAGACCGTCTACTCCGGCGACATCGCCGCCGTTATCGGCCTGAAGAACTCCACCACCGGCGACACCCTCTGCGACGAGAAGCACCCCATCATCCTGGAGTCCATGGAGTTCCCCGAGCCGGTTATCCGGGTGGCCATTGAGCCCAAGACCAAGGCCGGCCAGGAGAAGATGGGCATTGCCCTGATGAAGCTGGCCGAGGAGGACCCCACCTTTAAGACCTACACCGACGAGGAGACCGGCCAGACCATCATCGCTGGCATGGGCGAGCTCCATCTGGAGATTATCGTGGACCGTCTGCTCCGTGAGTACAAGGTGGAGGCCAACGTGGGCGCGCCCCAGGTGGCCTACAAGGAGACCATCACCAAGCAGGTGGAGCAGGACACCAAGTACGCCCGCCAGTCCGGCGGTAAGGGCCAGTACGGCCATGTCAAGATTCGTGTGGAGCCCAACGAGTCCGGTGCGGGCTATGTGTTTGAGAACGCCATCGTGGGCGGCGCGATTCCCAAGGAGTATATCCCCGCCGTGGACCAGGGCATTCAGGGAGCCATGCAGGCCGGCGTGCTGGCCGGCTACCCCGTGGTAGACGTGAAGGTCACCCTGTACGACGGCTCCTTCCACGAGGTGGACTCCTCTGAAATGGCGTTCAAGATCGCCGGTTCCATGGCCTTCAAGGAGGCCTGCCGCAAGGCCGGTCCCGTGCTGCTGGAGCCCATTATGAAGGTGAGCGTTATCGTGCCCGACGACTACCTGGGCAACGTCATCGGCGACCTGAACAGCCGCCGCGGACAGATCCAGGGTCAGGAGAACCGCACCGGCGCCACCCAGGTGGACAGCCTGGTGCCTCTGGCCAACATGTTTGGCTACGCCACCGACCTGCGGTCCTCCACTCAGGGCCGGGGCCAGTATTCCATGGAGCCCCACAGCTACGTGCAGATTCCCAAGAACATCGCCGAGAAGATCGTGGCCGAGCGGGGCCGCAATCAGGAGTGATGCCTGTGGGGCGCGACGACCCCGGCGCGCCGTGGGGAATTCCATGCCCGTGAAAAAATAGGGTTGCAATTATGGACAAAATAGGATAGAATATCCACAATACGTCCGCAGCCCATCCGACCCCCAAAAGTATAACTGTAATATAAGGAGGAAATATCCAATGGCTAAGGCAAAATTCGAGCGTACCAAGCCCCATGTAAACATCGGCACCATCGGTCACGTTGACCACGGCAAGACCACCCTGACCGCCGCCATCACCAAGTATCTGGCCCTGAAGGGCCAGGCCCAGTACGAGGACTACTCCAGCATCGACAAGGCTCCCGAGGAGCGCGAGCGCGGCATCACCATCAACACCGCCCACGTGGAGTATGAGACCGACGCCCGGCACTATGCCCACGTCGACTGCCCGGGCCACGCCGACTATATTAAGAACATGATCACCGGTGCTGCTCAGATGGACGGCGCTATCCTGGTTATCTCCGCCACCGACGGCGTTATGGCTCAGACCAAGGAGCACATCCTGCTGGCCCGCCAGGTGGGCGTGCCCGCCATCGTGGTCTTCCTGAACAAGTGCGACCAGATGGACGACGAGGAGCTGCTGGAGCTGGTGGAGATGGACGTGCGCGAGATCCTGTCCTTCTATGAGTTCCCCGGCGACGACATTCCCATCATCAAGGGTTCTGCCCTGAACGCCCTGACCTGCGAGTCCGGCGACGTGAACGACCCCGACTTCGCCTGCATCAAGGAGCTGATGGATTCCGTCGACAGCTATATCCCCAATCCCCCCCGCGACGACTCTATGCCCTTCCTTATGCCTGTTGAGGACGTGTTCACCATCTCCGGCCGCGGCACCGTGGCTACCGGCCGTGTGGAGCGTGGCCAGCTGAAGGCCGGCGAGACCGTCGACATCGTGGGCCTGCAGGAGGAGAAGAAGTCCACCGTCGTCACCTCCATGGAGATGTTCCGCAAGACCCTGGACTTCATCGAGGCCGGTGACAACGCCGGCTGCCTGCTGCGTGGTATCGCCAAGACCGACATCGAGCGCGGCCAGGTGCTGTGCAAGCCCGGCTCCATTCACCCCCACACCAAGTTCAAGGGCCAGGTTTACGTCCTGTCCAAGGACGAGGGCGGCCGTCACACCCCCTTCTTCAACAACTATCGGCCCCAGTTCTACTTCCGTACCACCGACGTGACCGGCATCATCACTCTGCCCGAGGGCACTGAGATGTGCATGCCCGGCGACAACGTGGACATGGATGTGGAGCTGATTACCCCCATCGCCATCGAGAACGGCCTGCGTTTCGCCATCCGTGAGGGCGGCCGCACCGTCGGCTCCGGCGTGGTTATCGGCATCAACGAGTAAGATATAACGCCATAAAAGGACGGGCTCCGGCCCGTCCTTTTTCTAAATTTTTGAAATGCGGGAGGGATTGACTATGGGAAATACAAGAAAAATCAGCGAGGGCCTGAACCTGATGTATGTGGGTAATATCGTTATCATTGCTGCTGCTCTGTGTACGCTGCTTGCCATGCTGATGCCCTTTCTGGTAATTTTGACGTCACTTGCGATAATCGTTGGCGGCGTTGTCTGCCTGGTGGGGCTGGTGAAGCTGCGCAATGAGCACGGGGACTACATGAACGCTCTGATTGCCTGCGTGCTTGGAATTGTGTTCAACCTGTTTTCCCGCGGAGACTCTGCGTTTGCCAACTTTATGTCTATAGCCAGTACGATATGTACTCTGCTTGAGGTGTATTTTGTCATTCGCGGGACAAACAGCTTCCTGCGGGAGCGTGGGTGCCTGATGGAGGTAGCTATGGGCGATAAGGCCTGGAGGTGGCAGCTGATTTCCGCCGTTGCCGGTGTGGCTGCCGCGATACTGGCCGCAGTGATGGTTTTTGTGGCGCCAGGGCTGATTATTGTGCTGGTGCTGGGCAGTCTTGTTGTGAGTATTGCCGCGCTGGTATTTTATCTGTCCTATTTGAAGGCGGGCGCGGGGGCGCTGAGCTGAAGGAAATGCAATAACCCAGGTGCGCTTGGCGTACCTGGGCTATTGATTTCCAGCAGAAAACTGCTGCAAAAGCTGGGAGGGCTGCCAAACGGGGATCTTGGACTCTTTATAGTCGCCGGGATTTCTTGTTACAAGTCCATCCATCTCGTTGGTAAAAGCGACAGAATATTGAACACAATCTTCAAAATCACCCCAGGCCAGCTCCAAGGCATGAAAAATCTCGCGCTGGGAAACTGCTGCGACCGACACTACCATAAGGAGCTTCTGCAAAAGTGCTCTGACAGCTGCGCTATCCCGAAGCATTTTGTGGGCGATGTAGTAGATATCTGTGATGGCAGAGGCGGAAACGTATTCCTGAATCCCGTCCCGCTGAGCCAGCTTCAGGACTTCTGCCGCCTCCTGATAAAATGGCTCGCGTTTCAGGAGGAGGTCCAGTACAACATTGGTATCAATTAGCAGTTTCATATTTTCCAAGCCGCTCCTCTCGAAGCTCCGCCAAGGTTAAATCGGTGTGGGGAATGGAGCCAATCAGGGATTGCACAATGAGGGAAATGTCTTGTTTTTGCGTATCAGAGGCCTGTTCTTCTACCGGGTGGATAATGATTTCCAGCTTTCGGTTTCGGAAGGTTTCGGGCAGGGAAAGAATGGACATCAGATTTTGTGAATCAACAAATTTTCGGACTACCTCCATAAATTTACCTCCGTTTCTGCACTTTTATATCTGTATTATATACGATTTCAGGCGGCTTTACAAGGCAGATATTTTTGGAGAAAAATAGTGTTAGTGAATATTTACAAAAATAGCTGGACATAACGGGAAAAATATGGTATATTTAAAAAGAACCAGATGACCCATGTAAGAAGGAAAAGGAGGAATAGCGATGGAGCCCAGGTTTTTTAAGATTCCTGTCTGTGTAGGTGATGTGTCCCTTAACGTGGCCCAGGGGCATTTTGCCACCCGCAACAGCCATACCAATTACTTTGTCGATGTGACCAGCCAGCAGTCCTGCATCCGCGACGCCGAGGCGGCGGCCCAGCAGCTTTCCCAGCGCCTGACCCAGCACCTGATGGTGGACACCATCCTCTGTATGGACGGCACCCGGGTGATCGGCACCTGCCTGGCCCAGAAGCTGACCCAGGGCGGCTTCCGCTCCATCAACGCGGGCCGGGAGATTTACGTCCTCCGGGAGCACCTGGGCACCAATGGCAAGCTGATTTTCCGGGACAATGCCCGGCCCATGCTGGAGGGGAAAAATATCCTGCTGCTGCTGGCCTCCGTCACCACCGGTGGTACGGTGCGCAAGGGCATCGAGTGCATCGAGTACTACAACGGCAGCGTGGTGGGTATCGCCGCCATCTACAGCCATTTGAAGGAGATCGACGGCGTCTCCATCACCTCCCTGTTCGACACCAACGACCTGCCCGGCTACGCCAGCTACCTGCCGGAGGAGTGTCCCATGTGCCGGGATAAGCAGGAGCTGGACGCGGTGGTGGACAAATTCGGATACTCCGCGCTCTAAAAATCCGTCAGGGCCTGCCGGGGACGGCAGGCCCTGGAAAATCTGGATGATTCAGTGATAACTGTGTGCTATAATCAGCTCGACAAATTGGAAGCTGGGGAGGGAGATATGGAAAAACTTTCTATATTGTTAATTGCCATTTTCTGTGCTTCATTTTTAGGTAAAATGTATATTGAAGTAAGAGGGAATAAACAGGCTGAAAAAGTGATTGTTGTATGCAGTGTGGGAGCATTTTTAGTTTTCACAATTGCGATTATAAGTATCTTATTGTGAATATGCCAAGAGTAGCTGCTCGCTTTAGATATTTTGGCGCAAATGGCGTTGGGCAGCACCAACCTGAAAAGGGAGATTAAAATGGGTGTGTCCCATTCGCGGTTTTTATGTAGGGGCGGCCTGTGGCCGCCCGCAATAAACCGACACAAATTGAATAAAAGCGGGCGGCCACAGGCCGCCCCTACAAATCGCACCCATTCTCCTGATTGCGATAAAATGCGCGGAAGGACACTCCCATTAAAATTTGGGGCTTGACAAGCGGGGGAGGAGCCGCTATAATAGCCACAACAACCAAACAGCAGTAAACCTTTGAGAAAGAGTAGTAGCCGGCACAGCAAACCTTTCAGAGAGCTCCGGGTGGTGGAATCGGAGCGGGGCGCGGTCGGGCGAATGGACTTTCGAGGGCGGCTTGAACGGGGCGACCTGAGTAGATGCCGACGGGGACCCACCCGTTATCCATCGGGCATGCGTGATGGCGCATGAAGCGAGCGGACGTTTTCCAAGACGTCAATTTGGGTGGTATCGCAGGAGTGCAGCTCTTGTCCCATGTGGGATAAGGGGCTGTTTTTTTATACTCCAACAAAAGGGGACCTTGGCACGGCCCCCACATCTGCCGCCTAAATCTAAAAATTTGGAGGAACCCAACATGAAAAAGACCAATACTATGAAGAAGCTGATGACCCTGGCCCTGTCTCTGGCCATGACCCTCTCCCTGGCCGCCTGCGGCGGCGGAGACATGGGCAAGCCCAATCCCGGCAGCGGCACCCAGGGCAGCGGCTCGGGCGCCCAGCAGCCTGTCCACGAGAAGACCTACAAGGTGGGTATCGTGAAGTTTATGGACCACGCCTCTCTGGACCAGATCGAGTCCAGCCTCCAGGCGGAGCTGGATGTGCTGGGCAAGGAGCTGGGGGTCACCTTCCACTACGCCGACTACTCCGCCAACGGCCAGGGGGACGGCACCATTCTCCAGCAGATCGGCGCTCAGATGATCGCCAACGACGTGGACGTGATCGTCCCCATCGCAACCCCTGCTGTCCAGTCCATGCTGGCCGCCGTGGAGGACACCGACATTCCCATCATCTTCTCCGCCGTCTCCGACCCCATTAAGGACGGCATTGTGGCCGACCTGAACGCCCCCGGCGGCAAGGCCACCGGCACCAGCGACGCCCTGAACACCGAGATGGTGATGGAGCTGATGCTGGCCGCCAACCCGGATATCCAGAAGGTGGGCCTGCTGTACTCCAAGTCGGAGAGCTCCTCCGCCAAGCCGGTGGAGGAGGCCAAGGCCTACCTGGCCGCCAAGGGCATCGCCGTGGAGGAGAAGACGGGCACCAACACCAACGAGATCAGCTCCGCGGTGGACGCCCTGGTGGCCGCCAAGGTGGACGCCATCTTTACCCCCACCGACAACACCGTCCAGAGCGCCGAGCTGGCCATCTTTGAGAAGCTCCAGGACGCCAAGGTCCCCCACTACGGCGGCGCCGACTCCTTCGCCCTCAACGGCGCTTTCTGCGGCTACGGCGTGGACTATGTCCAGCTGGGCCAGGCCACCGCAAAGATGGTGGCCGACCTGCTGGTCAACGGCGCTGACCCCGCCGCCACCCCGGTGCAGATCATGACCGCCGAGAACGCCGTCATCAACACCGAGACCTGCGCCGCCATCGGCATGGACCTGGACCAGCTCAAGTCCGCCTTCTCCACGCTGGGCATCAACGTCATCGAGACGACGACCAAGCAGGGCTTCTGATTCCCGCCCCCCCTCCGGCATTTGCTCCGCAAATGCCACCTCCCCCTTTATGGGGGAGGCTTTGGGGCGCTCTCCCCTGGCTCCCCCTTTATGGGGGAGCTGTCAGCCGCAGGCTGACTGAGGGGGCCTCTTTATGGGGGAGCTGTCGAGCACAGCGAGACTGAGGGGGCCTTTCCCCAGCAAAACTTTCTAGGAGGCACGTACCATGCTGTTATCCGTTGAAACCCTGCGCACCGCCCTGGAGATGGGGGCCATCTACTCCCTGGTGGCCCTGGCCCTGTTCATCAGCTTCTCCATTCTGAACATCGCTGACCTGTCCACCGACGGCTGCTACACCCTGGGCTTTGCCGTGGGGGCCATCGTCACCCTGGCAGGCCACCCCTTCCTGGCCCTCCCCGCCGCCATGCTGGCGGGGGTGCTGTCCGGCTTTGTCACCGCCTTCCTCCAGACCAAGCTGGGGGTGGAGAGCATCCTGGCCGGTATTATCGTCAATACGGGGCTGTACACCGTCAACCTGGCGGTGATGGGCTGGTCGTCCAACCTGTCCATCTTCGGGACGGATACCCTGCTGTCCCTGGCCAAGGGGCTGAGCGAAACCACCGCCTGGACCAGGTGGAGCACCCTCATTGTGCTGGGGGTCATCCTCGCGGCGGTGGCGGTGGTGACGGCCCTGTTCTTCCGCACCCGGCTGGGGCTTTCCATCCGGGCCACCGGGGACAACGCCGACATGGTCCGGGCCTCCTCCATCAACCCTGCCTTCACCATCACCGTGGGGCTGTGCGTGGCCAACTCCCTCACCGGGCTGGCCGGCTGTCTCACCGGACTGGTGAATAAGAGTTGCGACATCAACCTGGGCACCGGCATGGTGACGGTGGCCCTGGCCTCCCTCATCATCGGGGAGACTATGTTTGGTCGGTTCTCCATCGGCCTGCGCATCGTGGGAGTGATTGCGGGCTCCTGCATCTACCGAATCATCATCGCTGTGGCCCTGGCGGCCAACGTGCCCACCGAGTGCTTCAAGCTGGTGTCCGCCCTCATTGTAGCGGTGGCCATCGCCATGCCCCAGGGGCGGAAGCTGATCGCCCTCCAGCGGCAGAAGCTGGCCCGGAGAAAGGAGGGCGCCCCATGCTGAAGCTGAACGATATCGCCAAGACCTTCAACCCCGGCACCGTCAATGAGAAGAAGGCGCTGGACGGGGTAAAGCTCCACCTGGCCCCCGGGGACTTCGTCACGGTGGTGGGCTCCAACGGGGCGGGCAAGTCTACCCTGTTCCACGCCATCGCCGGGGTGTTTTTCCCGGACCGGGGGTCCATTGTGCTGGACGGGGAGGATATCACCTTTAAGCCCGAGTACCAGCGCAGCCGCCAGCTGGGCCGGCTCTTTCAGGACCCCATGAAGGGCACCGCCCCCCACATGACCATCGAGGAGAACCTGGCCCTGGCCTATCTGCGCACTGCCAAGCACCAGCACGCCTATTTCAGCCGCACCGGCAAGGCCGACCGGGCCTTTTTCCGGGACCAGCTGGCCCGGCTGGACATGGGGCTGGAGGACCGGATGAAGCAGCAGGTGGGGCTGCTGTCCGGCGGACAGCGCCAGGCGCTGACCCTGCTCATGTCCACCATGGTGCCCCCGAAAATCCTCCTGCTGGACGAGCACACCGCCGCCCTGGACCCGGGCACAGCGGAAAAGGTGCTGAAAATCACCCGTGAGGTGGTGGCGGAGCACAAGATCACCACCATGATGGTCACCCACAACATGCACCAGGCCCTGGAGCTGGGCAGCCGCACCCTGATGATGGACAGCGGGCGGATCGTCCTGGACGTCCAGGGGGAGGAGCGGAAGAACATGACCGTCAACGACCTGTTGGAGCGGTTCAAGGCCCGGGTGGGCGAGGATCTGGACAACGACCGGATTTTGCTGTCATGAATACAGGCCCGCCGCATCTGCGGTGGGCCTAAAAATTTTTTCCGGACTCTGAGATTTTACCCTGTGCTCATGGATATTACATAGTGAAAGGCCTTTCAAGAACAGATTTCCAAGGAGGTGAGCGGCGATGACGGACGAGGCATTCGCCCGGGCGGCCCGGACCTACGGGGACACCATCTACCGGGTGGCGTACCACGCGCTGAGCAGCCCCCACGACGCCGAGGACGTGATGCAGACGGTGCTTCTGCGGCTGTACGAGTGCAAAAAGGACTTCGAGAGCGAGGAGCACATGAAGCACTGGATTCTGCGGGTGGCGGTGAACGAGAGCCGCCGCGTGCTGCGCTCCTTCTGGCGGCGGACCGCTGTGCCCATGGAGGAGTGGCGGGAGACCGCAACCCCGGAGGACCCCGCCCGGGCCGAGGTGCTGGAGGCGGTGATGGCTCTGGAGCCCAAATACCGTTTGGCCGTCTATCTCTACTACTATGAGGGGCTGAGCGTGGCCGAGACCGCCGCCGCCATGAAGGCCAACGTGTCCACGGTGCAGACCTGGCTGCTCCGGGCCCGGGCCCGGTTGCGGAAGGAGCTGTCTGAGGAGAAGAAGGAGGAATCTGTCTATGTTCGACCCGAAATTATACCGTGAAGCCTGCCGGGAGCTTACCGCTCCCGAGGATAAAATCAAGGAGATTATCGCCATGACTGAGAAGACAAATAAGAAGAAATTCCGCCCCCTGCGCGCTGCCCTGATCTGCGCCGCCGCTATGGCTATGATGGTGGTCAGCGTGGCCGCCGCCGACCCGGAGGGATTTGAGTCCTTCCTGATTAACATCGGCACGGTTGTCCGGGTGGACCGCTACCGCTCCGATGTGACCACCGAGGACGGCGAGACGTTCTCGATGGTGCAGTCCCCCGAGGCCAAGGTGGAGAATCGGGACGGCAGGGCCATTCTGGTGGTCAACGGCGAGGATGCGGCCGACATCACCGACGCCCTGGCCCAGGACCAGCACTATGTCTTTGAGGACTTTACCGAAGATACCAGAATTACCATCACCGTGGACGGCACCATTGAAAAGTGGACCCTGGTGAAGGAAGTGGGCATTGTGAAAGCGGACGGCAGCTATCACAGATTTGGCAGCGATACCGTCACCAGCGAAGATGTGGACACCAATCTGAACGGTGGCATATTCTTCAACGGCGACATTTTTAAAGACAGCTCTGTGGATGTTTCAGAAGGTATTGCAGACGCAGAGGTTGTGATCAGCACGCATGTAACCACGACCGATAAATGTGAGGCGGAGAAATAAAGCGCGCGGCGGGCCGGGAAACCGGCCCGCTGTTTTTATGCCCAACCGCTTGACTAAAGTATATATCGTGGTATATACTGTCGGTAAGGAGGTGTTACCCCATGGAGACAGCAAAGGTATTTGAGAACGGAAGAAGCCAGGCGGTGCGTCTGCCTAAGAAGTATCGCTTCAATGTGGACGAGGTTGTGGTGCAGCAGCTGGGAGACGCGATTCTGCTGGTGCCGAAGGAATCCCTCTGGCAGACCTTTCTGGACGGATTGGACGGTTTCACCGGCGATATTTTTGAGGACGGGCGGGAGCAGGGGGGCCAGAAGGAGAGAGAGACGCTGTGACCTATATGCTGGATACGAATATCTGTATTTACGCCATAAAGAAAAAACCGGAACAGGTACTGCACAGGCTGAGGGGGGCAATGCACAGCGGGGTGTGTATTTCGTCTATCACGCTGGCTGAACTGGAGTATGGGGTCAGACACAGCGCAAGCCCGGGAAAAAACAAACAGGCGCTCCTGCGATTTTTGACGCCATTCAGTATTCTGCCGTTTGGGCCGGCTGCGGCGTATGAGTATGGGGAGATCAGGACTTATTTACAGGAGCAGGGAACGCCGATCGGGCCGCTGGATATGCTGATCGCCGGACATGCCAGGGCGGAGGAGCTCACCCTTGTGACGAACAACGTGAAGGAGTTTGAGCGGGTGCCCGGCTTGGTGATTGAGAATTGGGCTATGTAGGGGCGGACAATGTCCGCCCCTACAGTCCGTGCCAAGCAATAAAATGCGTAGCCGGACCCTCTCTTTTGTGTGGTTCCACTTGTTTTTTTCAGCCGACTGATTTATAATAGAACCCAGCAAAACCAGAAAAATTTTCATATCGAAGGAGAGCATTATGACAGCCAGTGAGAAAAAGCAACTGATGGCCACGGCCTGCAAGGTGCGCATGGGCGTCATCGAGAGCACCCACGGGGCCAAGGCCGGCCACCCCGGCGGCAGTCTGTCCGCCGCCGACGTCTTTACCTATCTCTACTTCCAGGAGCTGAACATCGACCCCAAGAACCCCAAGTGGGAGGAGCGGGACCGGTTTGTCCTGTCCAAGGGCCACACCGCCCCCGGACTGTACGCCGCCCTGGCCCTGCGGGGCTTCTTCCCCGTGGACGACCTGCCCACCCTGCGGCACATCGACAGCTACCTCCAGGGCCACCCCAACATGAACAGCGTCCCCGGTGTGGACATGTCCACCGGCTCCCTGGGCCAGGGCATCTCTGCCGCCGCCGGCATGGCGCTGGCAGCCAAGCACGCCGGTAAGGGCTGCCGGGTGTATGCCCTGCTGGGCGACGGCGAAATCCAGGAGGGCCAGGTGTGGGAGGCCTTCATGCTGGCCCACCACTACAAGCTGGACAACCTGTGCGCCGTCATCGACAACAACGGCCTGCAAATCGACGGCCCCGTGGACCAGGTCATGAGCCCCTACCCCATCCCCGAGAAGCTGAAGGCCTTCGGCTGGAACGTGGTGGAGATTGACGGCCACGACTTCGACCAGATCGCCGCCGCCTTTGCCCAGGCCAGGGAGACCAAGGGGGTCCCCACCGCCATCGTGATGAAGACCACCAAGGGCAAGGGGGTCAGCTTTATGGAGAACCAGGCCGGCTGGCACGGCAAGGCCCCCAACGACGAGGAGTATGAGAAGGCCATGGCTGAGCTGAAGGTCCAGCTGGCAGAAGTGGAGGGGATGTAAGATGGCAGAAGTGAAGAAGATCGCGACCCGCGACAGCTACGGAAACGCTCTGGCCGCCTTGGGCGCGGAGCACGACGACCTGATCGTCTTCGACGCCGACCTGGCCGGGGCCACCAAGACGGGCACCTTCAAGAAGGCCTTCCCGGAGCGCCATTTCAACTGCGGCATCGCCGAGGGCAACATGATTGCCGTGGCCGCTGGGGCCTCCACCATGGGGCTGGTGCCCTTTGCCTCCTCCTTTGCCATGTTCGCCGCCGGACGGGCCTTTGAGCAGGTGCGCAACTCCATCGGCTACCCCCACCTTAACGTGAAGATCGGCGCCACCCACGGCGGCATCTCCGTGGGCGAGGACGGCGCGTCCCACCAGTGCTGCGAGGACTTCGCCCTGATGCGCTCCATCCCCGGCATGGTGGTCATGTCCCCCGCTGACGACGTGGAGGCCCGGGCCGCAGTGAAAGCCGCCTATGAGTATGAGGGTCCCGTCTACCTGCGCTTCGGCCGGCTGGCCGTGCCCGTGTTCCACGACGAGGCCAGCTTTAAGTTCGAGATCGGCAAGGGCGAGGTCCTCCAGGAGGGGACCGACGTGGCCATCATCGCCAATGGCCTGCTGGTGAACGAGGCAATCGAAGCGGGCAAGGCGCTGGCCGAGGCCGGCATCTCCGCCCGGGTAATTAACCTGTGCACCATCAAGCCCCTGGACGAGGAACTGGTGCTGAAGGCCGCCAGGGAGTGCGGCAAGGTGATTACCTGCGAGGAGCACAGCATCATCGGCGGCCTGGGCGAGGCGGTTTGCGCCCTGCTCAGCGAGAAGTGCCCCACCCCCGTGCGCCGCATCGGCGTCAACGACGAGTTCGGCCACTCCGGCCCCGCCGCCGCGCTGCTCAAGCAGTTCGGCCTGTCCGCAGAGCATATTGTGGAGGTCGCCAAGGACTTCTGCGGAAAGTAAAAATCCCGCCGTCCCCGCCGCAGCGGACAAGGCTCCTTTTGAAAGGAGCTGTCAGCGAAGCTGACTGAGGATTGTATTTCGGCAAAGCCGAAATGTGCGGAGCAAGTGAGTTTTCGGAAGCTCTGTTTACTTCGTATGTTTTGCTTTGCAAAACGCAATCCTCAGTCACCGCCTGCGGCGGTGCCAGCCCCTTTCAAAAGGGGCTTTATGGGGGATTCTTTCTCCAAAGCCCTTGCGCCCCAGGGCATTTTGTTGTAGAATAAAGGCAGGACGTACGTCCTATTGTTTCCTTTTCAGGAAACAATAGGACGTACGTCCTATTGTTTCCTTTTCAGGAAACAATAAGTGCGTTCAATTTAGAAAAAGGAGACAGAGACAATGAGAAAGAAAATTCTATCCCTTGCGCTGGCCCTGGCGATGTGTCTGGGCCTGATGGCCGTCCCTGCGGCGGCGGTGAACCCCGGCGAAGAATGGGTGGGTGACTTTGTGGTCAAGGGTGAGACCGTGGTGGGGTACTACGGCGACGACAGTGTAATCACCATCCCAGACGGAATCACCAAAATCGGAGAAAGCGCGTTCGCAAAAAGCACCAACCTGACCAGTGTGACCATCCCTAAGGGCGTCACCAAAATCGGAGAAGGAGCGTTCAGAGAATGTACCAATCTGGTCAGCGTGACCATTCCCTCCAGTGTCACCGTAATTGACACGCGGGCGTTCTATATGTGTACCAACCTGACCAACGTGACCATCCCTGACGGGGTTACAAATATTTTCTCTTATGCGTTCAGCTACTGTACCAGCCTGACCAGCATCACCATTCCTTCCAGTGTCACCTTTTTTGGTGCCTATGTGTTTTCTAATTGCACTGGTCTGAAAAACGCGGTCCTTTTAAACGCAAGTGCATTTTCTGGCCGGTCGAATAGTAGTGGATCTTCATTGTTCCAAGGCTGCACCAGCCTGACAAATGTTACCCTGCCTGATGGTATGGAATGGCTTGCGCCCAACATGTTCGAGGGCTGCAACAGCCTGAAAAGCGTGGCCATTCCCTCCGGCGTCACTCGCATTTATACTGCGTTCATCCGGTGCAGAGGCCTGACCAGTATAACCATTCCTGCCGGCGTGACTGACGTTGGGGACTTCGCTTACTGCACGAGCCTGACCAGTATCGTCATCCCATCCAGCGTCCAGTATGTTGGAAGCGGTACGTTCAGCAACTGCACCAGCCTGACCGACGTCTATTTCGGCGGCTCCAAAGCGCAGTGGAAGGAGAATGGGGGAGAAGGAGCGTTGACTAACGCCAAAATCAGCCCCACCGTCCACTTCAACAGCACCGGCCCCAGCACCCCGTCCCAGCCCCAGCAGCCGGCAGGGGAGGCCGCCTCTCCCACCAATGACAAGCTGGAGGTCAACGGCGCAGCCGCCAACCCCACGGTGTATAAAATTGGCGACAGCAACTACTTCAAGATCCGCGACGTGGCCGCCCTGCTCAACGGCACGGAAAAGCAGTTCGCCGTAGGCTACGACGGCACAAAGAACGCCGTCACCGCCACCACCGGCCAGGGGTATGACAAGCAGTCCGGCGACCTGGCAGGGTCCGCCACCGGCGGCGGACAGAGCGCCGACCCCAGCAACGATGCCATCTATGTGGACGGCCAGAAAATCACCGCCGAGGTGTATAAAATCAACGGCTCCAACTACTTCAAGCTCCGTGACCTGGGCAAAGCCCTGAACTTCTACGTGGGCTGGTCCGCAGAGCGCGGCATGTACATCGAGACCGGCAAGTCCTATTCCGAGTAAGCGAAACAGTCCCCCGGCCGCAAGCCGGGGGACTGTTTTTTACCATTTTTGCAGCTGCCGGAGCAGAATCCCGGCGATATCCTCGCAGGAGCCCTGAATCTGGACCGCACCGATGTTGTAGGCCACCATGGGCATGCCGTAGACCACCGAGGACTCCTTATCCTGGCCGATGGTGTAAGCCCCGGCCTGGCGCATTTTGAGAAGGCCGTCGGCGCCGTCCCGGCCCATGCCGGTCATGATGATGCCGGCCATTTTGCACTTCACCTGCTCCGCCATGGAGAAAAACAGGGCGTCCACCGACGGGCGGTGACCGCTGACCTTGTCCCCCGGGAGGCAGGATACAGTATACCGGGAGCCGGAGCGGACAATGCGCATCTGGAAGTCCGCCGGGGCCAGCAGGGCCAGGCCCCGGTGGAGCTCGTCGCCGCTCTTGGCCTCACGCACCTCCATGTGGCACAGGCGGTTGAGCCGATCGGCGTACATCTGGGTAAAGCCCACGGGCATGTGCTGGACAATGAGCATCCCGGGGATGTCGGCGGGCAGCCGCTTCATCACCTCCAGGGTGGCCTCGGTGCCGCCGGTGGAGGCCCCCAGGCCGATGATCACGTTGTCCAGAGAAGGCCGGTTGCCCAGCAGAGGGGGGGCGGGCAGGGCGGGCTTGTTGCCGGTGATGGGCAGCCGCACGCCGCCGGCGGGAGCGGTCCCGGCAGAGGCAGCCTTAGGGGCGGCCGGTGTGGGAATCCCCGGCCTGGGGCGCACCTTGGCCCCGGCGGCAGCAATCACCTTCTGGGTGAGGCCCCGGATAAACTCCTCGTTCTTCCCCGGCTCAGGCTTGCGGACAAAGTCCACCGCGCCGGCGGACAGGGCGTCAAACACCCGCAGGTCCAGGGAGGACACCAGAATAACGGGCAGGGGGACGACGGGCAGCAGCTGCTTTAAAAAGTCGATGCCGTTCATCCCGGGCATCTCCACGTCCAGGGTCATAACATCGGGCTTCACCTGCTCCACCTTGGCCCGGGCGTCCTTGGCATTAAAGCTGGTGGCCACCACCTCGATGTGAGGGGAGGCGTTCAGCCCGTTGGAAATCATGGTGCGGGCCAGGATGGAATCGTCCACCACCATGACGCGGATTTTCTTGTTGGATGGCCACATGGTACTCGCTCCTTTAACAGCAGGGTCAAGCCCCCTGACCCGGTTCCCAGGTCAGGAGGCGGTTATTTTTTTTGGAAGGTGGACGGGGCCACCGTTGTGTACGGGGCGTCCTTGCTGAGATTCTCCGAGTGGCTGATCATCAGATAGCCGCCGGGGACGGTAGCGTCGTAGAAGCGGCGCACCAGGGCGTCCTTGGTGGGCTGGTCGAAATAGATCATGACGTTCCGGCAGAAAATAACGTCGAACTTGGTGCGGAATTTGATGGGGTCCATCAGGTTAAAGGTCTGGAAAATCACGTTGTTGCGAATCTCCGGGGAGACGGCGTACCGGCTGCCCTCGATCTTTTTGAAGTACTTCTTCCGCCAGGACTCGGGCACCGTGTCCGGCACCTCGTAGACCCCTTTCTTGGCCTTGGCCAAGGCCTTTTGGGAGATGTCGGTGGCCAGGATGCGGGTGTCCCACTGGCTGGCCTGCATCCCCAGGTAGTCCTTGATGTACATGGACAGGTTATAGGGCTCCTCGCCGCTGGAGCAGCCGGCGCTCCAGATGGCCAGCGACTTCTTGCTCTGGTACTTGCGCACCAGCTCGGGCAGAATCACCTTGGTAAAAAAGTCAAAGTGCTCGGTCTCCCGCATGAAAAAGGTGTAGTTGGTGGTAAGGCGGTTGAGCACCTGCTCGATCTTCTGGGGGTCTTTCTCCTTCAGCAGCTGGGCCACAAACTCCGAAAAGCTGGTGTATCCCTGCTCCGTCAGCATGGAGGACAGCCGGCTGGTGACAAGCTGGCGCTTCTGCTGCAAGGTGATGCCGTACTGCGCCTTGATAAAATTTGTCAGCTTGCGAAAATCTTCGTCCGAGATGGGCTGTATCATCTCAGGCCTCCCTCCCTTCGGTTGTTAAGTGGTAAAAATCAGTCGTGGAGCAGCAGCTCGCAGTCCAGCTCCAGCATGGTGTTGCCGTCGGGCAGGGTGCACATGCCGGAGACCATGGCCTGGCCGTTGCTGGTGGGGACAGGCAGGATGGAGTCCAGGGGAACGTCCACCATCTGCTCCACCATGTCCACCAGGATGCCCACCATGTTGCCGTCCACATTCACCACGATGCCGCACAGGCTGTCCTGCTCCGGCTTGCCCAGGCGCAGGCGGATGTCCACCACGGGGATGATCTGGCCCCGCAGATTAATCACGCCCCGCACGTAGTTGGGCACCTTGGGAAGGTAGGTGATGGTGTAGTCGGTGATGATATCGTTTACCTGTTCGGCCTTGATGCCGTACATCAGGCCGTCGGAGGAGAAAATCAGGTACTTTTCAGTGGAAATTTCAGGAAGCTGCTCGGTGTAGTCGTCTACCTCCTGCTCACGGGCGAACAGGACTTCCTCAGATTTTGCCATTTGCGCCATAGTTTAGCTCTCCCTTCTATTCACCCGGTCAAAAGACGCTGTGGGCGGCCGTATACACGTTGACTACGTCCAGAATGATGCTGATGCTGCCGTCGCCCAGGATGCTGCAGCCGGTGATGCCGAAATTTTTCACGCCGAAGCCGTTGACGTAGTTGGGCAGGGGCTTTACCACGATCTGGTGCTCACCGATCAGCTCGTCAACGAACAGGCAGTAGGAGTGGTCGCCCGACTCCACCCACATGAGGATGCCGTCCTCAATGTTGTCGCAGCCCTGCTCCATGCAGAACAGCTCCTTGGCCCGGACAATGGGGTAGAAGTTATCCCGAATCTTGACCATCTCGCCCTGGGCGGGGTCGTGGATGACATCCTGGGCGGTGACCTTCAGGGAGGAGTGGATGGAGTTGATGGGGATGGTAAACATAGAGTCGCCCACCGAGACCTCCATGCCGTCCATGATGGCCATGGTCAGGGGAATTTTCAGGGTGGTGGTCATGCCCTTGCCCCACTCGCTGGTGATGGACACGGTGCCGCCCACGTCGGCCACGTTCTTCTTCACCACGTCCATGCCCACGCCACGGCCGGAGTACTCGGTGACCTCAGTGTTGGTGGAGAAGCCGGGCATCATCAGGAAGTTGAGGATTTCCTTCTGGCTGTAGTCGTGCTCGGGGGCGGCCAGGCCCTGACGGATGGCCTTGTTCAGCACCGCCTGGGTGTCCACGCCCTGGCCGTCGTCCTTGATCTCGATGATGACCTCGCTGCCGGTGTGCCGGGCGGAGAGGATCACCTCGCCCACCGGGTCCTTGCCGGCGGCGATGCGGTCGGCCTCGTTCTCCTCCAGGCCGTGGTCCATGGAGTTGCGGACGATGTGCATGATGGGGTCGCCGATGGAGTCCACAATGGTCTTATCCACCTCGGTGTCCTCGCCGATGAGGGTGAGCTTGGCCCGCTTGCCCAGCTTCTTGCTCATGTCACGGACGATGCGGTTCATCTTCTGGAAGGTGCCGGATACAGGCACCATGCGCAGAGACATGGACACGTCCTGAAGGTCGTCGGTGAGCTTGCGCAGGTCCCGGGCGGATTTGGTGAAGTTGTCCAGCCGCAGGCCCTTCAGGTCGGGGGAGGAGGTGACCATGGACTCGGTAATGACAATCTCGCTGACCACCGCCATCAGCTGGTCCAGCTTGGACAGGTTGACGCTGATCAGGCTCTCCTTGGCGTGCTGCTGGCCCGCCGCAGGGGCGGCGGCGGCCGGCTTGGCTGCGGGAGCGGGGGCCGCGTCCGCCTTGGGGGCCTCGGGGGCCGGGGCGGGGGCGGCCGCCTTGGCCGCAGGGGCGGCGGGAGGAGCCTCGGGGGCCGGGGCGGGCTTGGCGGCATCCACCGGCTGATACTCCCGGACCGAGCCGGCGCCGTTCATGGCGTGGATGGCGTTGTCCCGCTCCTCGGCGGTGCGGAACCAGACCAGGAAGCCCTGGTCAGCGATGATGTCGGAGGTGGAGGGGTCGGTCTCCACGTTGTCCGGGTAGGTGATGAAGTCGGAGCAGTAGTCCTTCACGCTGTTAATCAGCATAAAGGCCCGCAGGTTTTCCATGCCGCTGCCCTCGTCGAAATAGACGTGGATGCCAAAGAGGTAGTCCTGATTGACGGCCCCCACGGCGGGGGCGGCCGCCTCCTCGGCGGGTGCGCTCTCGGCCGCGGCCGGGGCCTCGGCGGTGGGATTGCCCTGAATTTTATCAATCAGGCTATTAATTTTATTTACGATGTGGTCGATAGACTGAGAGAGTGGTTCATCGTTTTCCACCTTCTCGATCTCACCGCGGAAAAAGTCCACAGCCTGGAACAGCATGTCGAACAGATCCGGGCGGGTCTGCTCCGGGACGACTTCCATGCCCTTCTCACGGACGAGGAAGAACAAATCCTCGATCCGGTGCGCCACCGTCATCAGGGAGCTGAACTCCATCATGGCGGAGGAGCCCTTGATTGTGTGCATGATACGGAATATCTCGTTGACGCTGTCCTCAGAGAATGTATCCGCCTCCTCCGCTGCCAGCAGGATGCCATCCAGCTGTTCCAGCAGGGTATTGGTCTCATACAGATACATATCCAGGATGCTGTCGTTGCCGCTGCCCATATAAAACGCCACCTTTTCTCATTTGGTTTGTTTGGGGTGTGGGGCGTGGAGTCCGGCCCGGAGGCACAGTACGCCCGCCCATATCTAATCATACTCGATATATCGGCAGTGTCAATTAAAAAATTAAGTTTTCTAGAAAAAAAACTGGGGATGGACTTTTGGCCGTCGCTGGCTTAAAATAATTCTAACCAGGCCCGGTAGGGGCCGGGCTGCTGTCCGGCCTGTTTTCTACCCTGCCAGGCGGGCGGAGGCCCGCCCCTATTTGAATTTGGAAATGGAGTGTCGCCAATGCCAGACCTGCTTGGTGTGACCAACCCGGTACCGGGCCATGATAACAGCAATGTAAACCGAAACATGCCCGTTTCCCCCAACGACCCCCGCATCCAGAACGCGCCCGACCTGAACCGGGTGGGCCGGCCGGACAACCGGACGGAGCGGCAGGACACCGGAGACGCGGCCCAGGGGCTGCGCTACGACTCCAACTTTGCCTCCTTCCTCCAGCGGCTGGCCAACACCCCGGACCTGCGGGAGAGCCTGGCCACCATCTTCGCCATGTACGAGGGGACAGTGGTCTCCTCCGGCATCGAGGAGGGGCTGGCCGGCGAGATGGGCGCGCTGCTCAACATGCTGAAGATGGACGAGGCGGAGCTGGGAAAATTCCTGTTCTCCCAGCTGGCCAACGGGGCCCGCTTCGGTGGGGCGCTGTTCGCCCTGCTGCGGGACGCCTATTCCTCCAGCAACTCCGAGGCGGTGCGCGGCAACATCCTGCAATTTTTAAAGAAGTACACCGACTACTCCTCCACCAGCCATATCCAGGGCAACCTGCTGCGCACCCTGACCCGCCTCACCCGGGCCATCCCCGCCAGCTACGGCAGCCAGCTGCTGCCCATGGTGTCCCAGCTGGAGGAGCTGCTCAACGCCGGCAACCGGGCGGGGGCGCTGAAGCTGCTTCAGGGCTCCATCCTCACCTTCCTGTCGGCCTACACCAGCAAGACCAACGACATGGGCCTGTCCCGCACGCTGATCTCCATGCTGGCCCTGGACGTGTCCCGGCTGGAGAACGGCAGCGAGGAGGGCCTGCTCCAGGCCTTCCACCAGCTCAACAGCAGCCCCGGCCTGCGGGACAGGCTGAGCGGGCTCACCGACGAGGCCCTGCTGCGGCTGCTGAACAGCACCAGCTTCGCCAAGGCCTCCGAGGGGGACCAGTTTGCCGCACAGCTGGCCCGGGCGGCCCACGCCGCCCTCCAGAGCGGGGCGGGCACCGAGGCCCAGGAGGCCTTCCGCAACATCGTGTCTGCCTTCCTGGTGAACGAGAGCGTCCATATGCCCCTGAACCACGTGCTCCTGCCCCTGGAGTGGGACGGGAAGATGGCCTTCTCTGAGATGTGGGTGGACCCCGACGCCGAGGAGAACCTGAAGCGGGGCAGGGGAGGCCGGGAAAACGTCCTGCGCTTCCTGTTTAAAATCGACATCCAGAACCTGGGCTTTTTCGACATGGTGCTCACCTGTCAGGGGGAAAAGGTGGATGTGCAGGTGTTCTGTCCGGAGCGGGTGGCCCCCTTCTCCCAGATGGTTCAGGGGGAGCTGTCCCGCATCATCACCGACAACGGCTTGACTGCCAACGCGGTCCAGGTCCAGCAGATGACCAGACCGTTGACCATCTCCGGGGTGTTCCCCCGGATCTTTGAGGGGGAGAACAGCATCAATGTCAAGATATGATAACCGGGCCACCAACCGGGCCGTGGCCCTGAAATACGAGGGGGAGGGCGCCCCGGTGGTGGTGGCCTCCGGCATGGGCTACCTGGCCGAGCGCATGGTGGAGGTGGCCTCTGAGAGCGGCGTCCCCGTCTACGAGGACAACTCCCTGGCCACCATGCTGTCCCAGCTGGCCCTGGGGCAGGAGATTCCCGACGCGCTGTACCAGGCCATTGTGGAAATTTACGTCTACTTTTTGAATTTTGACCCCAGCGATCCGGATAAGGCCCGGCGGGAGCGCCAGGCCCTGGCAGAGCAGGCGGCCAAGGCGGCCCAGCCCGTTGAGGTCCCCGCAGAGAAGAAAGGAGAGTCTTAAATGGCAGAACGCCTCTATTTGATTCTGGACAGCAAGGGCACCCCCCTGGCCAATGCGGTGCTGGAGTCCCCGCCCAACTCGGAGGTGCTTCAGATCCGGGTGCTTAACGACAAGGTGGAGGCGGTGGCCGCCCACCGGGAGATTCAGCTCATCGGCATGGACGACTCCACCCCCAACCGGGTGGGCGTCATTGTCCGCCAGCGGGACGACAAAATGGTCATCCAGCCCACTGCCGCCCTGGGCCCCAACGCCCGGGAGAATCTGCGCATCTTCACCGATTTCGAGAGCGTTATGTACCCCGTCACCGGGAGGTGGAAGGGCCAGCGGGTTCTGAAGGCCAAGGACCTGAGCTGCGGCGGCGTGGCCTTCTGGGCCGACAAGCCCCTGGAGGAGCGGGAGATTGTGGAGATGGTGCTCCCTGTTACCGACTCCCCCCTGATTGTCAAGACGCAGATCCTCCGGGAGCTGCCCGACGACACCACGGAGAAGCCCCTGTACGCCTCCAAGTTTGTGGACCTGATTCAGGACGAGGAGGCCCTGATCCGCAAGGCAGTGTTCTGCATCCAGATCGACTCCGCCGACTGACCCTGAACGCCTCCCGCCGCCCCGGCGGCGGTCTTCCCCAAAGGGGGAGCGGCCCACTGCCCCTCCCCATTGGAAACAGAAAGGAGAACCACATATGTCCCTTAGAACCAGTACGCAGCGCCCCGCCTGGATGAAGCGGGCGATTTCCCTGCTGCTGACCGCCGTGATGGTGGTCGGCCTGCTGCCCGCAGCGGCCCCCCGGGCCTCGGCCCACTGGGCTGACGCCTATTTGGACCAGCTGGTAGACTGGGGCGTGCTCCGGGCGGACCAGACCGCCAATCCCGACGCGCCCCTCACCCGTGCGGAATTTATGGCCGTCATTAACCGGGCCTACGGCTACACCGAGACAGGGGCCATCCCCTTTACCGACGTAGTGCCCACCGACTGGTTCTATGACGACGTGTCCATCGCCTACACCGCCGGCTACATGGCGGGCACCTCTGAGACCACCGCCTCCCCCAACGACACCCTGACCCGGGAGCAGGCGGTGTGCATCCTGGGGCGGAACATGATGCTGGAGGAGACGCCGGGCGAGAGCCTGGCCTTCTCGGACAGCCGGGACGTGAGCAGCTGGGCCCGGGGCACCCTCAAGACCGCCGTGGACAACTATATCGTCTCCGGCTACCCTGACAACAGCTTCCACCCCCTGGCCGCCATCTCCAAGGCTCAGATGGCGGTGCTGGTGACCCAGTGTGTGGGCACCCCCGTCAGCCAGAGCGGCACCTATTCCCTGGGCGGTGTGTTCGGCAACGTGACCATCACCGCCCCCAATGTCACCCTGCGGGACGCCACCATCAGCGGCGACCTGTATATCTCGGGCGGCGTGGGCCTGGGCGGCATCAAGCTGGAGAATGTGAACGTGCTGGGCCGGATCATCGTCAGTGGCACCGGCGAGAGCGAGGCCGGTGACGCCAGCGTGGTCATGCGCAATGTGAACGCCAAGGCGATGCTGGTGGACAACATGCGCAACAAGACAGTGACGATCCGGGCCGACGGCATTACCGAGATCGCCGATACTATTGTGCGCACCACCGCCTATCTGGAGGACAACAACACCGACGACAAGGGCCTGCTCAACATCAGCCTGGAGGGCGAGCCGGGCACCCGCCTCACCCTGGCCGGCCGGATTAAGGAAGTTGTGAACAAGAGCCCCGACTCTACCGTTCAGGTGGCCAAGGGCTCGGTGAAGAAGCTTACAGTGGACGAGTCCGCCACCAACTCCACCGTCCAGATCGACCGCAACGCCAAGGTGGAGGAGCTGAACCTGGATGTGGCCACCAACGTGATCGGTGAGGGCGACATCGGCAAGCTGAACATCAACGCCCCCGGTAGCGTGGTGACCATGCTGCCCGACGAAATTTACATCCGGCCCGGTCTGGACGCCAGCATCGGCGGCATCATCATGGACCACACCGACGCCGAGGAGGGCTCTACCGACCCGCGGCTGCTGTCCGGCTATCCGGCGGCCAAGGATATCGCCCCCACCGGCTTCCGGGCGGACTTCTCCGGCAACAAGAAGGGCACCATTTTCTGGGCCGTGAGCAGCATCAGCGACGGCTCCATCGGCGAGGAGGCCCTGATTTCCCCGCCCACCTACGGCTCCAAGGCCATCCAGGGCGGCTCTGTGGCCGCGCCCACCGGCGGCACTGTGGTTAACGCACAGGTCACCGGCCTGACGGTGGCCGGGTCCTACTACCTGTCCGCGCTGCTGCGGGATGAGCAGGGCCGGACCAGCCCGGTGAAGGTGGTCTCCTTCACCACACCGGACAACAGCGTCCCCGCTTTCGCTCAGGGCTACCCCTACATGTCCATGATTACCGACACGGAGGCCCAGGTGACGGTGATGCCCACCAAGACCTGTAAGATGTACTATGCCGTGCTGCCCCGCAGCGCCCAGGCCCCCACCGTCAACGACATGAAGTCCAACGCCGTAACCAACAACCTGGGCTACGGCATCGTGGACCTGGAGAAGAACAAGGAGGAGCCCTTCATGGTCAGCCGTCGGCTGGAGGAGCTGAAGGACTACACCCTGTACCTGTGGCTCACCGATGTGGACGGCGTCAACAGCTCGGAGATTATCTCGCTCCAGTTCACCACCATGGACGTGACGCCCCCTGTGTTTGTGACCGGGCCGGACGTGAACGAGTTCCTGGCCAACTCGGTGCGGCTGAGCGCCAGCATCAATGAGGCCGGCACCATCTACTGGGCCGTGGTGGAGTCGGGCGTCGACTACCCCAAGCCCAATAATCAGGACACCGACCAGAACACCGAGGACCAGAAGCGGGCCAAGCTGGACAGCGATTTTGCCAAGCTCCAGGTGGCCAACGGCATGAACTGTCTCCAGAAGGGACAGGTGACGGTGCAGGCCAACGCCCAGGCCACCATTAACGTGACCGGCCTCCAGCCGGAAAAGGCCTACGACTTCTACTACCTGGCCAAGGACAACGCCGGCCCCAACCGGAATTACTCCGAGACGGTGAAAATGATTACCATTTACACCCTGGACAAGGAGCCCCCGGTGGTGAAGCAGTACTTCTCCGACTACTCCGGCCGGGACAATACTCAGAACCCCCTGCCCAGTACCGATATCATTCTGGAGTTCAGCGAGGCGGTGCGCTCCACCGCCACCGCTGAGAGCAAGAGCTGGGTGGAGTTGTACAACGCCATCGAGAACGGCGGCAACAATCCCCTGGCCGGGGTGCTGAATGCCTCAATCAAAATGTATCAGGACACCGGCAGCGGCCGGCCTCAGCCGGTGAAGACCAAGTATCTGCTGGATGGCGATTCTTCTGACTGGGTCATCGACTTAACCAAGGCCAAGGTGGAAATGAAGGACGGCAAGATGCTGCTCACCTTCCCCAAGGCTGGTCTTCAGATGTCCAGCGGCGGCACCTACTACTTCCAGCTGAGCGGCATTACCGATACCTCTAATGGGCAGAACCCCATGGTCCCCGGCACGGTGGACTACACCAACATGGCTGACGGCGGGCACAATATCCCCAAGTTTACTACTGTGTTCGCCCAGGTGAACCTGTCCAACCCCGGTGTGGGCGCGTCGGACGCACCAATCAGAACGAAGAAAAACAGCAATGGTGAGAAAGACTTGGCCACCTTTGTGGACCTGAGCTTCCGTATGTCCCCTCAGGCGACGGAAAAGGTGGACCTGAGAAACAGCTACGACATATATCTGTGGTCGGACACCATTGTCAAGTACGACCTGTACTACCGTATCGTAGAGATCGGGAGCGACGGCTACACTGTCAAGCCGGTTACTGCGGACTTAAAGAAAGCAGCTGACGGAGGCGGGAAAGATTATCTGCTGGACAGCCAAAATCGAAATATTGACGACAAAGGCTGGATATATCTTGGCAACAGCGGCGAGGTGAACCCGAACCCTGAGAACGGCAATTTGGCAGGTAAAGCGGTAAACCGGCACTTTAACAAGCTGGAAAGCAACAAATTCCCCCCGCTGAACCGGTTGAGCGAAAACTACTCCTACGAGTTTTCCATTGAGCTGACCGAGATGGTGGGAAGCGAAAACCGCGGGACCTGGAACGGTCAGATTTCCTTCGACGTCTATGTGGCCGCCGGTCTGTCCAACTCCCTGTATACTTTGGGCACGGGCTTAAAAATGGATTTGTGGGAGCAGTACAAGGAGCTGGGCCTGACGAACAGCGGCATTGCCTCTATCGGCCTGTCTCCCCAGGATACCGAATATCTGCGGATTCGTCAGCTGTTTACCGATACCCAGCTGCCGGAGTTTGCCACAAGCAAGCCCGAGTTTCTTGACGACAACATTGGTGACACTTTTGCGACTATCAACCTGGGCCTGGACCGGGCCGGCAAGATCTATTATGTAATTGCGCCAGTGGGAGAAATTACCACTACTATTGAGAAAGGTGGCAAAACATATAATAATCAACTGGCTTGGCCTGAGGTTGATGGTAACGATGGAGAAGGCGGGGGTAAACCGCCCCAGGGAGGCGCGCCCGAGGATATGGGCTATACGGTGATTGCGCCGACGAAACTGAGTATTTATCAGCGGACAGAGTATGCTGGTAATTCCAAGATTCATACTGGTGTGATCGACTATCCCGGCGGTGGCTCCAACTTTGAGCTGACACTTAATGAGGCCAATAAAACGCCTCTGCAACCCGAGAAAGAATATTTTGCTTATTTTGTGGTGCAGGGTGCGGCACAGGAATATTCTGAGGTGTATTGCTACAAATTTAAGACAACCAATGTGAACAAACCACAGATTATGCTTTATGATGTGGGTGCTGGTCACGTTAATGCCAATACACAGAATGTTCCTGGCGATCTTGACTATGCAATTTGGACCTCCTACAATATTTCTGCAAATAATATGCTGAAGTGGGAGCTGGAATCTAATAAAGCAACGGGTGTAACGATTCCAGAGTTTTATAAGAAGTACACAGTCATTGAAGATAGTAAACCGGTAGAAAAGAATATGACGCTTCTTCAGGCCATACTTACAACGTATGACCATTCCCAGGCCGGCAATGATGGTGACATCAAATTGGATGGTTATTCTGTGTTTGATGTCTATGCCAGTGATTCGGTCAAGGCGCTCGTACGGGATTTGATCCAATCGCGCAACCAAAACAGCCCCAGCGGCGGCGGCAATGACTTTATGACAGAGAAAAACACTCCGGCGGATATTACTGCTAAAAATATTGCTGCTGGTGAGCTGATACCGAATACCCCCTATACAATTCTGGTTACGGGCCGCCATCCCTCCAGCTCAGATATCACATCCAGTTATACCTTTAAGGGGAGAGACAACATAGTTATCCCAGACCAGGCGGCCCCGAAAGCTATCAGTGCAGGCGGTTCCATTAATCATAAAACAACTACGAATAAATTTAATGGTACTGTAACCATCCAGTTCGACAAAGAGTTATATTGGGTGGAAGATCGTTTATCCACTACAGCATTGCCTGTACACCAAGGTTGTGGTCATACTGGCACAGATGATCCCTGTATTGATATTGTTGACTATGTAACAAAGGGTGGTGTTACAGTTATAGCCACAGACACAGTAAAGTATGTGTCAACCACAATTTCGCTTACCTACAGCAACATGAGCGAGGGCCAACAATTTTCGTTTGTAAGCAGGGGCTCCCTCTCTAACTCTGACCGGATTCCAATGGAAGGCTCTATAGTTTGCAGATTGGCAAAAATTGGTGAGACAACAGGTGCCTCTGGAATGGTTACGAGAAGTTATCAACTTCAAGTTATCAAGGTAGATGCACAAGGACGGGAGGAGATAATAGGCAGGTCTGCGACTTTGGAAATCAAAAGTACGACAAGACTAGGAGGCTAATTTCCCCCACGGGAGCGGGCTGTGGGCCCGCTCCCGCCGCCCCATTCCAACCCTGACACCAAAGGAGTGTTTAGTATGCGAAAGACTTTTTCTGCCCGCCGGTGGTTGGCGGTTCTCCTGACCCTTGCCATGTGCATGACGCTGGTCCCGACGGCATTTGCGGTGGAAGGGGACCGGGCTGTTCAGCCGCGGGGGACGATTACAGTTGAAGTATCGTTAAGTCCAAACAGCATAAAAGCAGGAGAGAAAGCAACGGCTACCGCCGTGCTGAAGGACGGCGGCACGGCAGTGACGAGTCAGCCGACTTTCACATGGGAAAGCAGTGCCACGGACAAGGCCACAGTGGATAATAGTAGTGGACAAGTAACCGGTGTAGCCGCTGGGACTGCCACAATTACTGCCAAGTGTACATACAGCGGCACGGAGTATTCAGGAACGGCAACGGTCACTGTCACAGCGGCCACCACCACTCCCGATACCATCACCCTTGTCAACAAGGGCCCCTTTATCATCGAGCCCACCAACACGAGCACAGCGGAGATTAAAGTCAACGTCACCGGCAATTCGCAGGTCCAGTGGAAGGTCCAGGACTTTGTGGACGGAGAGTGGGGCGAATACGGCGCGAACAGCGAGATTGTTCTTCTGAACCCCAGGAGCAACGGCACAATCTGTACTGTTTCCGGCAGAAAGCCCGGCAAGGTCTTGATTTACGCCTACATAGGTGACGGACAAGGCTCCCGCCGTACAGAGGAGGTCTCGGTTGAGGTCAGCGGCATCGACGTGAGCACCGAGCCCATCGAGGTGATGGAGAACGAGGAGAAAGAGCTCTGGCCGGCAACGGCCTATGGCGCCGCCAAGGGCATCACCTACACCGCCAACGACAACTATATCGCAATGGTCACCGGCGGAAATAAGGTAAAGGGCATCCAGGTGGGCGAAACCACCGTGGTGGTCAGCGACAACAGCAAAAAATACAAGGCAAACATCCCCATCAAGGTGATTGCCGACCCCAGCACCACCATTGAGTACAAAACCGAGCTGAAAAGCGGCGAGGCCCTGCCCTTCAGCAAGCTGCATTCCGACTTCAGCAGCCAGCTGGGCGGCAAGGTGGTCAGCGTGAGCGGCCTGAACGTCCCCACCGACCAGGGCACCCTCTTTTACCGCTACAGCTCCGACGCCGAGCCCGGGGCCGGCGTGGCGAGCCGGGACACCTACTACCGCAACCCCCGCAGCGGCCAGCGGGACCTGGAGGATATCACCTTTGTGGCCAAACCCGACTTTATGGGCGGCCAGGTGATTATCAAGTACATGGCCCTCACCTCAGAGGGCACAACCTATAACTGCGCCATCATCCTGGAGGTGACCTCCGAGACCGGCAGCAGCGCCGGAATTGCCATCAATACCAAGTACAACACCGCCGTCCAGTTTGACGCCAACGAGTTTGACCGGGTGTGTAAGGAGCGCACCGGCGCCCGCCTGAGCCACGTGGTGTTCGCCCAGCCCCCCACGCGCCAGGGCACCCTGTATACCAACTACAGCAATTCGGGCAGCTATGGCAGCATCGTCTCCACCACCGCCCAGTACAGCCTGCGCAGCCTGGGTGATATCTGGTTTGTCCCCGCCCCGGGCTACACCGGGCCCGTTACCGTCTACTATACCGCCCGCAGCACAGGCACCCCCGGCGCCTCCTACGCCGGCCAGGTGAACATCAACGTGGGGGAGGACACTAGCGTGGCCATCGGCGGTGTAAGCTATGAGACCTCCCAGGGGGCTGTGGTCTACTTCGACGACAGGGATTTTAACGACTACTGTCAGGAGCGCATGGACGACTACCAGACCATCAACCACCTCACCTTCGACGCGCTGCCCTCCGCCAGCCAGGGCGTGCTGTACTACGACTACCGCTCCGCCTCCAACACCGGAGCCCAAGTCACAACCGGCACCCCCTACTACTACGGCACCCGCAGCCCCCGCATCGACCGCCTGGCCTTTGTCCCGGCGGAGGACTTTGTGGGCACGGTGAAGATTCCCTTCACCGCCCAGACCATCAACGGCGACGTCTTCTCCGGCGATGTGCTGGTGAACGTGCGGGGGGGCTCCAGCTCCGGGGATGTGCTGTACACCTGCGCGCCCGGCCGCTCGGTAAGCTTTGACGACACCCACTTCAACCGCCTGTGCCGGGACCTGACCGGCTCCAGCCTGAACTATGTGGAGTTCCAGAGCCTGCCCAGCGGCTCAGACGGCACCCTGTACTACAACAACAGCACGGCCCGGACCAATACCCGCTACTACAACGGCAGCAGCTCCCCCCGCATCGACAATCTGTCCTTCCGGGCCTCCAACAGCTTTTCCGGTTCGGTGAATATCCCCTTTGTGGGCCGCTCCACCAGCGGGATGACCTTTAACGGCGTCGTCACCGTCTCGTCCAACGGCTCCGGCAGCGGCAGCCGGGAGAGCATCCACTACACCGCAAACTCCAGCTCTGCCGCAGTCTTCGACCGGGACGACTTCGACGACCTGTCCCGGTGGGAGACCGACCGGGATGTGAGCTCGGTCCGCTTCGACATCCCCAGCAGCAGCCAGGGTTGGCTGTACCGCAACTACCGTTCCAGCTCCAGCCAGGGCACGCGGATCAGCTCCAACACCTCCATCTCGGCCAGCGACCTGGACCGGGTGGCCTTCGTCCCCGCCAGCGGCTACACCGGCACGGTTTACATCGGCTTTAAGGCCACCGCCGCCAGCGGAGGGGGAACCTTCGAGGGGACGGTGGAGATCGACGTGGAGCGGGCCCCGGCCGATGCCACTGCCAGCTACTCCACCCGCACCGCGCCGGTGCAGCTGAACGGCGGCGACCTGGGCCGCAGGGGCTACACCCTCAGCTCCGTCAAGTTTGACGCCATGCCCTCCAGCAGCGCGGGCTACCTGTACTACCAGTACGTCAGCCCCACCAAGTACGGCCGCCAGGCCAGCACCGGCACCAGCTACCGGGTCAGCGGCAGTCCGCTGATCTCTGACTTGAGCTTTGTGCCCCGGGCGGGGTACAGCGGCACGGTGTCCATCCCTTACACCGGCACCAACTCCAACGGCTCCACCTTCGAGGGGGAGGTGATTATCACCGTCTCACCGGGCTACGGCTCCACCTACTTCAACGACATGAACGGCTACAGCCAGGCCCAACAGGCGGCGGTGGACTTCCTCTATGACCACAACATTACCCGGGGCCTGAACCAAGGCCAGTACGGGCCCGAGAGCCACATCCGCCGGGGCGACTTCGCCCGGATGGTCTACCAGGCCTTCGAGCTGAGCCCCAGCGGCAGCTCCAACGTCTTCTATGACGTGCCCTCCGGCGCCTACTACGCCGAGGCGGTGAATACCCTGTATGCTCGGGGCGTCGTCAGCGGCGTGGGCGGGGGCTATTTCTCCCCTGACACCGCCCTCACCCGGCAGGACGCCATCTGTATGGTCCAGCGGGCCATGAGGACAGTGGGCTGGAGCGCCAACGACGGCTACGCCAGCGCCTTGGCCGGCTACAGCGACAGCGGCAGCGTTGCGGGCTATGCCCAGGGGGCGATGTCCTTCGCCGTCCAGCGGGGCTACCTGCCCACCTCCGGCGGCCGTCTCAGCCCCACCCAGCCCCTGACCCGGGTGGACATGGCGGAGATTATCCACCGGGTGCTGACCTATTAAGGCACAAATAAAGCACAAAAATTCCCCGGCCGCGGCCGGGGAATTTTCATGTCTAAAAGCGGTGGACCCACCCGGACAAGAACCACACGGGGACGAGCCAGGTGAGCATGTAAATAAGGAGATTCAGGGGGGACAGGGAGGTGTAGGCCCCCACCGAGGTGAGGTAGGCGGCCAGGGCCATCCCCAGCAGAGAGCCGGCACAGCACAGCGCCGCGCCCAGCCGGGCGGCCCAGCGCAGCCGCTTGGCGGCGGTGATGGCCTCGGCAAAGGGGAGCAGCCCCTCCCGGCACAGCAGGGCGGTGAGGATGCCGTCCTCGTGGCTCTGCTCCGGGTCGGACAGCTCCCGCCGGCGCTCCACCGTGGGAAAGGCCATCTTGTCGGCGGCCAGCCGGAACCGCTGCTGGAGCATGGCGGGGATCAGGTTGAAGTCCCGGGTGGCCAGCACCGGCTCCACCTTCTCCAGCATCAGGGACTCCAGCGCGGGAAAGACGGTGTCGGGCAGGATGTAGTTCAGGGCGAAGATGCCTGCCAGCTGGCCATCTACGGCACAGAAGACGGCGTGTTTCACGTTCAGCCCCTGGGGCAGGCGGACCTCCATCAGCTTCATAAAGGCGGCGGAGCCCACCAGCACCTGGTCGCCCCGGATGTTGGCCGACAGGCCGCCCCCCTCGTGGCACTGGAGGTTGTCGGCGCTGCGCATCAGCCCGCCCAGGGTCCGCAGCTGGTTGTGGAACAGGGTGGTCAGGCCGCTGCCCGAGTCCCGGATGAGGGTGGCGGTGTAGGCCACTATCCGCTCGGCGGGGAAGTCGGGGGTGACCTTAAAGCCGTTGAGCTCCACATAGCCCGGGGGAAAGAGGTCGCCGTCGGTGATAAGGACGCAGTTGCCGCTGCGGGAGGCGGAGATGCCCGGCCAGCCCGCCAGAGCGGCCCCGCTGGGGGACAGCCGCCGGATTACCTTGTGAAAGGCCCGGCCGTAGGCCAGGGTGCCGCCGAAGGCGGTGGTGGCGGTGAACAGGGCGGACAGGGCCCACACCAGCCGCTCGGGATGGCCCCCGCCGGTGGAGGCCATCAGGGCAAAGAGGACATCCCCGAGGACAAGCAGGGGGCAGAAGCGACGGAAAATGCGCTGTGCGCCGTCGTCGGTCTGGATCTGGCTGCCGAAGCCCTCCTGGGAGCCGGACCACTTGGCATAGGTGTCCTTGTCGCTCCACCGGCCCGGGTCCAGGGTAATCCGGTAGGGGGTGGCGGAGGAGGCGGCGGTGCGGCAGGACAGGCGCAGGGCACAGCGGTTGTGGTAAGCGCCGTGGACCAGGAAGAACAGCCCGGCCAGACAGACCAGGGTGTAGGGCAGACGCTGGGGCTCCGCAGAGGCGGCCAGCTGGAGGCCGTCGGCCAGGGTGAGGACACAGGCCAGGGCGGCCATGGTGTCCATGCCGAACTTTAAAAAGCAGGCCCGGGCCAGGCCGGTGAGGAGCACATCCAGGGACAGCAGCACGCCCAGCCCCAGCAGGCCGGAGGAGAGGGCGCACTGGGCTGCGGGCTGGTCCAGGGGGGCGGGCCAGATCAGCCCGGCGGCGGGGGCCAGGGTCTGGACCAGAGCCAGGACGGCCAGCAGGAAGATAAGCAGCACCCGGGTGCGCATCCACTTCAGGCCCTTGCCATACCGCCGGGCCAGCTCCTGGGGGGGCGTGTCGGGGGGCGGGGGCTCCTGCCGCTTGGGCCGCCGCCATTGGCGGGAGGGGGGCTCGTCGTCCAGCTCCTCCCGGTCGGTGCCGGGGATCAGGCGCTCCAGGCGGCGGACCTCCGCCTTGTCGATGGACTCGTCCTCCTCAAACATGTGCTCGGCGTAGTCGTCGGCGCGCTGGTTCAGGTCGTGTACCAGGGCGGACAGCCTGTTCCGCTTCCTGGGAAAGGGGGTGATCCGGGCCTCCTCCGCCGGGGGGAGGTCCTCCGCTTCCTCCGGCGGAGGGGGCGGCTCACCGGGCTCCTCCGGGGGCTGGACGGCCCGTCCGCCGGGGAAGGAGACCACATTCCCCCCCGACCGGGCGGCGGCCTTGGGCCTGGGCACGGTCTGGGGCCTGGGGATGGTGGACAGGTCGATGGTGTTGAACCGCTCCTCCTGCCCGCCGGGGGCCTCCTCCGGCTCAGCGGGCGCCTCCTGGGGCGGATGGCCGTACTCGGCCAGAATGTCGTCCAGGGAAAAGTCCCCGCCGTCGGCGTTCCCGATAAGCGACTTAATGTCGATCAGCTCGCCTTTATTCAATTTGTCGTCTCGGTCGCTCATGGAAGGGACTCCTTGGTCAGTTCATTCTCTGTCTTACCGCCTCATACAGCAGCACGGCCGCAGCGGCGGATGCGTTGAGGGAGTTAATTTTGCCGAACATGGGGATGGACACGGTGAAGTCGCAGGTCTCCTCCACCAGCCGGCCCAGGCCGGAGCCCTCGCTGCCGATGACGATGGCGGCGGGCCCCTTCAGGTCGGCCTTGTACAGGGGGGTGCTGCCTCCCATGGTGGCCCCGAAGACCCAGACCCCCTCCTCCTTCAGTTCTTTGAGCAGGGCGGGCAGGTTGGGCACCCGGGCTACGGGGACGTGGGCCACCGCCCCGGCGGAGGTCTTGCCCACGATGGCGGTGAGGCCGGCGGACCGGCGCTTGGGGATAATCACTCCGTGGGCCCCGGCGGCGTCGGCGGTACGGATGACCGCCCCCAGGTTGTGTGGGTCGCTGAGCTCGTCGCACACCACGATGAGGGGCTTTTCCCCCTTTTCCCGGGCGGCATTGAGGATGTCGTCCACACTGGCATACTCCCGGACGGCGGCCTGGGCGATCACGCCCTGGTGGGAGTGGGTGCGGCTCATGTTGTCCAGCTTGCGCCGGTCGGCGTCTACCACCACGATGCCCTTCTCCCGGGCGGCGGAGGCGATATGCCCCAGGGCGGCGTCGGTCTCCCCCTTGGCGATAAAGATTTTGTCGATGGTCACCCCGGCCCGCAGGGCCTCGGTGACTGCGTTGCGGCCCTCGATAATGCCGTCGTTCTCCTGCTCCACAGGGGCGGAGCGGCGCAGCGGGGGGCGTTTGTTCATAGATATCCAGTCCTTCCGGTGTCGAAATCACATACAAAATACATTCTACCACATTTACCCGCTGGAGGGAAGTGGGATTTTACGAAAACCCAGGGTAATTGAATGAGTAAATAAATTGTGAACGGCCGGGGGCCAAAAGCCTCCCTCTTAGAGGAAGGTGGCACGGCCGTGACGGAGGGAGTCCTCCGGAGGTCTGCGGGGTCCTTGGGGACTCCCTCAGTCAGCCTGCGGCTGACAGCTCCCTCGGGGAGGGAGCCTTTTGTAGGCTGTCAGCGGAGGAAGTCTTCAAGTCACAGAAAATTCACCGGAAGTTTACACGGTATTTTCTTGTTTTTATTCCGCAACTGTGGTATGATACCCTCTGACCTGTTTTGTATCATGCAGAAAATTGGAGGTACGCTCCTTTGAAACCAGATAAAGGAAATAACAAAAAGAATACCTTTGGCCTGATTTCGCTGATTCTGTGGGCGCTGTTTCTCACGCTGATCTTCCGCAGCTGCACCAGCTCCTACAACAGCTCCAATCAGGTGCAGGTGGACTACTCCGTCTTCAAGCAGTGGATAGCGGCGGATTTGGTGGAGTCCGTCAATCTGGAGAGCAGCCTGTTCACCATCGCCCTCAAGGAGGGGGCGGAGGAGGAGGCCCTGTCCTACATCCCGGAGGATGAGGAGAGACACCAGGGGAACAACATGTTTGCCTGGGTGCCCCTCCAGAACAACCGGGAGACCGAGTATGTCACCACCCCGCTCCCCATCGCCGACCTGGAGCTGGAATCCCTGCTGGAGGAGCACAATGTCCGCCGCTGGACCGAACCGGTGGATAACTCCTCCCAGATCCTCTACCTGTTCCTCACCACCATTCTGCCCCTGGTGATTATGGTGGGAGCCATGGTCTTCCTCATGCGGGGCATCGGCGGCAAGGGGGGCATGGGCGGCATCGGCGGCGTGGGCAAGGCCAACGCCAAGGTCTATGTGGAGAAAAAGACCGGCGTCACCTTTAGGGACGTGGCCGGTCAGGACGAGGCCAAGGAGAGCCTAGAGGAGATCATTGACATCCTCCACAACCCCCAGAAGTACACCGAGATCGGCGCCAAGCTGCCCAAGGGCGCGCTGCTGGTGGGCCCTCCGGGCACCGGCAAGACTCTGCTGGCAAAGGCGGTGGCCGGAGAGGCGGGGGTGCCCTTCTTCTCCATCAGCGGCTCCGACTTTGTGGAGATGTTCGTGGGTGTGGGCGCGTCCCGTGTGCGGGACCTCTTTAAAGAGGCCAGCAAGATGGCCCCCTGTATCATCTTCATCGACGAGATCGACACCATCGGCAAGTCCCGTGACAACCGCATGGGCGGCAACGACGAGCGGGAGCAGACCCTGAACCAGCTGCTGGCCGAGCTGGACGGCTTCGACCCCGGCAAGGGCGTCATCGTCCTGGGAGCTACCAACCGGCCCGAGGTGCTGGACAAGGCCCTCCTCCGCCCCGGCCGCTTCGACCGGCGCATCACCATCGACCGGCCCAACCTGGCGGGACGTCTGTCCACCCTCCAGGTCCACACCCGGAACATCCGTCTCAGCGAGGACGTGGATTTGAAGAAGATTGCCCTGGCCACCGCCGGCACTGTGGGCGCCGACCTGGCCAACCTGGTGAACGAGGCCGCCCTGCGGGCGGTGCGCCACGGCCGCCGGGCCGTCAACCAGGAGGACCTGCTGGCCTCCTTTGAGTTCGTCATCGCCGGCAGCGAGAAGAAAAACTCGGTGCTCACCGAGCTGGAGCGCAAGCTGGTGGCCTACCACGAGGTGGGCCACGCCATGGTGGCCTACAAGCAGAAGAACGCCGAGCCGGTGCAGAAAATCACCATCGTCCCCCACACGGAAGGGTCCCTGGGCTACACCCTGCTCATGCCCGAGGAGGACAAGACCAACCTGCGCACCAGGGAGGAACTGATGGCCAAGATCGCCGTCTCCATGGGCGGCCGGGCCGCCGAGGAGGTGGTGATGGACACCATGACCAACGGCGCCTCCCAGGA